>MVQO01000001.1 GCA_002067585.1 Syntrophorhabdus sp. PtaB.Bin027
GGCAGGAGGGATTTTCCTATTGTGGAGGGAAGGGAGCGTGTGATAGAAGCTGATTTTCAAGGGTCAAAAGCTCATGCTTTCACCGATTCGCCCAGGGAATTTATTGGAAAATTGAAGGACGTAATTTCACTACCATTGGCAGATAGCGGCGAAAGAGCAGTCTTTATAGCTACAATGAATGCTGTTTTGAAATATTGTAAAATTATTGAAACCACCTTACATTGCAAAGATGAGGACCCGGAAAAGTGTGCTATTGAAATTTCTTCCCACATTCACAATACGCTTAGAGCAAAAAAAGTCGGCCTCATTGGCCTGAATCCTGCAATCCTTGAGGCCTTGAGCAAAACCTTTGGGCCGGAAAACGTGCGTGTGACTGACTTAAATGGTAAAAATATCGGGTCTGTAAAATACGGCATAAATGTCTGGGATGGCAAAAAAATGACTGAAAAACTTGTCGAGGAATCTGAACTGGTTCTCATGACAGGGACCACCCTGGTAAATGGTTCCTTTGAAAAGATATGGAGTACCGTACAGCAATATAAAAGAGAGTATCTGGTATACGGCGTTACATCCGCAGGGGTATGCTCGCTTGCAGGCGTGAACAGGATATGCCCTTACGGAAGAAAATAGAAAACCAAAGCGATAGGAATAAGAGATTCCATTCTCACAATATTCAGGAGGTTTAAATGCCGTTTGGTTTTGGTAAAGGAAGAAGGGGTGCAGACAAAACAGGAGGAATGAGTAGTTCTGGGTCAGGAAGGGGGTACGGCCGATGGGGGCATGGGGGTCCTCCCACAGAGTGTGTATGCCCTCAATGTGGCCATGTAGCCCCACGCGAACCGGGAGTTCCTTGTTTTCAAAGAAGGTGCCCACAGTGTGGATCGTTTATGGCTCGTCAGTTTTTAAAAATTGAATAGTGCCTTTTTTCTTGACTATGGAACGCAGCGGAGAACACAGGAAACTACTCAAACAGGGTCGACAGGTTGCCATTACCGCTACCATCGTAATCTTTCTCCTTGCTGTTGCAAAATTTGTTATCGGTTATCTTTTTCAGTCACAAATTCTCATTGCTGACGCCTATCACAGCGGCGTTGATGTCCTCGCAATCTTTGCGTCATGGTTTGGTTTACAGCTCGCATCAAGGAAGAAGAGCGCAAAATTTCCTTACGGACTATACAGGGCTGAAACCTTTGTAACGCTCGCCATAGGAGCTTTTATTACATGGGCGGGTATACAAAATCTTCTGGAAGGATACAAGAAACTTTACATTCTTGCCACTGACCAGGCTTTTCCTCTCATGCCCGTTATTGTTAGCGGA
>MVQO01000002.1 GCA_002067585.1 Syntrophorhabdus sp. PtaB.Bin027
GACAGGTTCAACCCCCCATTTACCAGAACTTTCATACCGCTTGTTCCACATGCCTCCCATGGTCGTCGGGGAGTATTGATCCATACATCAACTCCCTGCACCAATCGTCCTGTCAATAGCATATCATAGTCACTGAGAAACACTACGCGATTGCCCACTTCAGGTCTTTTAATGAAGTGGGTCCACTCTTGAATCAGGGCCTGCCCTTTCTGGTCTGCAGGGTGTGCCTTACCAGCAATTATGAGTTGAACAGGACGATTCTTATCGTTAAGAATACGAAGAAGTCTATTCGGATCATGAAGAAGCATATTGGGCCTCTTATAAAGTGCAAAACGACGCCCGAAACCGAGAGTCAACGTGTTGAAATCAAGAGCGTTCCTTGCTTCTTCAACTTGCTGTTCTGAAAAACCCGAGGCTTGCATTTGAAGGGCATATCTTTCCCGAACGTATTCAACCAGGGACTGCCGGGCAGAAGAACGGCACTCCCAGAGTCTCAAATCAGAGACAGCAAGCATGTCTCCCTCCACAGTGTCGAGTGCCCCTGTCCATCGATCTTTACCACACGTTGCTGTCCATAGCGCGTCTGCCTCCTCAGAATCCCAGCTCGACATGTGTACCCCATTGGTAATATGTTCGATTGGTACTTCATTTTCAGGCCAACGGGGAAACAACCCCTGAAATATCCTTCTGCTCACCTTTCCATGCAAGCGGCTCACACCATTTGCAGCCCCACTCCCCCTAAGCGCCAGATAGGCCATATTGAATGGCTCTGAGAAATCATTAGGGTCATTCCGGCCCAGTGCAAGCAGATTTTGAAGGCTGATGCCTAGCCTATTTTGGGCATACCCGCCCAGATATTGTTCGATCAAGGATGGGGAAAAACGATCAAAACCCGCATCAACAGGAGTGTGCGTTGTAAAAAGGTTTCCTGATCTGGTAACAGCCAGAGCAACGTCAAAAGGCTGTCCTGTTTCTTCCATGAATGTTCGTGCTCGCTCCAAAACCACAAAAGCAGCGTGACCTTCATTCAGATGACAGACTTCAGGATTGATCCCTAACGCTTTAAGCAGCCGCCAGCCGCCAAGGCCGAGAACAAGCTCTTGCTGGAGGCGAAGCTCAGCCCCTCCCCCGTATAGCTCGCTGGTTATGCCGCGGCGGGTCGGGAAGTTTGCCGGATCATTGCTGTCGAGTAGAAAGAGCTTGACTCTTCCGACCTGAACCTGCCAGGTGCGAAGCCAAACCGAGTAACCCGGCAGTTTGATTTGAAGACGCAGCCATTCTCCATCAGGTTCGCGAAGCGGAGAAATCGGCAACTGACCTGGATCATTGTATGGAAACAAAGCCTGCTGAGCACCATCTACATTGATAATCTGTCGAAAATATCCTTGCTGGTACAGTAGACCTATTCCGATCACCGGTACACCGAGATCGCTTGCAGTTTTTAGTTGGTCCCCTGCCACATTGCCTAGACCCCCTGAATAGATCGGAAGGGCTTCGCTCAACATGAACTCCATACTAAAATACGCAACAGACGTTAGAGGAGAATTGGCGTGGTGACGCTGAAACCATGTGGGTGGCCTTTCCTGTTCTTGCTTGGACTGCAACAGGTTTTTTATCTTTTCACAAAAAATGGGATCTTCCAAGACACGGTGCAGTCGATCTCTTGAGATAGTCTGGAGCACTACCCAAGGGTTGTAAGTGAGCTTCCAGAGAACCGGGTCGAGCAGCTCCCACACTTCATCGGCTGAATGATTCCAATACCAATAAAGATCGAGCGCTAATTCTGCGAGGGAATCAAATCCATCTGTCTCCTTACAAGTAACCGGTGTCATTGCAACATATCCAGCCTTATCTGTAACAGACTCATAATGAGAATATCATAAACATGTTTTTCTCAGGAATCAACAGGTTGCAATGGGCTGTAACAGTGGAGATCCTCTGGTATAATCATGTTTAATGTTTTGACTGGTTAACCATATATTTATGTTATGATAGCCATGTATAAAGGTAAAAATATCTCTTATTTTCATGAGTAAACAACATTTTAGGAGGTTACCGAATGACCATTATTCTTCTCTACGTCCTCTTAGGCCTCGTGGCAGGGGTTTTGAGTGGATTAATAGGTATCGGCGGAGGCGTTATAATTGTACCTGCCTTGGTTTTCATATTTGGGCTCTCACAACACCAAGCGCAGGGCACCACACTTGCTCTTCTAATACCGCCAATTGGGATACTTGCAGCATGGACGTACTATAAGGAAGGTTATGTGGACCTCAGAATAGCCTCCTTCATAGCAGCAGGATTTTTAGTGGGCAGTTTGGTTGGTGCAAAGTTTGCCAATACACTGTCGAATGTGGTTTTGGAAAGGGTGTTTGGTGTGGC
>MVQO01000003.1 GCA_002067585.1 Syntrophorhabdus sp. PtaB.Bin027
TTTCAATGATGGTGGTAGATCAGTAATCACCGATGCTGTTGCAATAGTGCCTGCAAGGATTGAGACCGGTGAAGCAATAGCATCCATCATGTTATCAAGCCAGGGGACGTAGTAGGCAATTACCTCAAGGACGGTTGCCGAGGAAAAAGCGACCATAGCATAGTAGCCGCCTATCCATTCAAATCCGGACGCAAGGGTGATAAGGCCATAATTTGAAGCCAGACTGAGGGCAAGGAGTGGGACAAATATCCTGAACCCGCATGCTGCACTCAGACCTATGCCGGTTATGACTGCAAGTATCGTTTCCATTTGATCCATCATAATCTATTAATTTGCCAGCAAATTTTAATCATTGTCCTTTATTTTCGAGTTGGGGTCAACAGGAACATACCTATACGCCTGGCTCTACCTGTTGAAGGTCAACCACTAAATTCTCAAGAGGTTTGCCCATGAATTGGGCCAAGTCTTCGGCAGCCGTGAGTGCCTTATGATAGTCAAAGAGATCTGCTATGTAGAAAAGACTCTGAGCGCTTGTATTTGTCAGGCTGATTATAAAAACATCCGGAGAGTTTTTATCGCCGGTCCGAAGCTCTATTCTGACCTTGGTAAAACTGTCCAAACTGTATGTCTTCTTTTTCATGGGAATGAGGAGACCCCACCATTGTATCGCCACGCATGTTCGGCGATTAATTGCAAGACCGCTGCGACTGAACATGAGGATGAATCCGGCTCCGGCAAAAAGAGGTCCTAAAGGCCACAGGATAGCCATAACAAGAGGCCGTGCCTCAAGTTCGACAGGGATAAAACCAAAAGGAATTTGTGTGACGAAAAGACCAACGAGAAAAAAGGGCAAACCAAGGATAACAAGACGCCCTCCGCCATTTCTTCTCTCAATCAAATCTGCGCCACGGTTCAAAAAAATCTTCGGCTTTAAAGACATGCTTTCATTCTCGAACAATCCGCACTAATTTGCAATGAAAGATTAGATACGTCTATTTCCCGTCTGTTTATTATCGCATAGCTAAAGGTAAAACAACCTGGTTGTGGCAACAAAAAAATGAATTACTATTAATGCTGTTAACAGTGCAGGGTGCTTACTTTCGCAATGATATTGAATGTATGAGTTTTAACATATTACTGAGAATTTATAAGAATTGAACATTTTATCGATTGTCAGGTATGACCTTATTTGAGTTTTAGAAAGTATTATCAAAGAAATTATTGTGATTGACAAGGTAAAATGAC
>MVQO01000004.1 GCA_002067585.1 Syntrophorhabdus sp. PtaB.Bin027
GATGGAATTTGTGGCCGCAGGCCATCTTCTTCCCCATGAAGACCAGACCAATCTTTTGACAAAGGCCCAGGAAGTAGCAAGATTTTTCTTTTACAGCTGTTTAAACACCCAGCTCACTAACCCCTTGTTTTTATTAGATCGCTCTCCCATAAAGTGACACATTTTCAAAAAAAGTGGTGCCAATAAAATAGCTTGTTATCATTGACAATGATACTTAGGAACGGTAAATGATTGGTGTCAATAAAGGAGTCCCATGTTTGCGAGAATCAAGAAGGCAGGGCGGTATGAATACCTCCAGATCGTAGAAAACCACAGGGAGGACAAAAAGAGCGTCCAGCGGGTTATTGCTACAGTAGGCCGCATTGATGAGCTGAAGGGCAAGGGAGATATTGAAGGCCTCATTCGTTCCCTTTCCCGGTTCTCCGAGCGTGCGCTTATGGTTCTGTAAGGGCAAAGCAACGGCATCCATGGCGTAGACGGCCTGTCTTCCCACCACCTGTACCGGGCTATGGCCTATCTCTGGGAAGAGATGGAAGACCAGTCGGATCGCACGCACTTCTCGCCGCGGGTCACCAAAGATGTCGTCGAGGAGGAGCTGTTCCATCTGCGCCGGGATCTTTTCAGCGGTCACGACATGGTCTTCTTCGACACCACCTCTCTTTACTTTGAGGGGGCAGGAAGAAAGACGATCGGTCACAGCAAAGACCATCGACACGATCTCCACCAGATGATCGTAGGCGTTATTCTCGATAACGAAGGGAATCCCCTCTGCTCAAAGATGTGGCCGGGAAATGCTGCGGATGTCAAGAGTCTTATTCCCGTAATGGACCGGCTGGGAAGACGTTTCGCCAACAGGAAGTTCTGCATAGTCTCCGACCGGGGGATGATCAGCAAGGAAACGATGGCCTATCTGGAACAGGAACATATCCCCTATATCCTGGGTACCCGGATGAGAATGGTAAAACAGATCAAGGAAGAGGTTCCTTCCCGTGCCGGTCGTTACCGGGAGGTCCGCCCGTAAAGCGTATCCTCCAAAGATCCTTCTCCTCTCAAGGTCAAAGAAGTTATGGTTGATAACCGCTCCTTGCGGGAGAAGCTTGCAAGCAACCCCAAATCCCTTGTTGGAAACAAGGGCTACCGGAAGTATCTCGCCATGGATCATGGTGCCGTTTCTCTCAACGAACAGAAGATTGAGCATGAGGCAAGATTCAACGGGAAGTGGGTGCTTATAACAAACGCGGTATTGACTGCCGAGCAGGCGGCCCTCAAATACAAGGAACTCTAGCAGGTAGAGCAGGTCTTCCGGGATATGAAATCTGTTCTTGATACAAGGCCCATCTTCCATCACAGAGATGCAGCCATCAGAGGTCATGTGTTCTGCAGTTTCCTCGCCCTCGTGCTCCAGAAAGAACTGGATCACAGGCTTCAGAAGGCCAGCCATGGTTTCGAATGGGCCGATATCAAACAGGATCTCTGCTCCTTGCAGGAAAAAACCATGGAGGACAAGGGAAGGAAACTTACTATCAGAACAGAATACAAGGGTACATGTGGTAAGGTGTTTCAGGCCGTTGGTGTCGCCCTTCCCCCTGCCATCCGGGAAACATCATGGCGCATATGTGGGGGTTATAGAATAATCTGTGGTGCCAAGAACTTTTTGAGCGTATCTATCTATTTGAAATAACTCAACTCTTTTTGTTACTGTTAAAGATCAGTATTTGCTTTTGCTTTTGACAGTTGAGCTTCCTGCTGCGCCTTCCAGTCCGGTGAGGAGGGCCTCGTTGTTACCGGGTATCACCATTTCGAAGATGGAATCCACCGTT
>MVQO01000005.1 GCA_002067585.1 Syntrophorhabdus sp. PtaB.Bin027
TCGGGTTCAGATTACAGGAGCTTCCTCTATGTCAATATAGCCGGATTTTGCCAGTTTCATGATTTCCTCTGTCTCGATTACGGGAAAGACCTCGAATTTCAGGAGGTCACTCCATGCCGAGAACGTTCTTAGCAACAACTTGGGGTCCCCTGCGTCCACTACCATGAAACCTCGGCCCCCACCGATAAAGCTCCATTCCCCAATAACCTTCATTCCCTCGGGAATGACTCTCTGTCGGTGCAGTCGCCTTTTGGTTGTTTCATTTCTTTGCTCTGGTTCGTACGTGTAAATAATCATAAAAAGCATTTTGGCTTCCTCCTCTCTTTGTTACGGCTGGTTTCTTTCTGTTGCTGCAAGAGATTGCAAATGCAGAACCCCCAAAGGAAGAAAGGAATTGCAGTGTTGACAGTTTCAAGGTGCGTCGTCACGAGAGTTTCTCCTTGATGCTATCTGCTCAAAACGCAAATGGCCGAACCTGGTAAAGGTGCGCCTGCCTTTAGTTGTTCGGCCATCATTATCGACTCCCCGCTTTCCCGACAGTGCCGTCTGCCCAACGGCAAGTCCGGGCTATATTATTCTTATAGCAGCAAAAATAAATCTGTCAACCGAGTGTATAAGTCAAACACATTTGTGATGATTTCCTGTGGCAGGGTATTCTTAGAAAAGGGATTCAGGGGGAAGCAGAATTGTCAGAGACCGGACGGCAGGGAAGAGTGACTACATTAGCAGGCAAAAAAGGATCGTTCCATCATTTTGTCAGCAGCACAGGACATTTTGCCCCTTTCAGGACGTTCCTGGCCACACTTCCGATAAGGTATTTTGCAATGCCCGATTGACCCAGAGAGGCAATGACGATCAAATCAATGGACCTCTGTGCGGCTTCTTCCAGGATCGCTTCATAACATAAACCTTTTTTGACATCCGCTACTACCTCCGTCTCTTTTGCCACTGGAAACTTATCAAGCTGCTTTTTCAAGTTTTCCTTCGCCGTTGCCAATTTATTCTTTTCAATTGTTTGCAGTGTGTCACCGGTAAAATCAACAAGTTCGCCAACGTGATAAACTTCTTCGGGAAGGACGTGAAGGATGTAAATCTTAGCCCCGTATTGCTTTGCAATATCGAGCGCCTGCCGTAATGCCCTGTCCGAATATTCAGAAAAATCCGTTGGCACGAGAATATTAGTTGGCCTAGGCATCTTGCATCATCTCCTTTGTGTATAATCTCTCTTTATTCTAAGTATAGCAACCTTTGGCGAGTTCAGTGGGAATTCCGATCTGTATTTCTGCCTTGAATAGTTCAAATTCAAGGTCACGGATTACCAATTGAAATGACGCTCTACGTGGTGTGCCACGGGATCAAACATTCAGGGAGAAGTCGATAACGGTAAACTCTCTTTTCTGTCAATCACCGGTCGGTGATTGACAGGCCATGTATCCAAAATTGAAGTCTTCTTCTTATAAGTAAACAGATCATCCCCTTCTCTTTAAAGAGGCTATTACAAAACTTCTTGTCGTTTCTTGCCAACGGTTGTAACCTTTAAGAAAGGAAGATCAGAATAGTAATTGTTCTGATACTGACATACAGGAGGGTAGATGAAATACAAATCATCGGATAATCAGAGAGTTCAAAAGAAGATTATGAATCAGTTTTTTATTGAAGGCAAGGTGGCTATTGTAACCGGCGCCGGGCAAGGGATAGGCAAGGCAATAGCTTTGACATTCGCACAAGCCGGGGCTGAATTGGTGGTTGTAGATATTGATTCAGCCTCTGCCAACTCGACTGCCCAAGAAGTACACCACATGGGAAGAGAAGCGCTTGCGCTTTCGGCGGATGTGTGTGACACGAGACAGGTAGACGGCGTGGTCAGAGAAACACTCGAACGATTCAAACGAATTGACATTTCTGTTCACAATGCCGGAGGGGGGTACCCCACAAAGGCAATACTTGAAATGTCCGAAGAAGAATGGGACAAATCCGTCGCCCTTAACCTGAAAAGTGCATTTCTGTGTTGCAGGACTGTTGGCAAAGTCATGACAAAACAGAAGAGAGGGAGTATTGTCAATATGTCCTCAATGGCAGGTTTTGGTCCCTATCCATTGGGCGCCAATTATGCCGCCGCCAAGGCAGGGGTTAAAAACCTCACCGAGAATTTAGCTGTCGAACTTGGCTCCTACAATGTGAGAGTAAACGCCCTTGCACCGGGGCCGGTTGAAACCCCTACGATTGCAGAATACTATAAGGAACATCCTGACATGAAAGAACAACGATTAAGAGCTATTCCGCTGAGGAGAATAGCTTCGCCCGAAGATATAGCCAATGTTGCTCTGTTTTTGGCAAGCGATGCTTCAGCGTATGTCAGCGGTCAGACGATCCTCATAAACGGTGCCTTGCCTACGTTTGTAAGACCGGAATTGATTGCAGAGCTTGGGAGGCGTTTTGAATGACTAATAAGGCGTTTCATGGATTCTATTCATATGCCCTGTGATGCTTTATTCAGTATGTTCTTGATTGTCTGTTGGTGCCACATCCT
>MVQO01000006.1 GCA_002067585.1 Syntrophorhabdus sp. PtaB.Bin027
TCACCCATGCCAGTTTCCTGTTGAACTCATTGAGCGATTTGTACTTTCTATGACGAACGAAGGAGATTGGGTATTCGATCCCTTCTTGGGAACTGGCACAACCATCGTTGCTGCCATTCGTCATAATCGCCGAGGAGCAGGAGCTGAGACGGTTGAAAAGTACGTACAATTGGCAAGGCAGCGCATTCACGGAGAGCTTGTTGGAACCCTGAGAACTCGCCCGATGCATAAACCCGTATACGATCCAGAGGGGGCCGGAAACAGCTTACGAATCGCCCCCTGGACCAAACCTGACCCGAAACAGATGAGGCTACTCGAAAAAAAGAAAGGTTATACAACTAAATGAAGATTGTCGAAACTTACTCACATCTGAACGGTTGGGAATTCCTTTTAGTCCATCAACCAAATCTGTGGAAAGAAATACAAGATGTCGTGGCAGCGGTCAAAGCAGAAACGTGCAAGACCAAGGTGTCTAAAGAAAAAACTATGAAAGGCAAGCTTCTCTATAGCCCTGTTGCCATGAATTCTGCGTTTTCACAACTACTCCGTTCCCGTTTATGGGAAGAGAGCCGGGTCAGCTATTGGGTCACGAAGAACGAAAGACTAATCCGCAAAACCATCACAATGCCGGCGTAAGAACAGAAGAAAAAAATCGAAAATGCCGGAGAGACACCTATTTTCAGTTACAATCAAACCGACTTTTTGAAAGATCGTGTTGCCGTTGAAGTCCAATTCGGCAAGTATTCTTTTGTAGCTTATGACTTGTTCGTAAAGCATCTAGCGTTTTACGTCGGTGACCAGATTGATGTGGGAATTGAAATACTGCCCATGAAATCTCTTCAGTCTGAAATGAGTTCCGGTGTCGCATATTACGAGGGAGAGTTATATAATGTCGTCAGGCAAGGTTGAGGCGTTCCAGCTATTCCCCTCGTTATTATCGGAATTGCACCTCAAATTAAACCCAGCAAAAAGTGCGTACAGACATCTAGCTGAAAATTGAGTCACGCCTCTGGCTGACGCCCACGTTACCTATAGAAAGAATAAGATAGACTTCTTGACGAAGTGATACAATGGTTATACTATTAAAAATATTATAATTGGTACAACCAATGCCGAAGACACCAAAAATCATACCGATT
>MVQO01000007.1 GCA_002067585.1 Syntrophorhabdus sp. PtaB.Bin027
GGGACGAGTGGAAGAATGCAGGGACTGAAAAAGGAGAGAATCCCTGAAATAAAAGCAACGATACCAGAAAAATCTGTCGACGAGAGCATGCCGGTTGAAATCATGGGTGCTATCATAGTGTGATTTTCATTGGGTTGTCAAATGAATTATGCTTCCATTGACATAGGGACCAATGCAATCCTTCTCATGATTGCGGAAATAACGAACACGGTCAACGAAATCCATGATACTGCCGTTATCACACGTCTGGGAGAGGGACTAAAACAGACCGGTTCTCTTTCATCTGAAGCAATGGAAAGAACGATAAATGCGTTGAGAGGCTTCAAGACAGTAATTGATAAAACCAGGGTTACGGATATCTCCTGTGTAGGGACGGCAGCTTTACGGGAGGCGCGAAACAGTGCCATATTTATTGATCTTGTTAAGGAGCAACTTGCCTTTGAAATTCGTGTAATCAGCGAGCGTGAAGAGGCTTTTTATACCTACCTCTCAGTGCGTCAAAATTTTTTAGACTCAAAAGAAGACATTGTTATTATTGATATCGGTGGTGGAAGCACAGAAATCATCTACGGCAATAGAGAGAATTTTATCGATCATGTCTCTTTTCCTGTTGGAAGCGTTAAGCTTACCGAGATGTTCATAAAGCACGATCCACCTTCAGGTGATGAAATTCGATTGTTAATAGATTTTATCAGGTCCACCCTAAACTTTCCCCGCAAAAATCATGTAAGATCAGTCATTGGAACAGCAGGCACCATAACCAACCTTGGCAGTATCAGCAAGGGCCTTAAAGAATGGGACAAAAAACAGATACATGGATTGATACTGAGTAGTAAACGCATTGACGAAATGGCCCACCATCTAATTACAAAAACAATATCAGAGCGAAGTAGAATGGCAGGTATGGAAAAGGGACGTGAGGACATTATCCTTCAGGGGGTCTTACTTCTTAAGGAGATTATGAGCTATTTCGGCGCAGAAGAATTAATTATAGACACCAATGGGGTACGTCACGGTATCCTGTGTGAGAGGTTTGCGTCTCTCAATGTCCAGTCAGAAACTGTCGAATAGGTCATCAATTTGGGTGTTCAAATTCTTTTTTTTACTTGATCAATCTCTTTTGTGTTGACCAGGCAACCTCGTTGTTTTTACACCAAACCTGGATCATACCGTCTCTGTCAGTGCGAAGTAATGGAATGATGAATGCATCATACCTTTTCAGCGTTTCATGGCTGGGTATACCGGGTATTCCTTTTCCAACACTTAAAACAGCCAATTTTGGCCGAACAGCAGCGATGAATTCTATGCAACTCGAGTGTTTGCTGCCATGGTGAGGAATTTTGAGTACATCTGCCCTAATATCATTTCCACTTATGACAAGTTTTTCTTCTATATTTGAGCCGATATCACCGGGCAGAAGAATGGTAAAGTCATTATACGTTAACTTTATTACAAGAGATGCATTATTAATGTCCTCCATTGAGGCCGCTGGGTCTGGGCTTAGAACCATAATGTGCAGACCGTTTTTCAGAAAAAATTTATCTCCCCCTTTCCATATTTTTAACAGAATCTTCTTCTCCTTCAGTAGCTTCATGAGATCAATAAATTTTTCCTGGGAGATGAAATAGTGTCCCGTGGAGAAGTTTTTGACTGTAAAATTACGAATTACAGTGGGTAAGCCACCCAAGTGATCACCATGAGGGTGGGTGTTGATGACATAATCAAGGGTTCGTATTTTTTTTGAGAGCAGAATAGGGGTTAATATATATTTCCCCGCATCGAAGTCACTTGAATGAAATCCTCCGCCATCGACAAGCATTCTCATACCATTTGGTCCCTCAATGAGAATTGCATCACCGTTCCCCACATCGATAAAATTGATACGTAAGTTATTATTGTATAGCTGTGAATAGGTGTAATATCCGTACCCCATTACCAATGGGAGAACAAAAAAAGCCATGAAGACATATACTATTTTTTTTCTGATGTGTAATAAGAAAAAGAAGAAAAAAAAGTAAAGGGCTATCTCAAAAAGATTTGGACGAATTATGGGATAAATATAGCCCCAGTCGAGAGCTTTAAGAATATTTGTTGTTAGTGTTATAATCCCTCCAGCAACACGGAGCAGGCAATCATTCCATGGCAGAGCGGTGCCGAGGAGGGTCAATGGCATAGCAACAACGCACATCAACGGAACAGCAACAAGGTTATGGATTAACGACAGGGGGTTTATTCCATAAAAATGATACAAGACAATAGGAAAAGTTCCAAAGTTCGCAGCAAGAGTTACGCCTGCGGAAAGAAATAGCCATTTCAGCACCTTATTTCCCGTCTTGAAAAGCGGAAGTATGTGCTGGGAAAATAGGATAATAAATATGACACTTGCAAAGGTGAGCTGAAAAGATGCTGTAAAAATCGAATGGGGGTAGATGACAAGTATGACGAGCGCACTTAGGGCAACGGTGTTGAAAATACTTCTTCCTCGTCCGATGAATATAGATAGCATATAAATGGTGATCATAATGGTTGCCCTTATGGTTGGTATGCTTGAACCGGCAATAAGCATAAACAGAATAGCGAATGGGATTGTGATAAGGGCGGCATAACGTGTGTCATCTCCCCTTAAACTCAGTTTCCGAATACGCCCTATGAGGAACCGAGCTATGAAGAAGAAAAAAGCTGTTACTATCCCAATATTCGACCCCGAAATTGCGAGGATATGAGAAGTCCCTGTGCGGAGAAACAATTGTTTTGTTGCATCATCTAAGCCGGTGGTATCACCTATAGTAAGGGCTTTTAATATGCCTGGATTCTGTGCGCCTGAAACTTCAATTTTGCGTTTGAGGGTGTTTCTTATTCCATGAATTATATGGTTGCCCGGAGAAATGGAAATAATTTTACCCCTGAGTTCATATGATATGCCCTCAAGTTTTTTTAGCCATTTCCATGATAACAGATAGGGGTTGTTGAAAGTTGGGTGAATCTCTCTGAGTTCACCGAATACTTTGACGTTGTCATT
>MVQO01000008.1 GCA_002067585.1 Syntrophorhabdus sp. PtaB.Bin027
ATCCTTTTCAGTTCGATCGTGACCTCATTCATTTTATCCATGCAGGACATCTCTACTACATCTGGATTGCCCCATTCGGGAGGGAAGCCTCCTCCAAACTGAAGCATAATAACATAGGGAAAGAGATCATGGTAGAAAAAACCGCACATATTGCCGGTGTTGTGGCCACTCAGTTCGACCTGATCCCCAACTTTATGGCCTGCGTTACAATGCCCTTTTACACTCCTGACAGTCCCTATAACCCGAAACCCAATTCTGTCTTCCCCCATAACTGCTCCTTTCGTTATTAGCTCACATCTATAAGCCCATGTTACGGTTCCACAAATGCGGCGCCGATAATTGCTGCATCTTCTTTCAACTTTGCCTTCACGATTCTCATATTTTTTAGGGAAGCTGCCATAGATCTTTTTTTTAATATAGGTTTCACGTCTTCTATGAGATGATGTGTTCCATAGACAACTCCCCCTCCCAACACAATGATTTCAGGGTTTAACAGGTTTACCATGCTTGCGAGGCCTGCACCGAGGTATTCAAGAACCTCATTCCATATATTTTTACATAAGCCATCTCCAATATCAGCTCCCGATTCAACGTGTCCGGCATTCAGGATCGATATGTCACCATTGATAAGTTCCCATATCTTTCCTCTGTAACCGTTCTTTATATGTTTTTTAACCCTCTCAACAATATAGGCACCACCGCAGTAAGCTTCGAAACATCCAGTATTACAGCAGTTACAGGGATAACCAAAAGGATTGAGAATTATATGACCGATTTCAGCACCTGCATTCCTGAAACCCCTGAATACCTTTCCATTAATGATGATTCCTCCGCCGATTCCTGTGCCGATGAATACTCCAAGGACATGGCCAGTTCCTTTGGCTGCGCCAAAACGCCACTCTCCATAGGTTGCAGCATTTACATCATTTTCCACAAATGCATCAATGCCCAACAGCGCCTCAATATCATCCCTTATGGGTGCATTGTGCCAACCAAGGTTGGGAGAAAAAATGATTTTTTTGAAATCCTTGTCTATCTGCCCTGCACAGGCAAGACCAATTCTTTTTAATGACTCTCTGGGGATAGTCTTTTCTGAAAGAAGGCCAAGCACCATGTCAGCTATAGCATCACGAACGACGGGGTAGCTTTTTTGATGTCCCACAAAGATTTTTTTTCTGGCTACAACCTTACCAGAGTTGTCCACAATTCCAGCCACTATCTTTGTTCCGCCAATGTCAATTCCCATTCTCATGCTTGGCTCCTGGGTTAATACCCCACAGAATAAAAATGTTTGCTCACCTACCCGTGAAACTTTATCTCCTATGGGTCTGCACCTAAGTCTGGAATATCTCTTTCATCTCCTGAGCACTTTTAACTGCCCTACCATAGCGATAGCTATTCTTCAGGTATATGAAGATGACTATTTTCGATTCAGCATGTATTCTGAACCTAATTATTTTCTGGATAGACCTCGTAAATCTCATCATGTAAAGAGAAATCCCCTGTACCGACCAATACTTCGCCCATGTATACGACCATCCAACTAAACCCATTGGTGCCTGTCTGTAAGAAATAGGCTCAGGATACGGACAAAAATGACAAATAATAGCGAAGAGCGTTAGGAAAGCCCCTTTTCGTTTGACATCTCCGTACCATCTAAATAATATATGTCAACACTCAAAATCTCAAGGTAAAAAGGGGTTCCCATGGAGAAACAGTATGTTGTTGATGACATAACCGTGAAGGACACGTGGCGCCTGTTCCACATCATTTCAGAGTTTGTTGAAGGATTTGAGAATCTCTCGACTATACAGCCTGCAATAAGCATTTTTGGCAGCGCGCGATGCAAAGAAGGAGACCTCTTGTACACGAGGGCATACAATCTGTCAAAGCTTCTCGGGAAAAACGGTTTCAATATAATTACCGGCGGCGGTGGCGGCGTGATGGAAGCAGCAAATAAAGGTGCTGCAGAGGCTGGGGTGAAGTCAGTAGGTCTCAATATTGAACTTCCTTTTGAGCAGGTACCAAACAGGTATGCAAACATTACACTCCAATTTCGTTACTTTTTTGTGCGCAAGGTGATGTTTGTTAAGTACGCAATGGCATATATCGTGCTTCCTGGAGGTTTTGGAACCCTCGATGAGTGTTTCGAAGCTTTGACACTTATTCAAACAAAGAAAATCAAGCCGTTCCCAGTTATCCTTGTTGATTCATCTTACTGGAGAGGGCTTGTTGAATGGATGAAAGCTAACCTGCTTTCATATGACAAGATATCCCCGGAAGATCTTGAAACCTTCAAAGTCATAGATGAAGCAGGAGAGATTGTTCAATACTTGAAAAAATTCGTCATACTATAATTGGACCTGCGTCATTTCCTCTGCCTGCTAAACTGTCTGAGACTATCCATTTTCACTCAGGAACAGGCTGGTTATATTGCATCGTTAGCTTATCTTTGTATTTTGTCATGTCTGCCCATTTTTATGAGCCTTCCGACGTTCTTTGGCGTGATGCCTATCAGTTGCTCTGATTGACATCACTCGCACGAGCTGCTACAAGAGAAATATACGGGTAGCGAGAGGAGTCCTATGAGACAGGTCTGTATAACATCAATTATGTGTGGATTCTTTCTGTTTTGCCCGAAAGGATATGCAGCGGATTGGGTATATTTCGCTAAGGACAATGCGGGCAATTACAAGTTCTACGATCGTACATCCATCAGTTATTTGTCACAGGGCACAGTAACTGTATGGAAAAAAGATGTGTATTCACGGCAAGGCATTGCGGATTATGTAGCACAACGGGCTAAAAATAATTTGAGCACCTTCGGGTATAGCGAGCTGTCACACGTTGTGTGTAAAGAAGAATTGAACTGCAAGACAAGAGAATACAGGGTTTTAGCCTGTACCATGTATGACAAATCAGGCAGCGTCTTAGAAAAGCAGAGCGCCTCAAACGGACACCAGGCGTGGGAACCCGCTATTCCAGGATCGGAAAACGACGCGTTTGGCAAACTTATTTGCACTTTGTCCCCAAAGAAGATAAA
>MVQO01000009.1 GCA_002067585.1 Syntrophorhabdus sp. PtaB.Bin027
TCTGTTGTATCATTCATGACCGGCATTCTTCCAAAAGAGAATCGACTGAGAGTCGTTTTGACCAATCTCTCAAATAATTGAAATCTAAGTCATCTGTTATCATCAGGATGTTTTTTACATCTCTCTTCTGAATCTCTGAATTACCCTCATCTTGCCCACAGGAGCTTGTTAGGAACAAGATCTTCCGGTGATATCAGGCAGATCTCAAAATCACCAACGTTAACAAGCCTGCGTCTTTCAAAAGCATTAATATCGTATTTTGTGTCTTTTCTTAAAATAAAATCGACCTTTACTATATAATCGTTGAGGCTAACATTAAACATCCCTTTCCCAGAGACCTCTTTTAAAACCATTTCGGATTCAATATAGAATTCTTCTTTGAAAGCATCGATAAATCTCCTTATTTGTGTCTCTTTGATAGAAATTATTATATCAATATGACGGGTCATCCTCGGTTGACCGTAAAAATTCATCGCCACAGAACCGGACAACATATACTCGATATCCAGGTCGCGGAGCTTTTCTACCACTTTTCTTAATACTTCATGTTGTTCCATTAGGATTCTTGGTAATACATCAGGTACCAATCAACAAATTTCTTTATGCCCTCGTTAATTGGCGTGGCCGGTTTAAAACCCACATCATGTATGAGATCATCTACATCTGCGTACGTGGCAGGTACATCCCCAGCCTGAAGGGGTAAAAGATTTTTCTTCGCTTTCTTGCCGAGAGTTTTCTCTATGGTTTTAATAAATGTCATGAGCTCTACAGGATTGTTGTTGCCGATATTGTATACCCTGTAAGGGGCGTAGCTTGTTCCAGGATCCGGGTTATCACCACTCCACGATTTGTTCGGCCTTGGGATCTTCTTTATCACCCTCATGACACCCTCGATTATGTCATCAATATAAGTAAAGTCACGCTGCATATTGCCACGGTTAAACACATCAATGGTCTTCCCTTCAAGGATTGCTCGCGTGAAGAGAAAAAGAGCCATGTCTGGCCTGCCCCAAGGGCCGTAAACAGTGAAGAACCTCAGCCCTGTTGTTGGGATATTGTAAAGGCTCGAATAGGTGTGGGCCATGAGTTCGTTTGCTTTTTTTGTTGCTGCATAGAGCGAAACCGGATGATCGATGTTGTGATGAATGGAAAAGGGCATCTTTGTATTTGCGCCATAGACAGAGCTCGACGATGCATACACGAGATGTTTGATCTTGTGATGCCTGCAGCCTTCGAGGATATTCATAAAACCGACAATATTGCTATCGATGTATGCATAGGGGTTGGTAATCGAGTATCGGACACCTGCCTGGGCAGCAAGGTGAACAACAGTGTCGAAAGTACCCGTGACACGTGATGGGTGGCGCGTGATGGGTGGCTCTTTAATTTTGAGTCGGGGTACCCGTTCGTGGGTCGCTTGAGTTTTGAGTAAACCGTTGAACAAAGACTCCATAGCACGGCGGTTAGCGATATTAATCTTGTGAAAGGTAAAGTTGTCATATTTTTTCAAAATGGCGAGGCGAGCCTTCTTAAGGTTTACATCATAGTAGTCATTCAGGTTGTCGATACCAACAACGCTTCTGCCTTCTTCGAGCAGCCGCTTAGAGAGATGAAACCCAATGAAACCAGCAGCCCCCGTTACAAGTATCCTTCCTTTCATGACATTCTCTCCAGTAATTTATTCAGACCTTTCACGCCGAATAGAAAAATTTGCTCTTCCCTTTCACTATAGCCCTTGTGTCAACTATGGGTATTCCAAAAGATTTGAAATCGATCTCTCTATACTCGTCATGGGCCGTCGCGATGAGGATACAATCGTAATTGCCATTTATTTTCGCAGATTTCCTTCCTGCGTACCGGGCATACTCCCTTGATTTTCGTATAACCGGAATATATGGGTCGTTGTAACTCACATGGGCGCCGAGTTTCTCAAGTTTTTCTATAAGCCGGTAAGATGGGGATTCCCGGTCATCATCTACATTCGCCTTATAGGCAAGTCCAAGAATCAATATCTTTGCCCCTTTCAAAGGTTTACCAACGTCATTTAAGGCTTTCATCACCTTTGAGACCACATAATCCGGCATGCTCGTGTTTATCTCCCCGGCAAGTTCAATGAATTTCGTCGAAAATTCATATTCATGGGCCTTCCACGAAAGGTAGAACGGATCCAATGGGATGCAGTGGCCGCCAAGGCCCGGACCTGGATAGAATGGCTGGAAACCGAATGGTTTTGTCTTTGCCGCCTCGATCACTTCCCATACATTGATGCCCATACGGTCGAAAAGTATCTTGAGTTCATTCACAAGGGCAATGTTTACGGAACGGTAGATGTTTTCGAGCAGTTTTGTGGCTTCTGCCACCTTTGTTGATGACACCGGAACTGTTTTGATCACAATTGTGTCGTAGAGAGCTTTTGCAGCCATCAAGCAATTACGGGTATAACCACCTACCACCTTGGGCACAGTTCTCAGACTGAAGTCTTTATTTGCAGGGTCTTCTCGCTCAGGTGAAAATGCCAGATAGAAGTCTTTTCCTGCTTTAAACCCGGTCTTTTCAAGGATAGCCCTCATATCCTCGTCCGTTGTTCCCGGATAGGTAGTCGATTCCAAAATAATCAACTGGCCTTTTTTTAGAGACTGTGCAATGGTTTTCGTGGTGCCGAAAACATAGGTCATATCAGGCTCTCGGTTCTTATTCAGAGGTGTTGGAACACAGATAAGGATGCAATCCATGTTTTTCAACATAGAGAAATCAGTAGTTGCGTTAAAGACCGGCTGCAAACCGCTGGTCACGGGTCGCTCAGATTTTGAATAAGGAGCGACAGCGCTGCTTTCAGAATTAGTCTTTAGCCCTCTGCCTCCTGCTCTCTTCCCTTTGCTTGTAAGCGGCGCTATATCGATATGTTTAATATAGGTTTTTCCTGCCTTCAGAAAATCGACTTTATCCTGGTCAATATCAAAACCGGTAACCGAAAAACCCTGTTTTACAAACTCAATAATCAGAGGCAGCCCTACATATCCAAGACCAATGACACCTACCCTGGCGCTTCTGTTTTCAATCTTTCTTACAAGATCCATCAATCCTCCTCAATCATATTCCGAATTGGAGAATAAATATGCAAAAATAAGGCCAAGCTACCGCCTCTGGCCAAGATCAGGGACCTGAATATGGTTATTTTTTTATACAAATATATAAAACTGCTCTGCTGCTTACCAGATTTTGAGCTGCTTTCCTGTCCTTACCGTAGCCTTTATGGTGTACGTTTATATCACTTAAGCATTGGTTTTTCAAGGAAAACGCTGGGGTTCAAACCATTCGAAAAATGTTGACACAACACCTTCTTCCTGTTAGCCTTTTGAAAAATTCAAGGTAAGGAGGCTTTATGAGGTCAGACGGCAGGGTTGCAAGAATAACAGAAGTGGTTGCAGGTTCACCAAAAAACTTTGACGATGCGGTGCTTGTTGGCTTCAAACGGGCTGCCCGAACCTTGCGGGGTATTACGGGTTTGAGAGTTAAGGATATGCGATGCAGGGTTGAAGAGGGAAAGATTATCGAATACCGGGTAACCCTTGAAGTAATTTTTATCCTCGAGAGCTGATAAGCAGTCCGGCATTATCCGGACATCCCCTTAAATGCCAGAGGAGGAGCTTCATATAGTATGTATAGGTCCTTCTTGTTCTCCTGTGCAGTAGAACTGGGAACAGTACAGTAAGGACAAGAGGGACCACAAAGCTTTTCATCGCTCTGACTCCCTGAAACATACGATAGTAGAAAATTGTATGATGTTTTCGAATGAATTTATACAGGGAAATATTGTACTGGATTCTGCCCTTTATCCACTGTTTGCGTACAGTCCTTCCCTGAAGGTGAATTACCCTGACATGAGGGAGAAAAACAACACGCGCCCCAATTTCCCGGGCCCTGATACACAGGTCAGTCTCTTCGAGAAAGAAAAAAAATCGTTCATCAAACCCACCAAGGTCAGTGAGGAGTTTTTTCCGTAGAATAATTGCCGCGCCGATAAGGGAGGGAACATCGAAGCATTGCTGCGCGGGCGCAGGACG
>MVQO01000010.1 GCA_002067585.1 Syntrophorhabdus sp. PtaB.Bin027
GGTCTCGAATCGGGTGTAGGCAATCCGGCACTTCTGCTCCTTGATGGAGCGGACAAACACCTTGACGGTGTCGTAGCAGCCGGCGTACCCCATGCGCTTGAGGCGTTCGAAGATCCAGGTAGCTTGGTAATCGTCCTCGTCGAGGAAATCCCGGATGACCTGGTGATAGGGATCAAGTATCGACGGTTTGACCGTTTTGCGGGTATAAGCTGGAAATGAGTTGCTTTCCAGATGTTTCTTGACGGTCTCGCGATGGATGCCGAGTTTCCTGGCGATCCAGCGAATACTGTGGCCTTGGCGCTTAAAAGCTAGAATGTCCATGTACACCTCCGTGGAAATCATCGGCATCCCTCCCTTCTTGTGTGAGGGATACCACAGGTTTCGGGGTGGTACACTTTTCATTACCGAATTTGGTCCATTATTGCATTACCGGTGACACGCGTGTTCGTCCAAACCTACCAGGAGTGTCTGGCAAGCGACCGGCCCTATATCGTCCAATACCAGGTTCCCGTTTGGTGCCGTGCCTGCAAAAAGCACGGTCCTTGTCCGGCAGGACATCAGTTGCGGGCCATAGATTTGACCAAGTACTTCAAGAAAATCGAGGCTGAAACCCCCGATAAAGACTTTATCCCCGACATATTGCTCACATCAGGAGACAATTCTCTCTATGTTGAAATAGCGGTAACGCATTTTCTCGAAGAGAAGAAGGTTGGCTCTGGCATTAGGATAGTTGAGATCCACATCACCGAAGAAAACGATATCGATCTTATTAAATCCTGCAACCTTTCTGAAGAAGACCTCAGGATCAGAGTCATTAACTTTCGCAAAACCCCTGTTGCCGCCAATATTGCAGGCCAATGCACAAAAACAGTAGATTCATTCATTGTTTATCCGAATGGCAAATGCATACTATGTCCCATTCCTGTTCCAGAGTTCGAGAGGCTGTCGAACAAGGTCGTCTACGTCGAAAGGGTTGACCGACTAGGCAGGCAAGCTCCAGAAGAAGAGTTTGTCAAGAGGCTCGAGAGGGCTTTCTCGAAAGGCGTGAGCGTTAGGAACTGCTGGATATGCATATTTCACTGCCTGCGCTATCAAACCTTCGAGAGTTTTTGCCGATTGAAAAAACAGGTAGTGGATAACAGTAACCAAGCCGTAGCATGCAAACGCTTTGCACCAATGGGCAACCTGCCGGAGTGTGGCCTTTTAGTGAATGCGCGAAGGCGGGTGTTTGAATCCCAGCTGGCATTTACCAATAATCAGCGAAAAACCAAGGACAAGCCAGGCGTAAACGTACCGCGTGAAGATCATCCCCCTGGTTGGCAAAGTACGGATACCAGCGAACAGCCCCAAACTCCCTCAGTACTGAGTCTCACAAGCGGCATTCCTCGGCCCCCTCTCGTTAGAACGGCTCGCTGTGTCTTCTGCGGAAACGTGTACGCCGAAAATTCAGGCAGGTGGTGGTGGTTTAACGCCGAAAAAAGCGAGTGCAAGTGCAACAACTGTGAAAAGAAGGGACTTTCGTGATGGGTATGCAGCAGAAGGTTTTTTCTGCCGACACCATTGGGTTTTTCCGTTTGGAACCCATAATTTGACGGGGCGAGGGGGTTTGATTGGCCACGGGATACAAGCCGATGGGAACAATATATGATGAAACATTAGAAATGTTGACTTACGGATTATTCGGCGGTATTCAATCTTAAGATTAATCACTCATTAGACAGAACGATTTCCCAATTCTGAAAACAGTATTTTCCGAAAAGAGCAAACCCGGGGCGACCTGGGGGCACAGAGCCAAGGGTCTGCAATATGCCGACAGCCTGGCCGCCGAAGAAAATACCTCGACCACCAGACCCCTATCTTCGGCATGAGGATAGGGGTTTTTTGTGGGTGTGTCTCACGTTGCTAAGAATAGAACAATAAATCGGAAGGCTAAGGGGGGGTAACCCCGACGACATTTTTGAAATTAAGCAGAGGTTACATGGCTTACGGCCGGCCCGAAAAATTGGCGGGGTAAAGCCTGCACCTATCTAATATGAGGACAACTGATATGAGTAAATTGATCATCTGTATTGCAAGTCTTTTTTTTCTAGCTAGTTGTTCCTTTGGAATTGTTGACAAGATTAACACTCTTCAGGAAAAACCATTTGCTGTTGTAACGATGCAAGGAAACGTTACTGAGGCAACACGTTGCGTCGGTCGCTTCTGGCAAAATTACGCAACGAAGAAGGGTACTGCGTGGAATGTGTATGTCGAGTCATATCAAGTTATGGTTACTGGCCCACACCTTGGGAGTGGTGCTCCTCCGATAGGGCTAGTCATAGATTTTGAAGAGATCGAAGGAAATACAGTGGCCCGTGCACATATGCATCACATATTTTCACAGAAAGACAAACGCCGCACCGTTACTCTCGAAGCTCTAGATGCATGCCGTTTACATTCTACGAATGCTAATCCACTTCATTAAAATAATTGGAATTAGATTTCCGGTAGAATTCGAGGGACATCCCTTGATAAGGAAAAGGGCATAGGGCCAGGGGAGTCAATGGGGTCTCGTCTCCCTTTCTCTTGCCCCACGAGAGTAACACAAAATCTCTCCAAGCAAGGCGACGATAACTGTCCTGACACGGGGGGAATATGATTGGCCTTGGAAACATTATTATTCTCTTTGCATTCACGTGTGTGTCGAAAAAGCTTTCGACAGAAAGATTTTGAAATGAAAATTACTTACTCGCAAATTATCACTATCGTTGGTTTAGTTGCTGGTGTATGGGCAATTTTTTTTGGAAAGGGTATTCTGGAACTCTTGCCCAAAAATAATATATGTCAGTTTAACAACGCCAGAATATTTCTGATAAAAGTGGAGCAAAATGTATATCAGATAGGGATAATTGCAAAAGTAATCAATCTTTCAGATGACAATCAAGAGATCGATTATATGTTTATCAAAAAAGGTGAACTCGGTATTCTTTCTAGGACCACTAATTATATTCAAGCAATATATAATCGTGTGTGTTATCCAATAATAGTTGAGAACAATATTCTTGTGGCAAATGCAGCTACCAATTTAAAATTACTAACACCAATAAAAATAAAATTACTTGATAACAATGTGCCATTAGCTCCAGAAATTGTATTCACTGGCAAATGGCTTATTAAGAGGAGTCGTGGCATTTTCAAGACAATCAGTGGTGATATGAGATATTATTCAACATACGAGAAATACATATCAGTTGACGAATGGAACCGATTGCTAAAACCCTCCTCTGGAATCAATGTTGAAGATATCAACCTGAAACTTGCCCCTATCGACGCTGACTTGAATATGCCAGCAAAGATTCACCTTTTGTGGAACCGTGATCCAACGGCTAAAATTAACATCTATGGTTTCACAGAATCTTATTATGCTCATGGAGCCAATGGTACGATGGTTTTCGTGGCCGGTAACGGCAATCTAAATTTGGAAAATGGGTGGGAAATCCTTGGAAGTAATTATAATGAAGTATGGGCAGATAGGCAAAAGCGGATGCTCTACAATAGTATTTATCCCCCCTCCGAATCTGAGGAGCCTCGTGCTTTTGCTGCCTTTATGGGTGCTGAAGACGCAATGGGAGTCAATGCTCCTGTCCCCACAACACGTGCGGCAACATTCCTGCACATTCAACTATTGGATCCGGAAGAATGGAAGAAAGGAAATACAAGAGGGCAAGAAAATTTAAGTTTTATGGGTATTGCTCCCTGAGGGATTGTAACCCTCTTATCAGTAAAGATCCGCACCCATAGGGCGCGGCTTTGAAATTCGCCCTCCATAGGAGGGCCGGGCCTGCCCCCAAGGGGGCTGGCCTGGAAGCTGTGCCGCTCTATGAAATTAATCGCTCAACTGCAACTGTTCTTGTTGTTTCTCTTTTTTTTCTTGGTAGCGGACATACTTACGTATCATGTCCGCATCCAGGCCAACACTGTCAACACAGTATCCTTTGGCCCAAAAGTGGTTGCCCCAATAGGGCTTTTTCTTCAAGTGTCAGAACTGCTGGAAGAGCTTCATCGACGTTTGCCCTTTCAGCCGTCCCAACAAATCGGATATCGACAACTTTGGCGGGATCATCACCACCATGTGTACGTGGTCCGACTGGACATTGAGCTCTACTACCTTGCAACCAGCGTAACCGCAAATTGCCATTATCCCGTTTTCTGCGGCTTCTTTTACTGCCCCATGCAATACGCGGTACCGATACTTCGGCACCCATACGATGTGATACTGACAATGCCATATCGTATGTGATAACTTTCGAAAACGGCTGCTCACTGTGACCTCCTTGTATTCGAAGTTGCGGCAACAACTCGATCACAAGGATAGCAGTGAGCGGCTTTCAGCCATACCTATTCAGGACCGGCGTAGCCAGTCCACTTTACCACGCCCATAGGGCGTGGGTTTCTACGTCACACTAAAATAATTTGAAGAGCATATATTCCAAACACTTTTGTCCTAAAGGTGCGATTTTCCCGGCTTGGAGGTTGTATGCAAAAAGAATTCAAATTGAAAATGCCTACCCTAGAAGAAATTCAAACGAGACAATTTGAAGAAAATATTTTCGAATTGGTTGCTCACGAGATTCAATCTGGCATTAAAAGATCTGGTATATGGGCGAAGGCGATTTCCGAAGCAATCGGCGATGAAATGGTTGCTAAAAGTTTATACATCAGATATCGAGCACAGTCTATGATTGATGAAGTTTACTTGGCTGAGGAGGAGAAAAGGAAATCGGAGGAGACTAAGGTCAAGAGAGAGCTTGAGGAAAAGGACCAAAAAAAGAAAATTGAGCTTGCGACCAATGACCTTTTTTATGCTGCAGAATATGGTCGAAATCAAGAAATCAAGAACCTCATGGACCTCGGAGTTAATGTTAATGTCCAAAGAACTGATGGTGTCACCCCACTATATTTAGCTGCGAGCAATGGGCATAAAGATGCCGTTACAATTTTAACAGGGCCTTGAAAAACTCCCTGATTTTATCCCTATAACCTCCATCTGAGGTTTTTCGGAGACGTTTTCTTAGATTTTGTCGGTAATGTTTCGGTTGTCTTTGCTCTTTGCAGCCATTTTGACCGGTTATTTGGACCGGATTTCGTCTCTGGAGCGGCCTACTCTCACTTTATGTGGTAGAGACTGCCAAGTTTCGCATCCGAACCAGGTTGTATGCCGTTACCGCAAGAGTGAAGTACCAGTTGATCTTGCTCACTCCCCGGTACCGAGTCTGGCGGAAGAGGCCTACCGTCTTGAGCCATCCAAAGACCTCTTCGATGCGTTTGCGC
>MVQO01000011.1 GCA_002067585.1 Syntrophorhabdus sp. PtaB.Bin027
GGTTAAAAAAACGATAGCGACAAGTACTTCTACGAGTGTAAAACCGCTACTTTTTAGCTTCACAGTTCGCATCATTGCATCCACCGCTTTGATTAATTAACTTACCCATTCTGATTCTTGTTGAAGAAATAACTATACAGTCATGTGAGGGGTTGAGAGTAGAAAAAACGCAAATTGTTTTGTTTGTATTGGAGAGGCCTCTTGCATTAAATCCAAATGTTGCAGCCCCGTTCCAGGTCATTGGATAGGCGAGTTTTTTGTATGACAAAGACTTATTATCAGGACAGCTTCCATCTACAGGATCACCTTTGTGCCTACCCCAGATGCACAGGCCTGTGTCCCCCACCCCATCTCCATTGGTATCCACTGATCCACTCATTTTATTACCAGACAAGGAGATAATATGGTTCGTATTTCGATGCATTGCAGTTAAACGGGCATTCATCAAGTCAGTATACATTTCCTTGGCCTGGCTCTCAAGTTCGTTTTTTCTCACCCACCCCCGGAAGCTCACTGTACCAAGGCCTGCAAGGATTCCAAGAATAATCATTACAACCAGTAACTCTATGAGAGAAAAACCGTTCTTTTTCATTTTTCCTGTATATGCAATATCTTCTGCATTGGTCTTGGCCCAATCAAGACCGATAATCCCTGGCCCTTGGGCGGTACGCCTGAAATAGCAGTCGTTCGTCTATTATATTTATCAGAAAAAACCGTACTCAGATTAAACTCTTTTATCTCGCCAGTAGAAACTTGAAGGATTGCTTTGCCTGTTAAATTCGTTGCCTGGCTACCTGAGCTATATTTAAGTGCCCAGATATATGTGTTTCCACCGAGTGAACAAGCTTCACCATTTGGTGCAAATGTTGTGAAAAAGACAACGCCATTGAAAGCAGCTAAAGGATCGGTTATTACCCTTTCAGCTTTATAGCCTGCCGTACTCAGATCAAGGTCTATATACCATCCAGAAGATGATAAGGGCAAAGTAGATGTTGGGTCTGTTTTTTGATATGTGAGGTTCGATAGTGAAATGCTGTCTGAACATGAATTGTCTAAATTATTAGTCAATGCATAGCAAGGCTCTTTTAAACCATAAATTGCTTGTTGTCCATCAGAGTCGTCGATATCAGAACCCTTTTTATAGAAAAATCTACCTGAACCAAAATAGAGCCACAGATGACCTCGTTTTCTGTCCTGTAGCTTGGCAACAGAAGATGTTACAGGGCCAATATTGTCAATGACTGAACTAACTACCCATTTACCAGGATCAGCATCCTCTTTTGTTAAAAGCCTGAGTACACCGCCACCTGTCCAAGTTGTTCCAGATTTTTTTGTATAGCCTAAGTATAAGACATTATCACTGTAATGACCCAATGTCTGTGGTGCACCCCTTTCAGTATCAAGGGTCGAATTATATAGAGAACCTCCGAAAGCGTAAGTAATTCCTGTATCGATGGTTCGAAGTAATGACCCTGTCTTTAAATCAAGGACAAACAATTTAAGGTTTTGATCTGACTTTCCAAGATACTGTTTATACGTTTTATCAATTGGTCCTGTCGGGCCAGATGCAAACACAACATACCAATTACCGTTTTCTATGGGGCTACCTATTCTGACAATTGCCGGTCCAGATGTTGAAAATCCGAGGGCGGGATTGGCAAACTCCCACAAGAGAGTGGGGTTTTCAGGGTTTGTGACATCAAGGGCAAAATATGATGAATAACCTACATCTGCTATGGGCGTTTTGACACAATCTGTACATGAATCCCCTGCATTCCTGCAGGCCCCTCCCAAGCCGCTAGCACCGATAAGAATTGTTTTCCAGCTGTTAACAGTCTTTGATCCAGTCGCACTGCCATTTATACTTGCATCTACCAGAAATACAGGCGCATCAACGTAGAATAGGTGGCAATAGTTAGGATCGGTCAAGTATTTTAGGTATGGCAGGGTGTTCTTTGGTATGTATGACCAAACCTCAGAACCGAGAGGTGTGCTCACATCAGGATTGACCATTTCCGCCTTTTCTGTGGCCCCATTAAGCTGAACCAGCTTTCCTGTCTTGAAAGCATGAAGCATCCCATCGTTACCGCCAACATAAGCCATCCCTCTATTTTTATATGCAGTCTGATTAATGAATTCGTAATAAGTCATATCGTGGTAACCGTTCGGTGGTTGCAGGTGGTATGTGTTGAGAGGAATTGCAGACTGAATTCGAGGTGTGGAGTTAATTATATCACCCAACTTCCATACATTCGAAGCAGCGCCAATAGTAACATTTCGACTACGATATCCCATTTGATCAATACCGTGAATATAATTGATTATTTTTGCTGCCTCTGTTGCATTAGCTGCTTGCAGTAAAGGGGCAAGGGATAGTGCATTGGCTGTAGAGAAATTTCCTGAAAGGAAAGATGTACCATTGTCAGTAGTGTATATTGTTCTTGGAGATGCACCAAGATCACGAGACCAAAGGGTGCTTCCAACCTCCCAAAGATTTTTAATTTCTTCCAGACGCGAAGTGCCAAGGAACGTGTTTGGGCTTCCATCGCCATCCGTATCCTCGTATTTCTTCACTTTCACCTGGTTATCAACATCGTCAATAAAGAACTCTATCACATTATCATTTGCAAGATTTAATATCTTGTTCGTATCAGTATCTTCTCTCATGTTGGCATTTTGCAAATAGGGATCAACATAGTACCACAGGTTCTGCATCTCCCCGGTCCAATCGATTTCTGTTGTTCCGAAAGGTCTTTTCGGATAGAAAAGCGCTTGAAGGATATTCGCTCCGCTTCCTTCGCTAGAGGCAAGCACTGATGCAGCTGTCCCAGATGATGCCCTGTTCATGATATCGAGAAAGAATCTGGCAAAACCCTGCTCCATCATAGATGGATCCGATGATGCGAGTATATAATTGTCAGGGAAACCATCATTGTCCTTGTCCCACTCAATGGCTTGATCAGGAACCATGTCTCCCTGGGCATTTGTTCCATTAAGATTTGTGAAACCTCCGTATTTCGCTGCGAGATATAGCATGCTTTTTCTGCCAACCAACATTTGTGCGTTTGATTCCTGTGTATCAATCATGTAGGTTGTAAGGGTCTGGATACCATCCAAATCAGATCTAAGATCATTTGTATGGGCGTAGTATGCAAGTCCAGCAATAAAATAAGAATTTTGCTTGGGTACATACGGTGCTGTGCCCGATGCTCTGCCAAGATCAGTAAATGTTTTGGTTGTATTACTCCAATCACAGGACCCACCCTGAACACATCCTACATTCATAGTTATTGATGGTCCAAACTCGTATGTTCCAAGCTTGTTTGTCCATGTCATTACATTAATTGCATTGCCTGAGTTATCAGTGAAAGTGTTTGCATTGCTTGGTGCTCCACCGTCATTTGGACAACTTGGTCCTCCTGTTGGTGCTACCCAAGGGGTACCAGGCACCCTCTTATCGCACCAGGGATTTGCATCATTAATGGCAAGAACCACGCTATTTTGGCAGGTATACAGGTAAGGATCCCTCCAGTTCTGGCCATTATAGGTACCGCAAAAGAATTTGAATCCGTCATCTGTGGAAGTAGTAAGCCCACTGCAGTAATTATCTGTTGAAGGACCCAGGTTCTTGAAGTATCTAACAATCTCATAGTACATTTCACTGATAGGATCGTATGATTTGTAACCATTTGCGTAACCAAACTTATTAATATAGTTGATAATACCACTATTTCCCCCTGCAACACCTTCAGGGTTGTTTTTGAATGTGCCATCCGCATTGATTTCAGCTTCTGGATTTGTGCACCCATTTGCATCAGTACAATCTACAACAGTACCGCCACTATTGTGGTACTTGAGTCCATATGGGATTTTGTTCGATATCCACTTCATGTTTGATCTTAAAACTCCACCATCTCTGTTAATATCAGAATTGTTTTTCATGGCATAAGAAAACAAACCAAAACGCATTTGTCGAGAATAATGCTGAAGCAACCCTTCTGGTTTATTTAAGGTTGTATTGCAGTTTGATTCAAGGCCGGCTGCTGAATTACACACCTTTACCCGAAGATTATAGACTTCATCAACATTAGTGGTTCCGGTCATTGTTGGAAATCGCGTTTCGCCAGTTCCTGTTGATTTTACAGTGCAGTTTTCTGCACTGCAGACGGAAAACCCATTGTCGTGCCGAACAATCCATTTTGTACCTGAAAAAGGGGTATATAACTGAGCCCTCGTTGTTTTTTTCATTGGGAACCATGAGTCACCCGTTCCTAATGTCTGTCTTGCTCCAAGGAGTCTAGTTGCAGAAGATGTATCAGAATCTCTATTGCCCCCAGTGAGTGCTCTTCGAAATCCATCAAGGGCTGTCATGGTGGCCCAATTCAGAAAGTTCCCGCTCCATGCAGTGCCGCCGCACTGGTGATTGCTTGCATTTCCTGATACGCTGAACTCGCCACTGCTGTATGTATAGCACTTGCTCGGATTGAAATATCCTATATAATCTCTCAAATTATCATAGCAATTGCTTATATGCCTGCCACTCGAGACATTGCGGCATGCAGAAGGTGAACAGCCATATGGAGGGTCATCGTCAGAAGGGTCGCCGGTGCATGTCTGGTCAGGATGCATGGCTCCCTGCATTGGAGTCTCAATGGATAACATTATCATAACATTGGGAGGTACGGCAGTTGAAACGAAAGGGGGTATGTTGCAATAATCCTTCATATCGGCTGCCTCAGTTCCCGAGAAAAACAACAAAGAAATTATAAGAAAAGAAAAAACGAACAACAAACAAGATTTATATTTCCTCATTGTTGCACCTCGAGAATGATTATTTTCTGTACCATTCCTCTGTTAACATGGATTCTTGCATGAGTGATATAACCCACATCCGTAATGGTATTGAGGGTTATTTCCCAACCATTTTCCGATCCTATAAAAACTTTTACATTTTCTGACAGTCTGTATTCCTTGCCATCAATATAAAGAATTTCCTTATTAATTGAAGATACCCAACCTTCAATGTTGCCATCACGAGGTTGATTCTCCTTGTCGGCCCCCAATATGATCGATGGAAACAAAAAAAGAACAACCAGTATAATAAAAAAGTACCTTCTTTGAAACTTATAACGGCGAATCATATGTTTATCCTCCACAAGCTACCTCTCTATCAGAAAATTCATGACAAATTTTATTATAGTATTACCGGTAAATACATAAAAAAGAGCCCCAAGAGAAAGGAAAGGCCCAAAGGGAATTGCATATTTGATACCTGATCCCTTGGCAAGCATGAGCGGTATCCCAACAAGGGTTCCAACAACAGAGCCAGATACAAGGCTAAACAAAACACCTTTCCATCCACAGAAGGCTCCAATCATTCCGAGAAGTTTTATGTCGCCTCCGCCCATGCCTTCACGCTTGGTAAAAAACTGATACAGCCATGCTATTGCAAAAAGAAGGCCACCGCCAAGGGCTATGCCATAGAGGGAATCCAGTATTCCAAATCTTGGATCGAGGTAGCGGAAGAACGGTCTTATAATTGCCAGGATAAACCCGAATACAAGGCCGCCAATACTTAAAATATCAGGAATGATTTGAAAATCAAGATCTATGACCGAGATTGCAATCAGCAGGGATAAGAAAATCATGAACACAAGTAGTTCAAAAGTAATGTCAAATTTTCGATAAAGCAAAAGAAAAAAAATGCCTGTTAATAGTTCAACAAGAGGATATCGAATCGAAATCTTGGTCCCGCAATCTCTGCATTTACCTTTTAGTAAGATGTAACTGAGAATTGGGATATTATCATAAGGCCTGATTGGCTTTTCGCAACCCGGGCATGCTGAGGGTGGTTTTACAATGGATTTTTCTCTTGGGATCCTATAAATGCAAACATTGAGGAAGCTGCCGATTGCGCTTCCCAGGAGGAAAAAAAATATTTGAAGAAGTGCACCCATCAGTATCCGTACCTTTTTTTGCTGAAATCAGGATTAATTATCATATATGTTTGGGCAGAATTTTCAACCAATTTTGTTTTCCAACAGGCGCTTTGTACCATCTGGAATCCCTCACTGATCAAATCTCATTAAACAAAGCTTAAAAAAGGGGACATCGGATGCCCCCTTATTCGTTGGAATAATATTCCTAATTCTTTGGCCGGTAGCCGTCCGGTAATGACCCGCTCCATGTCCAGTTCTTGAACTCCGCGTCAGGAGTAAGGATTACGTTTGTGTTGTTGGTATCTCCGCCGATAACTGTTCCGATTGAGGCAGTAATCACCCCAGCAGCGTCAACCGCTATGTTGGTGAGGTACTTCATGGGAACATCAACACCATAAACTCTCTTAATGTCAGCCTGACCAGACTGGGCCATACCTGCACCGACCCCGCTTTCCGTGTAGTACGCCATAACTGCCGTTTTCACAGCACCCATTGAATGGATGACTTCCTGCACCTTAGCTCTGCGGGTGTAGCCAGTGTACGCAGGGATTGCGATCGCAGCCAGAATACCGATGATCGCAATAACGATGAGTAACTCAATCAACGTAAAACCTTTA
>MVQO01000012.1 GCA_002067585.1 Syntrophorhabdus sp. PtaB.Bin027
ACAAAGGACCGGGATGAATATATGAAGGAAGCACGGAACATCTATGATGAAACTCACGAAAAGAAGCCATTGAACGCTACTTGCTCTGGGCTAAAAAGTGGAGATCCCGAAGGTCCAAGGCCGCTGCCTCCATCGAAAAGTATCTGGAGAAGCTCCTTGCCTTCTTTACATGTCCAATGCCTCTCTGGAGAAAATTGAGAACCACCAATCTCTTTGAACGGGCCTTCCGGGAAGCGCGCAGGAGGACCAGACCCATGAGCTGCTTTAACAACACCTAGAGTATTGTGAGGATTGTTTATGCCGTAATGAGTCACTTAAACGACCAGTGAGAGAAGAAGCCCTTAAAAGAATTTACACAAAGTGCTTGACGTTACCAGATTTGGTGATCAGGCTTGTTATGTCAGAAACTTCGTGATAAGATAGAATAAATTTGGGTTAATAGATACTGTATTGTAGTTTATTATTGCACATTACAAGCAAGAAAGGAGATAGACCAGTCATGGACGATAGGATAAAAGCGATATTTAAATCCATTTACGAAGGTGAAGCCAAGGCTGCACTGCGGTTAAAACTATTCGCAAAGCAGGCTGATCGTGAGGACTTACCCCAGATCGCTCAGCTGTTTCGTGTTATTTCCTTCAGCGAGGAGATACACGGTGAACGAGCACTCAAGATGCTAAAAGAAATCAAAAGTACCGAGGAGAATCTCAAAGAAAGTTTTGACTCTGAGACAACAGTGGCAGAGGTTGCTTATGATCAATTTTTGAAGGTTGCCGCAGATGTTGGCGACAATGGTGCCTCAATGATTTTTTCACAATCCAGGGACGTGGAGGATATTCATGCTAAGCTGTATAAAAAAGCTCTGGATCATCTGATGACAGAAACACAGACAACCTATTACGTCTGCCAGGTTTGTGGTTATGTGGCTGACGGTATGTTACCGGATGAATGCCCTGTTTGCTCAGCGCCACAAAATCAGTTTAAAGAATTTAAATAGAATTTGTTAAATACTTTGCTGTTCTTCTTGACAGACGGAGATCAATGAGAATAGACAAGCGATTGAATCGGCACAGCCAGAAAAGTTCTCCTAAACAGGAGCAGTCAATACAGTAAGAATAGACTTTTTTCTGCGTGTTATGAAAATCCTTGTTGTTCTATCAATTGCGTTATAGAATTTAAGTAATTACAAAATGAAGGGAGGTGTGACGATGAATGATGTCATAGGAATTGCATGGTTCAAAGACGAGCCTACTTACCGAAGGGCTCTTGACATTTTTACCGATGCCAGGAATATGCCTGCTACGTATGAAGACTGGAAAACTCTCGTCAAACGAGAGTGTGAAGAAATCAAACGTATCGGCAACATAGCTCTTCGTGTGGATATCAACCCGGAAGCATTCACTGAATGGTGTAACACTCATGGATTCCCAACCAACTCCCAAGGAAGAATAGCGTTTGTTAACCATATGGAACTTGAATATCAGAAGACCGGCCAAGGAATAATCATCGATTGAGTCGTTGAGGTTGGTTGGACAGATCACGTAGGTTATCTTCAGACCTTTGCTCTAATGTAAATAATGGTGTATGGAATCGGACTTTTCGTTGGCAGAGTGTTGTTATAAGGTTATTGCCGTACCGAACTTATCATTATTCAAAAACTCAAAATTAAATAAAAATGAATTTAGTGTAAAATGAAACGATTATGTAGATAATGCACTTTCTATTTGTTTTTCAGCTTTGGAACTGCACGGTCTGCAAAGATGTAACTGAGTAACGTATAAACGAGTTTTGCAGCGAGGAAATCAGGTGCCTTGTCGTGTGACGGGCATAACTCAACCACATCAAAACCCACAATTCGTTTCGCCATTGAAACAGCGCGAAGAAGTTTGGTTACCTGATACCACCCTAAGCCACCTGGCTCAGGTGTCCCTGTGGACGGCATAATGCCCGGGTCAAATACATCAAGATCAATGGTAATGTATACGTTATCTTTTAGTTGCCGAACCGTTTTCTGTATCCAGGTTTCTGAATTGAATATCTCATGGGCGAAGAACATCCTTTTTCTGTCCATGCCATCACGTTCCAACTGATCCATGCTCCGTATTCCCACAGAAACAATTTCTTTTGTATATTCCCTGGCACGGGCAATCACGCACGCATGGTTATACCGTGAACCCTCATAGGTGTCGCGGGAGTCTGCATGAGCGTCCAAGTGCAAAATGCTTAAATTTTTATAATGCCTTGCGTAGGACTTAATAACGCCCACAGATACCGAATGTTCTCCTCCAAGAGCAACTACGAATTTATTATCTATAAGATAGCGGGTAACTGCCAGATCAGTTTTTTTTATCAACACTGCCGAGGATGCTGCCCGGATAGGTCGTGCAGTGTATATCCCGTTGTCCAACACCACTCCGTCCGTTTCAATGTCATAGAATTCGAGGTATTGTGAAGCATCAATAAGGGCCTGAGGCCCTTTGTCCGCCCCTTTCATCCACGTGCTTGTTTTATCAAAGGGAATAGGCAGAACGACAATTGATGCTGCATGATAATTGGCCTGTGTACTGAGCTGCCCACAGAATCCAACGAAATGCTCCGGCATTTCACTCCAAGATAAACACAGCAGATGCTATTACCGAGGTCCAAAGACCGTCCTTGTTCCCTTCAGCTGACTGGCAGAAATGCCTTGTTGTAAATATGTGGCCACTTGCCCTGTAGAATTGCTTGCGTTCGTCCCATGCCTGGTTAGGATCAAAAGGGATGTCCAGTGTTGTAGCAAGCATGGTTGCTGCCAGATCTTCTGCATATTCTCCTGATACGACAGCCTTCTCGCCGAAAGCATGGTGTTCAGAGAGATACCCGTAGCTGTCATAGTTCTTGGGCACTGCAAGACCAATAGCTGCTGAAACCAGGCGGTTCGGTTCGTTTGTCTCGTTTCGAGCCATTACGCAATATGTTATGTCACCGGGTTTAAGAAGTTTCAAGCCGGCAGTCCTTGATATAATTTTACATTTGGGCGGGAATATGCTTGAAACATAAACAAGATTACATTTTTCAATCCCTGCACTCCGCAATGCAACCTCAAAAGACGAGAGTTTATCTTTATGAACTCCAACGCCTTTGGTAAAAAATATCTTTTTTGGCGTCATCTTCCTACCCTCCTAACATAATTATTCTTGTAATGTTATAACAAAGTCTATCTTCACCCCCCCCAAATTCGACTAAAAATTCGGGGGTGAAGATACCCATAGAACTAATGCCCTATTCTTTCTCCTGTTCTCTATGTAATGTTTTTTGTTTGCCTTAAAATAAAAACATTCACCCTTCTTCAATTTAAATACTTTCCCACCAAGAATAAGGTCAATACTGCCTCCGAGTACAAGGCCAAACTCCTCACCTTCATGTGGTTCTTCTATGGGAGTTTTCTCGCCAACACTCAGTTCCATCAAAGCAGGATCCATAAGTCTGTTCTGCGCAGCAGGAATCAGAATTTGGAATTTGTTCACATCATCAATCTCCATTTCCACTCTATCTTCCAATTTGAACACAATTTTCTCATCAAAGGCTCCGTCGAAGAATCGCGATGGCTTTTCATCAAGGGCATCAAGGATACCGATAAGGCTCTCAACAGACAATGAAGTAAGGTTGCGCTCGACCTGGGATATAAATCCTTTGGTAAGTCCTGCTCGTGTGGCAAGCTCCTCCTGTGTGAGAGCCTTTGCCTGCCTTAACATTTTTATCCGTTCTCCTACGCTTGCGTCTTCTTTTTTCATAACAATAAAAGCTGACAGAAAGTTTACATTATTAAACAAATAAAATCAAATTTAAATCAAGTAAATTTTTATTTAACTTGTTGACTCACTATGCTAAACTAGCTATGAAAGGTGATAAGTGACCGGAAAACAAGCAATTATTGAGTTTTTTGTAAAAAATAATATCCATGATCTCTTTTATCTTCCTGGAATTCATACACTTTCACTTTCACAGGCCTTTTCAGGTGAGAACATTAACGTTTATATAACCCGTCATGAGTCGAACATGGTTTTTATGGCTGATGGTTTTTCTAGGGTTTCAGGTAAAATCGGGGTTCTTATCGTAACGCCGGGTCCTGGTTTGGCTAACGTGGTAACAGGATGCATGGAGGCATATGGTGATGATGTACCTCTGCTTGTTATCCATATAGACACCGGACGAGAAGGTATTGATAAAGGTATCCTCCATGGGGTGGCAGAGCCTGAAACCATGGTCCGTCACGTGACAAAGGAGGTATTTTACGTTCAAAGTACAGATGACCTGATCATAAAACTTGACAGTGCCCGAAAAGTTGCCATGACAGATCGGAAAGGACCGGTCCTTATCTCTATACCCTATACTCTTCTCGAAAAAGAGGTTGAAACAATAAGATCCAGCGAAGAGAACCCTGTACAGATGCAGCATATTGATGACTTTGACGGCCTTGAGAAGGTTCTGGCAGGTAAGAAAAAACCTGTTATCATTGGCGGCAAGGCGCTTATGTTCGAAAAGGCTCGTCCATTGTTGGACAATATATGTCTGCATTTTTCCATTCCTTTCCTCACTACTACATCAGGCAAGGGCATCCTGGATGAAGAAAACGTCTGGTGCTTCGGAAATATAATGCAAAAGGGGATTGCAAAAAAAATTGTCTCTTCTGCTGACATAATTATTGCAATTGGTACAAGACTTCGCGACGTGGATGCAAAAAGGCGAGGAGTAAAAATTAGTGACCTCATTCACGTGGACGTAGACAGGGCCTGGTTTGACAAGAATTACTCAGCCGCATACAGAGCTTCAGGAAAAATCCTTCCATTTCTTCATGCTTTAAACGAAATTTTCACCAGCAGCTCCTTTAACTGGAGGTTAAAGGAGCTGAAAGAAGCGCAACATCTGGAAAGACTTGGATTACAAAACAAATTCCTTGGGTTTCAACTCATAAACGTCATCAAGAATTCAATTCCTGACGATACAACAACTGTTTGGGATCTAAATCTTATGGCGTACTGGGCCGAGTATTACTATCCTGTTCGTCACCAGCACACCTTTATTATGCCTCGGGGCATATCCTCCATATTCTATGCCCTACCCGCTGCCATAGGCGCCAAAACAGCAAAACCAGAAAAACCATGTCTTGCGATTTGTGGTGATGGAGGTGTCTTGCCCACAATCAGCGAACTATCAACCATTCGAAAGTACAACATCCCGGTTGCCATTCTCGTATTCAACAATAGCGGCTTCGGTATACTTGAAGATTACATGAGGGCTACTTATTCAATTGAAGGGATGATGGCTCTTGAGAATCCGGATTTCATGAAAATTGCCGCTGCTTTCGGCATAAAAAGCAAACGGGTTAAAACTTTGCAACAACTGGAAAGTACCTTACGCCAATTGGTACAATGGAACGAACCCTTCATTATTGAATTTTCCAGTCCTGTCTTCGCACCACCATGGAGGACATAGATGGCACAAATCCCATTCCTGCCCGGCTATTTGACACACGCTAGCCCTTGTGATACTTTGATTTGTTAGGGGAAGCCAATTCGCCAAATATCATTTAAATTTATTCTGCTGTATCGTTATTGCGTAATAAGGCCAACAATGAACAACCCACCTTTGACAAAAAATGGAGTTATCATGTTAAGCAACTGCCTAATTCAGCGTGATATCATTGAGGTAAGTTGAGTAATGAAGTTATCTATCTTTTCACGACTGGCGTTAGGATACTTTGTGATATTTGTGATCCTTGGCATAGTAAATGGTTATACCCTCTGGCAACTGCATCAGATCAGCAGGGGAACGAAGCAGATCATAAATATTGATGAACGCATTTTGGAAATTAAAAAAAAGCTTGTTGACAATATATTGTCTCAGATGGAATATGAAAAGAAATTTGCCATAACCAAGGATTCTATTTTTTATGAACAGTTCTTGTCATCCCAAAGTGACTTTCAAAATTATTTAAAAGATGCTCTTTATATTGCAAATACGAAGGACAAAACAACATATTTGAATCAAATAAACAATAGTTATTCTCTTTATAATGCCCTGGTTATAGATGATCTTGAATCTATAAAGAACAAAAAACATTTTTCGATAGTAAAAAACGAAATTGAAAAAGAAAGACTCGTCGACAATATCCTCGAAGACCTGAAAGCATTGGAAACCTCAATCATGAAAGATGTTCACCGGCGGATGAACGTGCTCAGCGAAGCTGGTAGTTCGTCGAGAAAACTTACGCTTATTATGTGGGTCACCGCCTTGGTTCTAGTCTTGTTTACTTCTTTTTTCACTACCAGAAGCATAACAAAACCATTAACATCGTTGATGGAAAAGACAAAAGAGATTTCAAAGGGAATTTTCAAGAGTGATCTCAAGATAACATCTCCTCCTGAAATGATGGAACTAACCAGTGCCTTTAATGCAATGTGTGATAAGTTAAATAAGGTTGAAAAAATGAAGTCGGATTTCTTTTCGACCATGTCACACGAATTGCGAACCCCCCTTACTTCTATTAAGGAGGGTATAGGGTTACTTCAGGAAGGCGTGGGTGGAACTGTCACTGAGAAACAACAGAAACTACTATCAATCCTTACAGAAGAGTCAAACCGCCTGATTGGCCTTGTAAATTCATTACTCGACATTGCCAAGATGGAAGCAGGCATGATGACATACAATTTTGGCCATGAAAACATAGGCCTTCTTATCCAGCAATCAATACAAGAGGTAGCGCCCTTAGTAGAATCAAAAAAAATAAAAATCTGGCTAGAAACCACAGATGAATTAACACATCCCAGAATAGATAGAGAACGTATGCTCCAGGTATTGAGAAATTTGATCAGCAACGCGATAAAATTTTCTTCAGAACACGGGCAGATAACGATTTCTGCGTATCTAGAAGAGAGGGGGCTTTTAATTTCAGTTCAAGACACCGGACCAGGAATTCCCAAGGAAAACCTTTATGCAATCTTTGGAAAATTTCAACAACCCCCTGTAAAGACTTCGGAATGGACAAAGGGTACTGGTTTGGGTTTAGCTATCGTGAAAAATATCGTTGTCGCACATGGAGGTGAAGTATGGGCAGAAAGCGACATAGGACAGGGAAGTACTTTTTTTGTGCTTTTACCCTTCTGATCACTTTCGCTTTAACATGTTGTAACACAATCGAGAAAAAACCGCAGGAGCCTGAAAAAATGAGTCTATCCATTGAGCCAATTCATCCTGCCGCAGTTCAGGTGCCACCCAAAAAGGAGCAACCACGAGATGAGTCAAAAGAACATCTCCTTGCAGGACAGCGATTGCTCTCCATGGGCCAGTATGACGCATCTGTCAAAGAATACCTCAGGGTTCTCTCGATAGCGCCGAATAAACCTCCTGGTGATGAAGCTAGTTTTGCTATTGGTCTGATATACGCTTATCCAAAATATTCGAAGAAAGATCATAGCAAGGCAGTGTCATCACTGACAAGAATCATCAAGGACTACCCCCATAGCAACTGGTCGGGTCATGCAAAAATCCTTCTTGATTTAATTCAGGACAATGAAAGGCTGAGGAGAATCTCAGCAGAGGCAACCCATGAAAATGAAAAATTAAAAAATATGATCGAGCAATCTAAAAAGGTTGATCTTGAAATAGAGGAAAAGAAAAGAGAAAAAGCGAGGTAAACTATTTTATGACTTTGGGGAGGATTCTTGTTGTAGACGATGATAAAAACCTTGTTGATTTAATACAAATGAGGTTAGAAACGGCGGGTTATGATGTAGCAACCGCCTTACACGAAGAAGATGCTATTGAAAAAGTCAAGGAACAGCTTTTCGATTTAGCAATTGTAGATCTTCAGCTTGTCAATACTGACGGCATTTCGCTTATGGAAGACCTCCACCGCATTATTCCTGAAATGCCTGTTATCATACTGACAGC
>MVQO01000013.1 GCA_002067585.1 Syntrophorhabdus sp. PtaB.Bin027
GAGCTGGATAAGCTTGTTGATCGACGTGTTTTTCAAAGCCGAAGTCAGGCTATCCGGGAAGCTGTCTCTGAAAAACTGATGCGACTGAAGCGCAATCGCTTGGCAGCGGAGTGTTCAAAACTCGATGCGGCTTTCGAGAAGGCGATGGCAGACGAGGGCTTAGTCGAGGACTTGAGCCAATGGCCAGAATACTGAGGGGAGAAATCCGCTGGGCGGACCTCAACCCCACGAGAGGTCGTGAACAGTCCGGCTTGCGCCCGGTCCTGGTTCTGAGCCACGACGTTTTTAATGAGAGGTCGGGGACCGTAATTGCGGTGGCGCTCACAAGCCAACCTCAGAAGGCAGGGTTCCCTTTAACCATCGAGTTGAAGTCCAAAGACCTTCCAAAGCAGTCCTGGGTTAAGATCAGTCAAATCCGGACTCTTTCGGTCGAGAGAATCGGGAAAGTAATTGGCAGGGCATCTATAGAGCAATTAACACAGATTATCGAAGGCCTAAATGAAATTATTGCATAACAAGCCGTTGCACCCGACACTGCACCAGCGCGGCTGACGCGCAGGTCGTTATACATGAAAATTGAGAATTGAAGGTGATATTTTACGGTACCATTATGGTAAAATACTCTGAAGTAGATTAGAAGCGATATGAACCATGGCAAAACTATTGGAAAAGGCATTTAAGGAGGCATCCAAGCTTCCCGAGGTTGAACAGAATGCCTTTGCCAAATGGGTGATGGATGAATTAGAAGCCGAAGCAAAATGGCAGGAGACTTTTGCTTCGTCTGAAGACATCCTTGATAAACTTGCCGACCAAGCCCTTGCAGAGCATAAGGCAGGGAAAAGTAAGATTCTGAACGTAGGGAATCAATGACCTCTCAAACCACACAACCTTCTGGAAATGTTATAGAGAACTTCCTGATCAGACAAGGAAGGAAGCAAGAAAAACATATAGAATCTTCAAAAAGAACCCCTATCACCCGGGACTTCATTTCATGCAGACATATCCGACCCGCGCTATTTTTTCATTGCACATTACGAAAGACTATTGAATCTTAGGGATAGAACAACACAAACAGATGATATGGTTTTGGAGAGGGCAGCATGACCCATCACTGCAACAGATCAAGGAAAAGATTCGCTCCTGTTGAGCTTTTTGTTATGCTACAACAAAAACTCTAACAAAATGGAGAGGGTCATGAAGAGAAAAGTTATCTTCTTTTTGGTTCACATTGCATGGGCTGGCAGTTTGCCTCAGGTTCTTGCTGATTCATGGCCCAAACTGATTGGCGGAAAGACGTCCATTCAGTGCAACGAAGCCCTCCGGATAGCGGATGCATTATTTCAATCAGATGCGTCAGTACTTTATGCTCCTCCAGTTATTCCCTCTGGCTTGAAAAGTGTCCTTGTCCTGGGGCCAGATGGCCTTGACATCTCCGGGGGAGACGCAATCAAAATCGATCATACAGAATTTGATAAGATACCAATTTCTGAAGAAAAGGCGTCCCGGAGTATTTATTGGCAAAAGAAACCAGGAGGCAGATATCGTTTGGTCGTTCGTGAGAACCCGGTCGGGTGGAGAGGTGATATGTACTCCCTCTATATAACTGAGAACAAAATAGAACCGAAAATGTTTCTTGCAGAAATCAACAAAACCCGAGGGAATTCGGGATTTGAACCAGTCATTTCCGATACGTGGAGGCCGCCACTCGTATTCCGCTCCAAAGTATCAGGTGAGCTCTGGTTCATCGAGGTAGGCGAACCCTACCAGTTCTTTGCTGACTGGCGGGTATATGGTGTTGACACGACAGGAGCCAAATCGCTTTGCACAGTGCGCTTTCGTCCTCAGGTTCATAGCGCCAAATACCTGCTGCCCCAACCAGTTCAAAGGCTTGCTGTGCTTTTAGACCAGACCATCGGTCAGGACAAAGATGAAGGTACGCTTCAACCGACTGCAAGACTGAGAATGGATGTAGAATGGACATGGGCCAATGCTGCTTTGCGTCCCTGGGCTCTTAAAGAGAAGTATAACACCCGCGATGAAGTTGACGCCAGTTTAAAAAAGTGGACACAAAAGGGGCATTCCTATCAGAAACACTATCAGGCTATTCAACAGCAATACACGGAGGCAGAGCGGTCTTTAACAGAATACTACAAAACAACCTTCCGTAAGTCGCCACGCGACGCAAAAGAGTTGGCAATTTATGCGCTAGATATTGCTTATCGGTCATACTATACATTCCAGCGTGATGATCCAAACAATTATTTCAGATTAGAGGAGGTCAATAGAAACCCATGGCGAAAACAATAGAAATTCATAGAACCGGGTATAACCAGTCGCTGGAGCCGATCACTTACGATCCGGCCCAATTCTGGGTTAGTCAATAATTTAAGGAGGCACAGATCATGAAAAGATATAAAGCATCTATCTGTTGGATCATCGCAGTCTTCATACTTAGCCTCAGTTCTCTGGTGTTTGCTCAGGAGGATAGGAAGGGGTGCAAGGATCATCCCCTCTTGTCGAGAATGCAAGGATATCGGATTGCCGTCTGCCGAGATAGGGAGTTTGACGCTGAGGATTTCATAGACCCTGCAACACAGCAGAAGGTGACAATCGAAGGAAGGAAATTTCATACAGAATACAGTGCGCTTAAACCATTTGAAGGGAAATATTCCAGGCTACAAGTTTCCCGAAATTATACAAATGCTATCACAAAGATAGGGGGTATTGCATATGAGAAAAATCCCAAGGACCCCTCAGAAACATCCATGAAACTCATTAAAGATGATAAGGAGATCTGGGCTAAGCTTCAGTTTAACTTTGGAGCTAACTACCTCTATCTAACCATTGTGGAAAAGCAGGCCATGGCTCAGCAAGTAGTTGCCGATGCCAGGTTCATGGCTGAAGGGATCAACACAACCGGCCATGTTGCTCTCTATGGGATTCATTTCGATTTCAACAAGGCTGATGTCAAACCTGAATCTGAACCAGCCTTGAAAGAGATAACAATACTGCTTCAGAAAGATCCCAGACTGAAAATCTATGTGGTTGGCCATACGGACAATGCAGGAGGACTCGATTATAATATGAAGCTCTCCCATCAAAGAGCCGAGGCTGTGGTCAAAGAATTGATTTCAAAGTACAAGATTGCGCCAGATCGTCTTAAGGCAGGCGGTGTGGGTCCTTTAGCCCCTGTTGCTTCCAATGACACAGAAGAGGGAAAGGCCAAAAACCGCAGGGTGGAGTTGGTGAAACAATGAGATTAAGAGGAATCCAAAACTCTACAATGTCATATTTTGTCTCCACAGTCTAAAAGGAGTTTTGTGGGGTAGCTCATAACTTAAAGACGTCAATGAAAAAAAGAAATCTACCATGGCTGATGGGAGTGGTTCTGGCGGGTCTGGCGATCCTTGTATTCACGACGGTTTCTTTCGTTTCATGTAAGAAATCATCTCCAAAACCCGAGAAAAAACCCCAGCAGCATCTCTTCTCCATCACCCCTGGCGATGGCGAAATTATTCGTCATCTCAGCCAGCCTATTTTTGTTTCATTCCGTCAACCGGTGCAACCTTCTGATTTCATATTTAAAATTGAACCTGATCCCGGCGGCTGGGAAGTAATTTGGGATAAATCTCAAAAAAGGGTACGGCTCGATCATAAAAATCCATTTATCCCACAGCAACAATACCATATCAAACTGTCAATTAAAGATGGCTCTCTTGAATCACAGTTCAAAACGCTATCTCCTGACCCTTGCAATCTCTTGGCGTCTGATTTAGCCCTGGGCGTTATCACTCCTGACGAGGCTGCTCAATACCACATCATGCGCATTTTCAACCCAAAATCTGTGCCTAAGAAATACCGCTACGCCAAGGCTCCTCGCTCAGGCACCTGGGATATACTTCAGGCCGCCAATCTCCGCGATAAGCTGAAGCCAGAGACTGTCAAGACATTAGAACCTTATATGGTAAGGCCCGATAATCCAAAAAGTTTTTTTTATAAACGTTTATACGGGTTAGGCCAATCATCATCCAGGGCATTACCATGGTCGATTGCCATGGCCCATGCATCAGGGGCAAAAGAACCTTTTAAAGAAGTGTATCAAACTGACACCGGTTACACAATTGAGATTTTTGGAGAACCAGGTCTCGGTAAAATGGTGCAAAAAGCACGCAGGCTGGTCGAAGAGCACAAGATGTATGAAAGGTTTGAAAAGCTCCTGAATCGCAAGACTGCTGATTTCGGCGATAAAACATTAAGAATTTATATTTTCTCAGGTTTGAGTGAAATGGAGGACGAGGCTGGCTACAAATCCGAACCCAAGGGTTATTGCGAACCATTGACCTGGGACCCAGCTTTAAACACAGGAGCTGGGACCGCTACAACCGACATTGTTATCTCCGCCCGCCAGGTGAGTCCCGATCCAGACTTGGCGGCCACTCTCGCGCACGAAATGTTCCACTCCTTCCAATTTGCCTTCAGTAGATTCGAACAGAAATGGCTAATGGAAGGTTCCGCGGTATGGGCCGAAGACTTCATTGGTCATGATTGGAATACAGAGCAGAAATGGCTGGCAGGGTATACTTTTGACGCTTCATATGCGATGCACAACCAGATCATCGAGAAGGCCAGTATTAAAGCATATGGTATGTATCTTTTTTTCTATTACTTGACACGCCTACGTTCTGGCGGCGATGCCATTATGCGACAGATCTGGGAGAATTGTGCGGCCAAAAAGTCTAAAACATTTGAATCAGTGCGGGCGGCCCTTTCGGGTGATCTGCGGGAGGTTTTTAAGGAATATGCACTTTTCACTCTGGATGTGGAGCAGTACAAGGGCAAATTTCCTGACTCAATAGGGGGCTACGGCGGAGAAAACCCTCTCAATGTCAATGAATACCACCAATTTAACGATAATTCCAAGATCAATGCCGATGGTACAATCGAAGTTGACAAACCTTTTTTCCTGACTGGAATGAGTATTGTTTATCTAAAGGTGGAGAACAAAGCCACAGGAATAACAGCTCCGGCCATCAAGTTTAACCTTAAAGAGTTTCTCAAGAATGAAGCGATCGCTATTCAGGCAGTCATCAAGTACAGGAATGGCAGGACTGATAAGGAAGATTGGACCGGTTATGAAGAACGGGTCTTCTGCCTTGCCAATGAGAGTCAAAACTTTGAAACCCTGTATCTGGTTGCAAGCTGGGCAGAAGAAACTTCAGAGATGAAAGCTTTTTTCTTGGAGATCGAGCCAGCTTTGAAAGAGGAATGTGCGGGGGCACACTTGCGTATTAGTTTGGCAGACTTTGGCCAACGCCATGAAAATACAACTTCGCATCTTTACGTAAGCGCAGCCACAAAACAAACATCTTCCTGGGACAGGAAAGTGGTTTTTGACCTTGATTTAACTTTGATCCCTCCCATCAGTCCCGTCTCCATGCCTGTACCGTTCGGGGATATCAAAAAGATGCTGCCCAAGGAAACCCCGGAGGAGGTAGTTGAGTTTTTGAAATATGGCACTCATTATGATGCGGGAACACATTGCCCTTTTGCAGCTTACCGAATTAAGAATTGCAGGGTTACGACTGTCACTGGAGAAAAAAAGACTCATGAAGATCATATTTGTCATGATAATCTCGGTAGATTGTGTGAGCAATACACATCCATATACAGTGAAACGTGGTCGTTTAGTGGTTTGGACAAGGAATGGATCCATATGTTTAAAAAAGCAGAACCTCTTTTAGGAGCCATAAATGTTCACTTAGATCCAAAGACAAAGCAAATCAAATGGGTTTATCTTGATATACCTATTTATGCAAACTGCCGTATCGATTGGAACTACAAGAAAGAAGGTACACGAAAAGAAAATAGCGGATATAGGGAAATTAAAGAATCGAGAAGTGGCATAAAAGAAGAGTATATCACGCCGCAGGCGGTTTCGGCAAATTCGAGGGAGCTCCCTATGAACCCTGATTGGAAAGCAAAACAGTCTACACCAACTACAGCCAGTGGCGGAGGCAGAAAGGAGATCCCTCTCGATCGTGAAACATACAATAATGAAACAAAAACTAGAGTGTCAACCACCGGCAAACATGTGAAAACCATAGACTGGAATTTAAACCTTGACGTCCCTCCAGATATTAAATGAGAGAGAAAATTGTGGACGGGTTCAAATTCATATATATAAAAGGCAGAAAGGCCTAACGTGAAAGTATTTATTGTGGGCATACAGATAACGTTGAAGACATCAGTTACAACATGAAGCTTTCCCAACAAAGGGTGGATACGGTGGTAAAAAAACTGGTTTCAAAATATAAAGTTGACGGTAGGGTGGAGTTGGTGAAATAATAATGTCATGATGATCCTTTCTATCTCCTTACAAATTAAATAATATTAGGGTGTGATCATTATGAAAAAAATACTTTTTATCTGGGCATTGCCCCCCTTGATCCTGGGCATATTGGTTATGTCGTCAGTGACAACCTATGCAGGTTATCAGCTGGAGGAAAAACTGGACGTCAATATCATGATGAACATTAAGTGGGAAACACTCCCAGATGCCGGTGGCAACACCAAGGAGCAGGGTTCTTGTTTTATTCAAGCGTCTGGAGAAGTAATTAAATTTGTAAAAGAAAAGAAGAGGCGCAGTCGCAGGCTATCTCCTCGAGTCAGTGATGAAATCAATTATTTCCCACAGGGCAAGATGAATGTAACCTATAAGTTCAATAATAAACATTACACTAGCGAGGGCCTCTGTGCGGAAGAAGAGGCTTTTGGATCAAAAGAAGTTAAAGGTAAGGATGTTCAAGTTGGAGAGCCTGGCTTTTCATTAGTGGCATTATTAGGTATGGCTGGGAAGGGTACTGCCCTCCAACTTTGTGGGGATATTAATAAAATTCAAGAAAAAATATTTACCTTACGAGAGGGGCCTCCTGACGACAATTATACGTTTTTGTTTGGAGTCCCATTCCATACCACGAGTAAGAATTACAAAAAAGGATGCGAAGTACCGTCACCGGGTGGCAAGGCATTTTCGTTATATATAGCACTAAAGAAACTGGATGAAAACGGTATGCATGGTTCCTTGAGTTGGAATGCGAGAGCTTCCGATTATCAGCAGGCTCTTGTTAAAGAGTGCGGAGGGACCTATCAGTTTGTCGAGCCCTCTCCGGGAAGGAAATATAATGTCCACTGTAATGTTACGTGGCAGTTTGGAAAAATAAAACCCTTTATCAAAATCTATCACATCACTGAAAAGAAAGATATTGACATTACGAACGGAGAAAGAGATGTGCTGGTAGGAAAGAAGGTTAAAATAAAAGCGGTTGTGCTTCCATATGTTGATGCAGGCAGGGGCCGCTGGGAAGGCATTCCTGATACAGCCATCTCTGGCTATATTGCTAATGACGATACAGGTAAGGTTTTAAAGTTCAAAGATTACGATAAATCAGAAATTGAGTTTTTCTTTGTTGAGGGAAAACCTGAGGGGAAAAAAGTAACTCTAACTTACACTGCAGACGGCGGCAAGGTAGTGGGAAAAACGAGCTTTCAGGTCTTCTCACCAGAAGTAATAATGAAAGAATTACGACCTTCAAAAGAAATCACTGTGGGGCCGGTTGAGAAAATAAAAGGGAAAATAGGATGCTGGCTTTATTATGGAAAACTCATTAAGGCCAGTCCTCCAGCGGGTGAACCTGGGATAATGATTTCTCATGAAATTAAATTGCCAGCGAAATTCAGTGGTCATCCCCATCTCCTTCAGCATGTCCAGACAGTCAAAGAGGAATCATTAGAATATCACGATATTGACTATTTTCAAATGGCTAATAAAGAATCATGTCTGGATACTTATTACCCGTACGGGAAAATGGAACCGGTGGGTTCTCCCTATAAGGACCCCGCTCCTAACAAAATTGAAATGCATGACACGCCTATGAATGAACTGGGGTTAGCAACTAAAGAACATCATATTCGATACCAGTTCCAGACATTTCTGATGTTTATCCCTTCTGAAAACCCTGACGATAAGAACTGTGCATGGATTCCTCTCAAGGTCATCGAGTGGGATTGGCGTGCCGGTATAAAACGTATGGTGGACTGGAGAAAAGATCCTCCGTGTGATAAAGATACCTTTAAGATTTTATACAAATATCCTGCTAATCCAACGAGTAAGGATTGTAAAAAACACCCTGAATGGACATGTAATGTATTGAATAATCAAAGGAAATTGATTCATGGTGAGGAAGCTTGGAAAAAAGCAAAGTCTGAGCAAGAAAAAAAGCCGTGTAATTGAATCCAAGTTTAATAAGGACGATGAAGATAAAAAAGGTGTTTAACATTATTCTATCAATCGTTTTTATTTATGCTGCCCTTGTCTTTGCTTCAGAATTTAAGGTTTATCCTGGCGCGAAGATCGACGAGAAGACCACCAAAGAGGCAAATGAGGCTGCCCACCAGGGCGCCAAAATATCCAACGGCCAATCCACGATCTATACAACCACGGATTCTTTCCCCAAAGTATCTTCGTTCTACAAAGGCATGTCAAAGGAATATATAATGCCTCGTGCTTCAGGGACCTCTGGCAAGCCCAAAAAATACGAAAAATACGATTTATATGAGGCTTTTTTCATCTTTGACGACGCCAAAGACCTGGCGAGTTCAAAACTCTGGGTGAAAGTTCAGCGGCCTTACATCGAAAATGATGTGCGGGACATCACAGTCATCCTGGTCACTGAGAAGAAATAACGGCTAATAATAAAATCCAGCAGACGCCCTCCAGCCGCTGATGATTCTGTTGTTCGCTGATAAAAAGGAATACGAAAAGATTGACTATAGAATCCCCTGTTGCTATCATAGAAACATGCTTAATCTCCGAAAAATAACAGATAATTTCTCACCGTCAGAAAATATAGTGTTGTATCCTGGTGACTGCTTAAATCTGCTGAAGACGATCCCCGATGAATTATTAACACTTGTAATAACTTCGCCTCCTTACAATATCGGAAAAGAGTACGAAAAGAAACTGAAGCTGGAAAAATATCTTGAACAGCAGGCAGCAGTCATTCGCGAGTGTGTGAGGTGTCTTTCTCCACAAGGTAGCATTTGCTGGCAAGTGGGAAACTACGTTGATGGCGGAGCCATTATACCTCTGGACACTGTGCTTTACCCTATCTTTACCAAAGCAGGCTTGAGGATGCGAAACCGGATCATCTGGCACTTCGAACATGGATTGCATTGCAGTCGTAGGTTCTCGGGCCGCTACGAAACGATCATATGGTTCACAAAGAGTGACAAATATACCTTCAACCTCGATCCGGTTAGAGTACCTCAAAAATACCCTGGCAAGAAATACTTCAAAGGACCAAATGCTGGCAAGTATTCATGTAATCCCCTCGGCAAGAACCCCGGTGACTTATGGGTCATTCCGAACGTCAAAAGCAATCACGTGGAAAAAACAGATCACCCATGCCAGTTTCCTGTTGAACTCATTGAGCGATTTGTACTTTCTATGACGAACGAAGGAGATTGGGTATT
>MVQO01000014.1 GCA_002067585.1 Syntrophorhabdus sp. PtaB.Bin027
ATCCATCTCGGGCATGGCAAGGTTTGAAAAAGTCCCGACTGTGGCAAGGCTTGACCCACACATGGCTTTGAAGGCTGTTGCCCCCACTACGGTTGTCATAGCAAGTCCGCCGGGGATATGGCCAAACCACTTATGCGCTCCCAGATAAAGCCTCTTGGCAATATTTGAATTTGAGGCAAACTCACCCATGACCATAAAGAGGGGGATCACTGTATAACTGTATGTGGTAAAGTTATCAAAGAAATCCTTTATAACGAGATTGGAGGCCGCTGAAAAGGACATGAGGAAGGTAAAGCCAAGAAAACCCACAAGAATCATACAGTAGGCCATTTCAAGTCCGGTAAGGAAAAGGACCAGAAGCAATATTATTCCATATGTTCCGATTGCCACATCACTCATTTTCTGCTCCTTTTACTTTTTTAATCAGGTCGCAAAATATTGTGAAGCTCTGCAAGAAAAAGCTGAATGAAAGGGCAAAGGCAAAAGGATAGTATGGTATCTTAAAGCTGGCAGTACGTTCCCCTGTTTTTTGAACGTCTATCCCATAAATGAAAAAATTATATGCAACAAACAAGAACATCAAGACCCCAACACACCTGGTGATGATCTCGATGGTGCGCTTTTTTTTGGGACTGAGTTTTTCCGTGACTATATCAACGATTACCTGGGCTCCAAGCATTGTGCCATACGGAACTGAGAACCCAAATACAATCGCTCCGCCATATTGTATAATCTCCATGGAACCGGTAATGGGATGGCCGAGATTCCTCAAGATTACATCAAAGAAAGTTAGTATAATCATACAGGCCAGAACACTACCGGCAATGATGTACAATAACTTGTCAACAATGGCAACACCTTCAACAAATCGCTTCATCATTTTCCTCCGCGCAAATACATCACAACTGAGGCACCTCTGTTTTTTGCATCAGTATCATGTATATGCAAAGAGGGCTGTAATACACAGCCCTCTTTTACGAAAATATAACTCTACTGATGAGTCTTCAGGTAGTCCTGGACAAATTTCAACGCTTCATCGCCCGGGAGGCCCTTTGCCTTTGTCATCTTGACATAATCATCGAGGATCGGCTTCATCCTTTGTGCTGTAAGTGCCTCATCCTCCTTGGAAGCCTTAACAAAGGTCACACCTTTTGATTTGGCAAATTCAACTGCTTTAGCATCCAGCTCAACCCATTTTTTTCCGAATTTTTCATTGTATTCATCATTGAGTTTTTCTATCGCCTTCTGGTCAGCCGGGGATATGGCGTTCCATTTATCCTTGTTCATAATACAATACATTGATGTCATATAGGACATGGGGTAGTCTTCAATAACTGTCTTGATGACCTCCCCAATCTTAAATCCCTGCAAAGCTTCAAGAGGGAAAAGGGTTCCATCTACAACGCCCCTTGAAAGGGCATCGTATGTTTCGGTAACCGGCATGGTCACGGGGGAGGCTCCGAGGTTTTTTACAATATCCGCATTCTCTGCATTGGCTTTTATTCTGAGTCCCTTTAAGTCGGCAAGCGATTTAGCAGGGTTCTTAGTAAAAATAAAGCCAGGTGCAGCACCGTGGAGAAACATAACCTTTACGTCATCGAATTCTTTCGGTTTGAATTTTTTATAGAATTCATTAGCCGCCTTGCTTGCCTGATACCCATTCTTATATCCCAAGGGTTGTTGCAGAACCTCAGAAAGTGGGAGCCTGCCCGGTGAGTAAGCCAATAAGTTGGTGCCAACATCAACAACTCCTTTCACTGTGTTGTCATAGACCTGCATGGGGGGCGAAAGCGTGTTAGCAGCAAATACTGTTACTGTAACCCTCCCATTTGTCGCCTTCTCCACATCTTTACCCCAATCAGCAAACAGCTTTGTCAAAGGGTGTTGTGTTGGCCATATTGTCGAAAGTCTGAGTTTCATAGCTTTCTCTTGGGCCTGTGCCGGGATTGAGGTCAGGAAAAACAGAAAAATTATCGTAAAAACAAACAGTGCAAAAAACGTACTTTTTTTCATACTGCATCCTCCTTTTTTTGTGTTTCTATATTGTAATCTCAATAACCCTCATTTACAAGTCACTCCTCTTTACCGCTCGAAAACCTCTTCCTTAACTCCCGCTTCAATATTTTACCAGCAGGACTCTTTGGCATATCTTCGATGACAATATATTCTTTTGGTACCTTAAAAGGGGACAATTTTGTCTTAAGGAAAGACTTGATATCATGAGGAACCACTGTTTGGCCAGGTCTGGCAACGATAAATGCTGTAACCTTCTCTCCCCATTCCTTGTCAGGAAACCCTACTACAGCGCATTCTTCTACTTCTGGACGCATGTAAAGCACCTCCTCTACTTCTCGGGGATAGACATTCTCTCCACCAGTAATGATCATGTCTTTGACACGGTCAACGATATAAAGATAGCCGTCTTTGTCAACGACGCCGATATCCCCTGACTTGAACCAGCCGTCGCCCCAGAAAGCTTCTCGGGTTGCTTCAGGGTTATTCAGATATCCTCTCATAATGTTGTGCCCAAAAATACAAATCTCTCCTTCAAGCCCCTGATCAAGCCTGTGTCCCTCCATGTCCCGTATCTGTACTTCAACCCCGGGAACCGCTGTACCTATGGATCCTACCACGTGACGGTAATAATGGTTAAACGTAACAGCAGATGCAGACTCAGTCATGCCATAGCCTTCGTAAATCGTCATTTTTGTTACTTCTTTCCATTGCCTTACAATTTCGGCAGCCATACTTGCAGCTGCCGAAAAACAATAACGCACATTCCCTAATTTTTTTTTAAGACCATCAAGACTAAGCAGACGGGTATAGACCGTTGGAACTGCAAACATTTTTGTTACCTTACCAGAGCCAGTAAGGGCCAGGATCTTGTCAAGATCGAAAGTAGGAAGAATTTCAAGGCAACCAGCACTGTAAATTGTAGCGTTCATGATGTGCATTTGCCCAAAAACATGATTGAAGGGTAGAAAACAGATTGCCCTGTCCTTCTCATTTGAGTGCTCGTTGTGCGCAACATTATGTGCCGATGTGTTGATGTTTTCGTGGGTCAGCATAACGCCTTTGGGCGTCCCTGTTGTACCGCCAGTGTATAGAATTGCAGCTGTATCAGTGCGGTTTCTATCCACAGCCTTAAAATTTACTATCCCTGCATCTACAATCTGCTGGATATTGATATCTCCATTCTGACTGATGATTTTTTCCAGACCCGCAGGTCCTTTCATGCCCTCGAGGATTGAGATTTTGTCATCAGATGTAAAAATAAACCTTGGTTTTGAGTGATCTACAAGCAATGTTAGTTCATCTTGACTCAAGAGGCTCGAGTATGTGACTGCCACTGCGCCTGCCTTGAGAACCCCAAAATAAAATGCAATCCAGTCGGACGAGTTGGGGGCACAAATTCCAACGTGCTCACCTTGTCTAATTCCCATGTTGATGAGTCCCGTTGCAATACAATTAACCCTTTCATTCAACGCCCCGTATGTTATTTCAGAGTCTGTTTCGCTCAATGCGGGCTGTTGAGGAAAATAGAATGCCGATGACTCGAGGTTTGTGGCAACGTTCATATAGGCCTCCAAATAAGATTCGCAATGCGCAAACCACCTGGTTAATAAGCGCTGACAGAAAGATTAAATCGTGCTCTTTTCTATTGGTATAATATTTAGATATATTAATTTATTTTGTCAAGTGAATAATTAAAATTTTCTTGCAAAAGATTTCGACTTTGTTATACTATGACAAAATCCAAGAGGTATCATACGTGCCTTCATTCAAACCTATCAAACAATCCAGGGTGTCAGGAGAAGTAGCAGAGCAACTGAAGCAATCAATCCTTCTCGGTCAGTTCGAGGCAGGTGATAAGTTACCGTCAGAGCGTGATCTTTCAAACCAGTTTCAGGTCAGCCGCATAGCAATAAGAGAGGCTTTGAGGTTCCTTGAAAATACGGGTTTTGTTGAAACCAGACAAGGTGTCACAGGGGGCACTTTTGTCACCGACTTATCGTTTGAACATCTGAGCAATGCCTTTGTGGATCTTTTTCTGGCTGAGAAAATTTCTGTTCCCGAACTCGTTGAAGTGCGCGTTCTGGTGGAGCCCGAAATAGCGAGATTGGCGGCGACAAAGATTGATCGTAAGCGTGCCAAACTTTTGAAGGAAGCCATTGAAGCAGAGGATTTACCGATCCGATCGCTCGGGGAGGACCTCGATACCAAGACATCTGTTCATTATATCCTGGCCGAAACATGTGGAAATCATTTTTTGGAGGCCCTTGAGAGGTCCCTCATGGCTCTTACCAGACGAGTTGTTCAGACAGTTGATGCTGACCAACCATTTATCCACCCTGCAGGGATGCACCGACCTGTTGTGGAGGCGGTCCTGGCTGGAAATCCAGATGCAGCAGCAGCAGCCATGAGACACCATGCAATCGAGTTTGGTGAAAATCTAATAAATATGGAAAAAGCCTTTCGAGCAAGAAAATCCCAGGGCGCATATTCAACGGAAAAGTAATACCTTCGCTGTCAGGTAAATTCATTTGTGATATGGTGATTCAACTGATTGTCCGATTGTTGTCTAATTCATGAGGCAGGACCATTCCTAACCCTGCCTCATGAATAGTGACCTTCGTGTTATCTCGCAATTCCTAAATCTTTGGTTCAGTCTTAGGGATCACGCATTTAAAACGTTTCGCATCCTCGATAGAACCTCTACCACGATACTTGGCAACAGCAGGATAGGGGCATAACAGCCTTGTGCGATTTGGGGCCCAGCTCGCTGGCACTTCTGCATTCACTACGTTGGCACCTGTTCCACGGGCTGTTGCAACAATAGATTTCGGTGCTTGTCCTTTCTCGACCCATTTCACAAGAGTATCCAGCATATTAAACTGATCGCATGCAGGACCGCCGCTGCAGTGATTCATCTGCGGAACGAGGAAGAGGCGTGCCCTTTTATTAGCTTGCCTTCCCCAGGTGTTTAGAAAGCTTTCATACCAGTTGATGGTATCTGAAACAGAAAAGACCCCATCAGACGTACCATGCACGACCAATAGCTTGGACTTGTGTTCAAATAATCCCGTCATAGCTAGATCAGGCGGTGTCATAAAAGACATCCCCGACTCAGTATAGGTTGCATCGGTGGTGAATATCTTGGGAGCATCAATGTCAGGATCAAAACCTGTGCCACACAGATTAAGTGCGTAGGACAGGCTGTTAAAGGTAAGTGGGTTTTCTGGAGGGGTTGAAAAGATGAAACCCACGGCGCCGGGGTCAAGCAATGTAGATGCTGTAAATTTCCAAAAGCTCCAGTTTGAACCCTTGATACCAACATCCCACGGAAAGTTCGTATAGAGCGGCCCTGTGGTGTTTTTCGCACCCTCATGAATGGCAGCTAGCACATCCTTCTGATCGGCTGTAAGGCACGTCCCATCGCGATCACCCGTACAGGTAGGTACATCCATGGCGAGATCGAATACCCCTTGACATGCGATCGGATCCGTAACCATATCGTCTTCCAATCCGTCAAGGTTATCACACTTGGCGAGAATCGCATCGCCTACAAGAGCCAGTTCCGTTGGAGTAAAACTGCTACCGATGTTCGTGTCAGGTGTGGTGATCGTATAGAACTGCTGTGCCCCCCACAATTGGGCAACAGCAGCCTTGGGAAGGTTGAATCCCGGATTTCCAGCCAATATGCCGTCATACTGGTCAGCATAGCGCGATGCCGCTACCATGGCATGACGGCCACCATTGGAACAACCATACAAATAGGATTTAAACTTCTGCTTCTTATAATATGTGGTGATCAGACTTTTTGCCATGGGTGTGAGTTGGGCAACAGCGTTGTAGCCGTAGTCGATTCGCGCTTGAGGATCAATGCCAAAAAAAGGACCCATTTCTCCTGAGTGCCCAGCATCCGAGCTGATGACGGCAAACCCCTTTAAAAGTCCGTTCGACGTGGGACCGCCGCCGAGGTCATTACCATATGCTGGTACGACGCTACCGTCAATGCCTCCATTAGCCTGATAAAGAAATCTCTTCTTCCATTGCGTCGGCAGGCGCATCTCAAAGCCTATGGCGTAGGTTTTACCGTCCAGAGTTCCCACACGTTCATTCATCCTACCTGTCACAACGCAGTGTTCAGGCATGGGCCCGATGCCGGCCACACTAACTTGACCATCTAACACCAAGGTGGCCGACGTGATAACTGTGTTTGGATAAGTGAAGTCTGATAGGTCGTTACACGACAGCTTTGGTTTGACAGCTGCAGCCTCATTTCCGAAAATCAAACAAAGTCCTATAAGAAAAACAATGGTCAATACTATGCGCCTATTCCGTTTGTTTCTGTCCTTCATGCGTTACCCTCCTTCATTACTCCATATAATTCACACATTGTAATCGTGTGCTGAAGAATATTTGCCACCTGATCAATCCGGGTTCATCTGTGGGTGGCCCTCCTTTTGTTTTACATCAGTCCGATGGTGCAAAAAACACCCTTCATCACCTCCTCAGGCTAACATTTCATAACAACTTGCAACCCGCCCAACCCTAGTGTTTTGATTCTTCCAAAACCTGCCTCTTGAGCTCCCTTTTCAGAATTTTCCCTGCAGGGCTCTTCGGTAATTCTTTAACGATCTCGATCTTCTTAGGTACTTTAAAAGGAGAAAGAAGGGTTTTGAGGCCTGCTTTCAATTCATTCGTAGATATCTGCTGCCCTGGTTTTGGAACAATATAAGCACTGACCTTTTCGCCCCACTCCTTGTCAGGAAGGCCAATGACCGCACACTCCTCTACCCCTGGCTGAGTATATAGAGCCTCTTCGACTTCCCTGGGATACACATTCTCGCCCCCTGTGATTATTAGATCCTTAAGGCGATCAACGATGTAAAAATATCCCCGATCGTCAAGAACACCTATATCCCCTGACCGGAACCACTCTCCGTTCCACATTCCGGCAATGGTAGCCTCGGGGTTGTTGAGGTACCCCTTCATCACATTCCGTCCCCTGATGCATACTTCACCTTCCTGACCTTGTGAAAGCACATTGCCCTCCACATCTCTGATCTGGGCCTCGACCCCATGGACAACCGGTCCTACTGATCCCACAACGTGAAATTCAGGGTAAAAATGGTTAAACGTGGTAGGCATAACCTCTGTCATCCCGTAAGACTCTGCAATAGTGACGCCAGTGCGCTCCTTCCATTGCTTCACAATCTCTCTTGCCATACTTGCAGCAGCCGAAAAACAGTAGCGAAGTTTTCCCACCTTCTTCTCCAAGTCCGGTAGGCTCAGGAAACGAACATACACAGTCGGTACCGCAAAAAATTTCGTGACCCTGCCAGCAGCAATAGCCTCCAAGACACGGTCCATGTCAAATGCTGGGAGCAACTCCAGGCAACCCGAGCTGTATATCGTCGAATTCATAATATGATTCTGCCCAAAGACATGATTAAAGGGAAGAAAACAGAGCGCTTGGTCGGTTGGTACCGAATGTTCATAATATGCAATTGCTCGTGCAGCAAAATTCATTCCCTCATGACTCAACATGACGCCTTTAGGTGCCCCTGTCGTCCCACCGGTGTAAAGAACAGCTGCAGTGTCTAGTCGATCCATGTCAATTGCCTGAAACGCACGTTCTCCCATCCTCATAAGGTGAGATAGGTCCATATCTCCATCAGAACAAATGACTGTTTGAAGGCCATTGTCGCTCTTCAGCCTCATAACGTCTTCAAGTTTGCTCGGGTCAGTAAACAGTACTTTTGGTTTTGAATGAGTGATAAGAAATGCCAGCTCATCTCCGGTCAAAAGCCCAGAAAGAGTGATTGCAACTGCACCAATTTTGAGCACGCCAAAGTAAAAAGCAATCCAATCTGCTGAGTTCAGTGAACAGAGGCCTATGTAGTCTCCGGGTTTGATCCCAAGTTTCATGAGACCAGTGGCAACCTTGTTTGCCCGTTCGTTTAACTCTGCGTAAGTCCACTCGAGGCTGCCCTGTCTAATGGCTGGTCGGTCAGGAAAATATATAGCTGATGATTCCAAATTCCTGGCAAGATTCATTATGATGTCTCCTTTAAAAGTAATTATATCAATTCAAAACTTCATCAATGGCCAAGATGGAGTTAGAGCTCTCAAACTTGTCAATATTGGTCTAATATATAAATATTTATAATAGATAAAATATTTTTGTCAACAAGTTTGTGTTATCGGTTCTTCTGACATGCATCTACGCTGCGGTGATCAAGCCTTCACAGAAAACCTGCTGGAAGTGTTCAACCGTATCAATTGGAGTAACAGTTAGTTATTCGAGAAATGCCTACTTGCTTCCAGTATGTAGGTACCAGGTTTTGGCAACCACAGGGGCCCTGTTAACTTTAGCCCATCGTTGTCTACTCAAACCTTAGACATCACATCAACTTTATCAGAAAGGGTTTTCAGGCTTCCATCCAACAGGGGGAGAATGTACTGATCTCAACATAAAATACTCGTAAACAGCCACATGATGAGGAAAAAGAATAGCTCAATTTTCGGAGGCATTAATGGTAATTCTTGCCGGCCCTTCGGTTTAGGGCTTACTCTACAATCGCCTTTGTGATATAAGTTTTTACTGCAAACATTTTTAAGTTAGCTTCCCCAGACTTTCTGATCTATCCATTGCCAAAATACCTCACAGTATGCACCATTGGCTCATTCAGACTGTTCAATTCCCGAATATTATGGGTATTTTTGCAAGATATGTAAGATATATTCAAGGCTTAAATCCTGTCAAGCAGAAGTTTGCAGAGAAACTGCCTGAAGAAAGAGTCTGATCGTTCCCTCTGCGCAGAGTTCAGGTATTCGCTTAAGTTCAGCTTAACCCTGTCCCCTGATATGCATTACTTTCTTAAAATCCTGTGCAAGCCTTGCAATACCATTCATTTTGTCGTCAATTCTGTTTATGATGACTTTTGAATACATTTCCCTTACACTAGCAATCAGATATTTTGCACTGCCGGATTGGCCAAGAGATACATTCACGATCAAGCCTACACCTTGCACGTTGCCACCTTTTATGATCTGTTTATAGGTGCTGCCTTCATGAATACTGGTGACAACTTTTACTGCCTTGGCCCGTGGTAAGCTGTAAGGCTGATCCTGTAACCTTTCCTTGGAACAGACTGAGCTATCTATCCTTAATCTGCTCCATTGCTTCGTTGGAAACAACAAGCCAGCATCATAAGTATGTTCACCTATCGATAACATGGAGGCAGAATATTTCTGTTTTATACAGCCTCGGTATATTTAAAATCTTTTTTATTGCTTCCTATGAATATTTCGAAAAATCCGTGTTATTAAAGTCATTGACCGTATGTCCGTTGCCCACTTTTTTTCGGAATTGTTGTCATTTGGTATAAGTACGGGCACTGCGGTTCTTCAGTGTAAATTAAGAGGTGCTTCATTCCTGGCTTCCCATGCCAGAGTGTTGTAGTAAATCGAGATATTTTTATTATTTCCCATACTGCATGCACATCTGCCTCAAATTCTAATGCACTCTGCACAGGAAAGTTTAATTCGGCTTGTTTAAGAATGCGCTTGCTGCTGCATCTATTGAAAAATCTGATTAACGAAAAAAGGCTAATACGACTTTGGTAAATTTATACATGATTGCCCACCAGGCAAACAAAA
>MVQO01000015.1 GCA_002067585.1 Syntrophorhabdus sp. PtaB.Bin027
ATTTGAGAGATTGGTCAAAACGACTCTCAGTCGATTCTCTTTTGGAAGAATGCCGGTCATGAATGATACAACAGAAAAGATTGCAGCAAGCATGTGTAATAAATTTAGAAAGAAAAGCAATCAGGAGAGAATGGCATGGACTTTGCCATTTTTGATACTGCACAAACAATAATGCTGGCATCGCGGCCCAATCTTTCAGTTACCGAGAAAAGAAAGATGCCCTTTCTTAGGCTCTATGGAAATGAGCTTGACAGTCAAATTATCAAAAAGGTACTCGCCCACCTGGAGAGTTTACCGGTTCAATAGTGTGCCAACCGGTAATCTTGGTAGATAGCTGCGTAGCCGACAGGCTTACTTGTTTGAAAACATTGGAAGAATATCACTAATAAGGTTAACTGCCTGACGAGATTAAGTGAAGGTGTCAAGATGTTGCTTCCACTCGCTTGATAGTATAACAATGACAATTTTGCATTAGATTGCAAAATATTTGCAATGAAGATTACAAGAATGTACGAAAAAACTCTGAAGACCTTATTTGCCCAGTTTCCTGCGGTAATGGTCGCTGGTGCGAGACAGGTGTACAAGACAGCGCATACAGTAGAAAAATATAAATGCCTGCTATGTTGCATCACGAACGACTACTGACTATCCTTTTGCGGATGGCATAAAAGTAATACCGGGAAAGTTCATCTCTGATTATGTTTGAGAAAATCAATGATTGTTATTACTGTGTTTGAAACCGCAAATATAGGCAGATAAAAGCTGATAAATTAGATGTATTAGCAATCCACGTCTGCTATGAGTGATACGCATACCGGGTTGTCAGCCGGGGCCTGACGGCGCATAAAATCGAATCATAGCAAAGATGGCATGACCAGTTCTCTACGACAAAGGTAGTTCCTTTGAAGTTTGACTTAAGATAGTCGCGACCTTTCTAAGCGCACATTAACATTTCAACAATTGATTAGCTATCAATTCTTCTCATGAGCTTACCATTGTGTCTTATTTTCATGTTTTGAAGGTTGTGCCTTATTAATAGTCCGAAAACAAGTCTCAAGGTTTTTCTTGGATATCAAAACATTACTTATAAACGCAGGATGAAATTGGCTGAGTTCTTACCAAAATACTATATGTTCAAAATAACATGTGTGGGATAGCGGGAATTTTTAGCTACAGCTCTGACGCTGTGCCCGTCGATCAGAGCGATCTAATGCTTATCAGAGAGCATATGGTTTCGAGAGGTCCTGACGGGGCAGGGATGTGGATATCAGAGGATCAGCGTGTTGGATTTGCTCATAGAAGGCTTGCTATAATCGATCTCTCAGATAATGCCGCTCAGCCGATGAAGGATCCAGAGACCGGTAACGTTATAGTGTTTAATGGAGAAATTTACAACTACCGAACACTTAGAACAGAACTTAGTGCTGTGGGGCATCGTTTTCACACCAGGTCTGACACCGAGGTACTTCTAAAACTTTATGCGGACAGTGGCCAGGAGATGTTTAAAAAAATAAGAGGTATGTATGCTTTTGGCATTTGGGATGAGAGGCAACACCGTCTGCTCCTTGCTCGAGACCCGTTTGGCATAAAACCACTTTACCTGGCAGACGATGGGAAAACACTCATATTTGCTTCTCAGGTCAAAGCATTGCTTGCTAGTCATAAAATAAAAACTAGTCCGAGTCCTGCCGGCCATGTTGGTTTTTTTTTATGGGGACATGTTCCGGAGCCCTTCACGTTGTATAAAGAGATCCTTGCTTTGCCGGCTGGGGCAAGTCTACTAGTTGACGCTACAGGCAAAAAAGTAAGCAAACAATTTTTTAAATTTACATCCGAATTAAGGGGTTATGAAAGAAAAGCTGAAACAGTAGAAAGTATTCAACAATCCCTTCGTGAAGCCCTACTTGACTCAGTCCGGCATCACCTCGTCTCAGATGTGCCCGTAGGGGTATTTTTATCTGCCGGGCTCGATTCTACTACGATAACAGCACTGGCAGTAGAGGCGGGAGAGTCGGAATTGCGTACAATTACACTGGGTTTTAATGAGTACCAAGACACCTCTGATGACGAGGTACCAATGGCCGAACTGGTTGCAAAACATTACGAGACATCGCATAAGACTTGCCAGGTAACAAGACAGGATTTTCTTGCTGAAATAGACCATGTATTAGAGGCGATGGATCAGCCATCTATTGACGGGGTCAATAGCTATTTCATGGCAAAAGTTGCGCACGAATCGGGACTTAAAGTTGCCCTCTCGGGATTAGGCGGTGATGAGCTTTTTGGTGGATACTCGGGATTTCAGGACATCCCACGTTTAATTCAAACTCTGAAAATTTTCAAGCGGCTCCCTGAAGTCGGAAAAACTTTTCGTTGGATATCTGCGCCCTTGGTGAGTAAGTTCATATCGCCAAAATATGCTAGTTTATTTGAATTTGGTGGCGATTGGGCGGAAGCCTATTTTTTGTGGCGTGGTCTTTTTATGCCCTGGGAACTGTCCCAAGTGCTGGAACCAGAAATCATTCGAGAGGGGTGGCAGCAGCTCGAAACCTTTTCAAAACTTCACCACACAATCGAGGGTCTTGAACCCGAACGTCTAAAAATTACAGTTCTTGAAGCTTCATGGTACATGAGAAACCAACTACTCAGGGATATTGACTGGGCATCCATGGCCCACTCGGTCGAGGTGCGTGTGCCTCTGTTAGATATAGAACTCATGCGGACAATTGGGTGTCTTGTGTACGGTGGTTATGCTCCAACAAAGCTTGATATGGCGCGATGCCCGATTAAATCATTGCCAGAGGAAGTCTTAAATCGAAGAAAGAGCGGTTTTTCTGTGCCGGTAAGGGACTGGATACTTCAAAAAGATGCAGGCGTTGGTGGGCGGAGCTCTGATTCTAAACGCGGGCTCCGCCCATGGGCTGTAAAAATAGGCAAGCACTTTTCGATAGGTATTGAGTCATAGAAACCAACCTCAATAAACCGTTAAGAGTCGTTCAATGCGGGTAGCACTTGTAGCTGGTGAGATGTGTTCGTATGGCGGGATTCAATCCTTTATGTGGCGAGTCGTAGAAGTGATCAATGAACTTGTTGTGGAGGGTGTTGCCGAAGGTAAGGTTTTTAGCTTGAACGACACTACCAATAACCTAAAAACACATCCAAACATGCCTAAAACATTGTTGGCACGGGGGGCTGACCATTCCAAATGTCGACTAATCAAAGATATATTGAGATATGCCTACCCAATAGACATATTAATAGTCGGGCATATCGGGCCTGCGCCATTGGCTTACCTTCTTCATAAATTTGGTTGCATTAAGCGCTATTTTGTTATTTTGCATGGGATTGAAGCATGGAAACGCGTTTCGATTCTTGAGCGATACGCTGCTCGCAGCGCAGAGCGAGTTATTGCTACGACCCAATATACAGTAAATGTGTTTTCAAGAAGAAATAAGATCGATGAATCGCTTTTGCAGGTGATCCCGATCTGTACTGACGAAGCATCTATATTACCTCAACAGAGGATTCAACTGAAAGGTGGTTTTAAACTACTTTGTGTGGCAAGGCTTGCAGCTTCAGAGCGTTATAAAGGTGTAGATCATATTTTCCAGGCATTGGCAAAATTCAAGTCACGGTATCCGGAAATTCACCTCAATGTTGTTGGTGATGGTGACGATCGAACTAGACTGCAATTCAACGCTGAAGAACTCGGTGTTGCCGACCAGGTAACTTTCTGGGGACACCTCTCCGATGAAGAACTTAATGCTGCTTATACAGATTGTGATGTGTTTGTGATGCCCAGTAAAATGGAAGGTTTTGGAATAGTCTTTCTGGAGGCAATGAGACACGGGAAGCCTTGTATCGGAGGCAACAGTGGTGGTACCCCTGAGGTAATAGAACATAGAAGGAGCGGATTTCTGGTGGAGTATGGAGACGTAGATGCGCTTGCGAGACACATTGAAAGCTTTTATAACGATTCTTCACTTGCAGGGTCACTTGGAGCAAGAGGGTATGAGATCATCTCCAGTAAATTTAACTCTACACGATTTCGGAAAAGCTATCGTAATTTGATCATGGGCTATAGCATATGAAATTCATAGCCTGTCATGAAGGTATCCAACTATTTAAAGACGGTATCTGGATATCCGGTGGTCACGCGCTCGCTGCGATTACAACGCTCGTGGGTGTTCGCTTCATTACTGAGCTTGCCGAGCCTTCTGTTTTTGGAGTCTTTGCGCTGGTAAATGGCGTCCTGGTATTACTGCAAGGAGTGTTATTCCAACCAATGGCACAGGCGGCGCTTCGGTTTTATCCAGATTTTCACATCTTGAATGGAACCTCAGAGTTGCGAAAACACCTTACGTCAGTGTTCTTTAACCGTTGGGTTGGCTGTACCGCAGCGCTCGGAGTAATAGCATTGATAGATGTTTCATTGTTTAAATATCTATCACTGCAGGCGTGGCTTATCTTTATCTTAGCTATTGGATTGGAAAGCTGGAAAGTGATTGAGATTGTAATGCGAAATGCAGCTAGCCGTCAGATAGCATATGCCAGTTTGTATCTTGCGGATAGCATTGGAAGAACAGCTGGGACCATAGTCGTGGCTTGGTTACTCGGAACATCACTTGAATCGTTACTTCTTGGGCAAACTGTTGGACTCTTTATAGTCCTCAGTTGTTTTGGGATGTCAGCTCCGTCGGGCGAGAGCAACAAGTGTGCAATATGGAAAGCTTCATCTAACTATGAAATTGACCTCCTGAAGCAAAGCATGAAGCGATTTGCAACACCTCTTCTATGGGGGCCAATTGTTGGCTGGATTAGTAGTCTATCGGATAGATACATAATAGGAGCTATGATTGGTCTTGGTCAGGCAGGAATCTATTCGTCTACTTACAGTTTTGGGAGTCGCCCGATGCTAATGATTGGCGCGATTAACGAGGCAACTTTCCGGCAGGCACTTTATACAACAGTTTCACAGAAAAATATGTTTGAAGCAAGAAGGCGGCTGATTCTTTGGATAACAATTAACCTCTTTTTTTCAACAGCTGTCGCTATAGGGCTAACTTTTCTGACGGCGCCAATTGTTCGTTATTTACTTGCAGCAGAATACCGACCCATAGCTGTGCAAATTTTGCCCTGGATTGCATGGGGCTATGTGTTACTGCTTTTGAGTCAGACAGTTGAACGTCTATTATATGCCCAACAGAAAACGAAAACTGTTACAATAATACAAGCGCTAAGTGCAGCTTTAGCTATACTCGGGGCTTTTGTTGGAGTGCACTGGGCAGGCGTGTTTGGTGTAGCAGTCGCAGTCCCATTTTGTTTCGCGATACAAATGCTGACAACAACAATCCTGGCAGTTCGAATCTGGAGACATAGCCATGAATAATTTCGGATACAAAGAGAATCGTGAAACATTAAGGAACGCGATTTATAGCAGTCATGGTGGTGACTGCCATGAGGCACAGAGCATATTCGACTTACCATCAGCAAAGCGCTGGGGAAGGGCATATCGGTGGTACCTCCGTGGCTGGCTTCCAGAACAAAAGAATGCAACAATATCGGACCTTGGGTGTGGAAACGGTAGGCTTTTGTACTTTTTCAAGGAACAAGGCTACACAAATCTCGTAGGAGTTGACATAAGCCCTGACCAGGTGGTGCTGGCACAACAGGTAGTATCTAATGTTGTCCAAATGAATGCACTCGATTGGTTAACCGATAAGAGACGTCAGCTGGATCTTATTGTGTCACTTGATTTTATTGAGCATTTGTACCGCGATGAAGTATTAAACTTTCTTGATCTGTGCCATGCATCGCTTAAGCCGGGAGGAAGACTGATTCTACAAACACCGAATGCCGACAGTCCATTCGGTATAGCCGTTCGGTATGGGGATATTACACATGAATGCATATACAACGCCAATCAGCTAGTGCGACTATTGCGCCAGGCGGGATTTGCAGATATTGAATATCGCGAACAGAGTCCGGTGCCGATAGGCTATAGTCTATCATCAACCTTTCGATGGATCATATGGTTGATGATTCGTTCTGGTTTGCAGATATGGAACCTGGCAGAGACTGGAGCACGATTACCGGTGCTGACAAGAGTATTTTTTGTTTCAGGCATAATATGTTGAAAATCATCTATTTCGATAAAATATGAAATGGAGCACATCTTAAGCGGTCATGACGTTGGCGAAACATGGATGATATTCCATTTAATTTAGCACAACTCCCTACCATTCTCCAGACACCATTTGAACTTTGGATCAAAAAGCACATTAGCGACATTGATTAGAAAACGCCAAGAACGAATAATATAATGGATTTAAACAGAGCATGATACTAACGTCGTTATCTCGTTTTTTTTCTTTATCCACTCTTGTATTTGCTCTGGTTCTTTGGATGCCTTTGGCGCTACTCTTGCACGAGGTTATTAGTATTTCATTGACAACGATTAATGTAATCACATTAATCGTTGTAACAATAGGTTGCTTGGGTGTGGCTGCAACAACTGTTGCAAATGCGTCAATTAAATTGTGGTTTCCGATGCCATGGTTTTTGCTCACCTCAGCGATTTATTATGGTTTTGGACCACTACTTTACTTCTTTGGGACGCCCGAGACAATAGCTTATGTTGACGAATACCATCAGATAACTGACCTTTCACTATTTCGCGCAAATTTATTGACAGTGGTAGGTATTGCTGGGGTTATATTGATCTATATGTTCTTGACAAAAGTCTTTCCCCTGCATGGCAGCTTGAGGGCGAATGAATCAGTGAAGAAAGATGTTTATGAAATGCAATTATTGAAAAAAGTGGCCATTATTTCTATTGTTATAGGTATTCCAATAAAGATATTTCTTGTACTTCCTCGTGCGTTAGGTATATGGGATGTAGTTCTTCCTGGCGCTCTAGAATATTTTGCTGTTTTTTCCACCTTGGCATTGGTGCCTTTGTTCTTATTATGGTCGACACGTCGAGTGAAGTATCGAATTGTTTTTCTTTTGCTTTTATGCTTTGAGGTAAGTGCAGCGTTTGTGCAACTTAGCAAGCTGGAAATTCTCAAAATAGCTATTGTTCTTATACTTGCAGGAATACTTCGAGGTGTGACTGTCAGGCGGATTGCATTGATAGGTGTTGCTTTATTTATGGTATATGCAATGGTGCTCTTGCCCTTGGTTACCTATGGACGTATTGCATTCAATGTTATGGGATTAACGAGAGGTTCAGAGGCGACTCAACTTATTAAAGATTTTGCAACAGGATCCGTCCAAGACGATCTTGCCAGCATATTACCGGGCGTTCAAGGTTGGTGGTCTCGCCTCAACTATGCAAATGCACAAGCATTTGCCATGGAAGCTTACGACACCCATGAGAAAGGCAATACCTTTGAGTTAGCAATGTGGACAATTGTACCACGAATCCTTTATCCAAATAAACCACTTACTACAATTGGTGACAGGTTTAATGAACTTGTAACGGGAAATCCGGATAGCAAGAGTGCACCAGGAATGTTTGCCGAAGGTTACTGGAATGCTGGTTGGGCAGGGTTGATTATTGTAGCTATGATTATGGCACTTTGTTACTGGGGTTGGGAAAGATACACAGAAAAACAATTATCAGTATTACAATACCAATATCTTCCCGTTATGTGGATTGGTCTTTTTTCGGCAATACAACAGGATTCATGGTTTGTACCTTCGACATTAGGCATTATTCCAATTGCGGTTGTTTTTCACTTTTTGATTAAAATATTTACAAAGTACCAACATTTCAAAAAAAGTCATCGCTTTAATGGCACAAAAAGCTTGTAGACTTATCCATACTATTCCTGCTGTTTCCGAAGAAGCATCAGGCCCGTCTTACTCAGTGGTTCGTCTGTGTGGGTCATTAATCGACCAGAACTGTGATATAACGCTTGTTACGCTAAGTAATGGGCTAATGGCAGGTCAAAAAATGAACTTCTTGAAAGTTTTTCCTTCTGGTTTAGGGCCTCAACGACTTGGTCGCTCTCCTTTGATGAGAGCATGGCTCGAATCAGAGGGAAGGAACGGAATGCTCAGGCTAATACACAACCACAGCATCTGGATGATGCCCAATGTTTATCCAGGCTGGGTGGCGAAGAAATACAAGGTGCCGTACGTTGTTTCGCCACGAGGTGCTTTTTCTGAATGGGCCATGGCCAGCGGCTCTAGAATTAAGCGTATCTTTTGGCCCCTTATGCAAAGACCTTCTCTGGAAGCGGTAACGTGCTGGCACGCGACGGCGGAATCCGAATACAGGGATATTCGCCGTCTGGGTTTTCGTCAGCCAGTTGCAGTAATTCCTAATGGTGTAGATATTCCTGAGATGCCCGAAAAAGACGAGTCTCAAAACCATACGCTTTTATTTCTTGGCCGTATTCATCCTAAAAAAGGCTTAGACATGCTTCTACCAGCCTGGAAGGCAATCCAGGATAGATTCCCAAGCTGGAGATTACGTATCGTTGGCCCTGATAATAGCGGATACTTAATTAAAATGCATCGGTTTGCAAGCGATTTAGGGTTGCAGCGTGTCGAATTTTACGGGCCTTTGTATGGTAAAGACAAATGGACAGCTTATCGAAATGCTGATCTTTTCATTCTCCCCAGCTATTCGGAAAACTTTGGGATGGCTGTAGCTGAAGCCCTAGCTTCGGGTTTACCTGCAATTGTATCAAAGGGAGCGCCATGGGAGGGTTTGGGTGCGAGAAATGCTGGGCGTTGGATCGACAATAACATCGATGCCCTAATAGGGTGTCTTGAGGAATTAATGTCCTGCAACTCAGAAACCCTTGACAAAATGGGACAGAGGGGCCGTATGTGGATGGAGCAGGAATACTCGTGGGACAAAATTGGTCAAAAAATGGCTGAGACGTACCAGTATTTGTTAAATGGGGGTCAATTGCCCCCCTGGGTGATGGAAGATTGAAGTTGGACCCCAATAGTAACATCCGTTCGTGGAGTGCCGGAAATACTCCGGTGGCAGTGATTATGATATCGCTCAACGAAGGTCATAACATGAAAGAAGTACTTGACAATCTCAGGGGATTTGCTCAGGAAGTCTTCCTCGTTGACAGCTACAGTCAGGATGAAACAATAGATATTGCCCTGAAAAACGGGGTGTATGTTGTACAAAGACCTTTCAGAAATTTTGGTGACCAGTGGAATTTTGCCTTGAGTCAGCTTCCAATAAAAGCACTATGGACCATGAAACTTGATCCGGATGAAAGGCTTACAGAAGAATTAAAGACCAATCTTCATGATACTATTATGAGTGAAAAAGCTGACGGTATCTCTGTAGTCAGGCGTTTGTGGTGGATGGGTCGCCCTATGCCAGTTCATCAATCGCTTGTTCGTGTGTGGAAAACAGGCTGTTGTCGCTTCGCCGATGTTGCTGTTAACGAACATCCTATTATAAAAGGTCGGATAATTCATATCCCAGGTGACATAGAACATCATGACAGTCCAGACTTAGAACATTGGTTAGAGAAACAGAACCGTTATAGTTCTGCCGAAGCTATCATGAATTACCAAAAAGCACCGCTTGCAGACATGCCTCGCCTTTTCGGTAAACCTATCCAACGGCGTATGTGGTTGAAGAAGAAATTTTACAAGATTCCCGGTCGATACATGCTGCTTTTTTTCTACCACTGGCTGATTCAAGGGGCATGGCGTGTAGGCTGGGTTGGTTACACCTGGGCTCGTATGCGCGTTTATGTGATGCGGTTGGTAGAGTATAAGCGGAGAGAGATGGAGTTGAGAGGGGAAATTTACGGGAAGAAATGCTACGGTTCTGGTCAACCTGATCAAAGGGTTCTCCAGTTTGATTAAAGTACTCCTCATCTTTGGAACGCGCCCGGAGGCGATCAAGCTTGCTCCGGTAATACGGAGCCTGCGAGATATGCCCTTGATCTTCAATACTCGTGTGTGCGTGACTGCCCAACACAGACAAATCCTAGATCAAGTCCTGGATTTATTCGAAATTATTCCGGACTACGATTTAAACATTATGACGACAGATCAAAGTCTGGCACAGGTGACGCAGAAAGCTGTTGAAGGGTTGAGTAAGATAATTGAAACAGAAGGGCCCGATGTGGTTCTGGTGCAGGGAGATACTACCACAACTTTCTGTGGTGCTCTCGCTGCTTTCTATAATCAAGTGAAAGTGGGTCATATTGAGGCCGGCCTGAGAACATCAAACAAATACGCCCCGTTTCCTGAGGAGATAAACAGACGACTCACCACCCAGTTGACTGATTATCATTTTGCACCAACTGAGTTTGCCCGCAGATCTCTTATTAACGAGGGAATAAAAGAAAACTCAATATGCGTGACTGGTAATACTGTGATTGATTCACTGATGTGGATTCAGGAGAAGATAAAACAAAAAAAACTGAGCCTACCCGACGGTTTGGAAGATACCCTTGATGGCAGGAGAATTGTTCTTGTGACCGGGCATCGTAGAGAAAGCTTTGGGGAAGGTTTTAAAAACATCTGCATGGCTATTCGCGATATAGCAGATCGTTTTGACGATGTTTTGTTTGTGTACCCTGTGCATTTGAACCCGAATGTTCAGGAACCAGTGAATAGATTTCTTCGCGGGCATCAACACATTCATCTGGTCGAACCACTAACATATGCTCCATTTGTGTGGCTGATGAATCGTGCGACCATAGTCCTCACAGACTCCGGTGGTGTGCAGGAAGAGGCGACTTCCCTGGGCAAACCCCTCTTGGTGCTGAGAGAGACAACTGAGCGCCCTGAAGCAATTGAAGCGGGCAATGCTTTTTTGGTGGGGACAAAAAAAGAAACTATTATATCTCATCTGAGTGATTTGCTGGTACGTCAGCACAAAATAGAGGAGATGGCAAAGACAAACAATGTGTATGGTGATGGACAGGCGGCTAAAAGAATTGTTGGTATCCTTGAAAAAAAATTGGGAGATGGTTGATGGCGAAGATTCTTATTACGGGAGGCAGGGGATTTATTGGTACAAACTTGACGAATGAACTGCGTTCAAGGGGCCACGATGTTTGGACATCTGACATTTTACAGGGTGAACACACCCAACATTTGAAAGCAGATACGGGTGTGTTTCAGCAAATGGATTCCATCTTCAAACAATATCGATTTGACTATGTTTACCATCTTGCTTCTGAGTATGGCCGTTGGAATGGAGAAGACCACTATGAGAATCTCTGGCGAACGAACGTGATTGGCACAAAGAACATGTTACGGTTGCAGGAGCAGCATCGGTTTCGCATGGTTTTTTTCTCCAGTGCAGAGGTATATGGGGATTATGACGGACTCATGTCTGAAGATGTCATGGAACGCATACCTATTAAACAGATGAATGACTATGCGATTACAAAGTGGGCAGGAGAGTTGCAGTGCTTGAATCATGCCGCAATGTTTGGAGTGGAGGTGGTCAGAGTTCGACCTGTTGGCTGTTATGGGCCTCACGAATATTACAGCAGATATCGTGGGGTGATCCCGATCTTTGTCTATCATTGTCTCATGAATAAACCTTTCACGGTTTACAGGGGTCACAAACGGATTTTTGATTATGTGGAAGACACGTGCAGAACTTTTGCCAATATTGTCGACAGCTTTATTCCCGGTGAGGTGTATAATATTGGGGGCAAGGAAGAATGGATTATTGGTATTGAGGATCTTGCATATATTATCCTCAAAGAGACTCGTGCCAGCCCTTCGCTTGCTATATTTAAAGAAGGGGAAAACTTTACAACCAGGATGAAAATGGTTGATTTTTCAAAGTCACGGAGGGATTTAAAGCATAACCCAAAAATTGAAATCCATGAAGGAATTCGGAGATATGTCGAATGGATGAAAAAAGTTTATGATTTGTAAGAATTATGGAGGTATACAGGTGCGTGGATGATTACAAGAAACACTATGCAGATAAAGTTGTATTAATAACTGGTGGCGCGGGATCGATAGGCTCCAACCTCACGAGGGCCTTAGCACAACTTGACGCACGGACGGTTATAGTCTTCGACGATATGTCTGCAGCATATTCGTGGAACATTCCTTCTTTGCCCAATGTTCTTTTTGTTCGAGGATCTGTAACAGATGAGGTTGCATTAAAAAAAGTTTTTGTCATGAAACCGGATATTGTCTATCACCTTGCTGCCTTTTTCGCCAATCAGAAATCGATAGATTTTCCACAGCATGACTTAATGACAAACGGGCTTGGAACGTTACTTGTCTACCAATACGCTCAGATGTGTGGAACGGGAAGGGTAGTATATGCTTCATCGGGCTGTTCAATATATGGTTCTTCAGCGCCTTTGCCGTTAAAGGAAGATGTCATGTCGATGCATCTGACGAGTCCTTATCAAATAACCAAAATGCTCGGAGAGTTGTATGCAAATTATTTTCTAAATCATTATGAATTGCCAGTGATAAAGACGAGATTTTTCAACTCCTACGGCCCGGGAGAAGTTCCTGGACAATATCGAAACGTGATTCCCAACTTTATTTTTCGAGCGATATCCGGATTTCCGTTGCCTTTAACAGGAGATGGCGACGAAACACGTGACTTTACATATGTAATGGATATCGTTGATGGGCTTCTCCGCGCAGGCTATTATGAAGGGGCAATTGGTCAGGAGGTGAATATAGCTTCGGGCAGCGAGGTGAACATTCTCAAGATGGCAGAAAGGATAAATGAGCTTACCGGAAACCGGGCTGGGATTATAAGGACAAAGAGGAGACAGTGGGACACAAAAAAAAGACTTCTTGCATCCATAGAGCGAGCAAAGGATCTGCTCGGTTATACTCCGCAAACGCCTTTTGATGAGGGATTAGAACTTACCATTAAATGGTTTCGTGACAACTGGGATCAGATTAAACGTGATGCTGAATTTCCGCCAGGCATGTCATCGGCAGTTTTTGGTGTGATTACAAAGAAATGATTTTAAAGAAACCCCAGAGTGGTAAGATCAGACGCATCATTGTAGTTTCAGAAGTATACTACCCAGATGAACAGGGTACTGCTTACTACATCACAGGATTAGCCGAGGGGCTGGCAGAGCACTACCAACTTACTGTTTTCTGCGGATATCCTGCCGTTACAGCACGGGGAAGAAAGGTACTGGCCAGAGAGACAATAAATGGAGTTCGTGTTGAGCGCTCTCACGGGACTACTTTTAATAAAGACAAATTGCTACTGAGACTGATAAACCTGGGTTCCCTGAGTTTGTTTATTTTTTTCAAACTCCTCATTTCTGTGCGCAAAGACGATATTGTAATTGTGGTGAACGGACCCCATCCGTTACCTTATCTGGCCAGGCTGGTGTGTTTCTTTCATAATGCAAGGTGTATTTTGCGCATCGATGACGTGTACCCGGAAGTTTTTATCGCTACTGGAATAATACCAGAAAAGAGCATTATAGCGCGCTGCATAAGATATATAAATACATTGCTCTTCAGGGGGATGGACCGAGTTGTTGTCCTGGGGCGTGACATGAAGGCTCTGGCGGAAAAGGCAACCAAAAACGGTGCCAACCATATTGAAATAATTCATAATTGGGGAGATGTGGATACTGTGCTTCCGAAAGATAAGGCAATCAATCCCTTGCTGGCACAACTTGGCCTCAAAGATAGGTTTGTAATATCTTGTGCTGGTAATATGGGAAGGGTTCAGGCCATAGAGACCATGTTTGGCGCCATCAATCGGATAAAAAACAACGCTGATATACACTTTGTATTTGTCGGCTCTGGCTCGAAGAGACCCTGGATGGAAAGGGAAATCAGAACAAAAAAATTACTCAACGTTACCCTCGTTGACCAGAGACCAAGGTCTGATCAGATAAATTTTCTGAATGCATGTGATCTTGCGCTGGCATCCCTCATACGCGGAATGGCAGGGGCAGGTGTGCCGAGCCGTATGTATAATGTAATGGCCGCTGGCAAACCATTGATTGCAATTGCTGAAGAAGAATCAGAATTGTCAAGAGTTGTGCGGGAAGAGCAGATTGGGTGGGTTGTAGAGCCAGATAACCCTGAAAAGCTTGCGAATGTAATCCTGGAAGCATATATGAAAAAAGAAGTTCTTCATAATATGGGAAAAAGGGCAAGAATAGCGGCAGAACAAAAATATTCAAGAGGCAAGATCATTCAAGACTACCGAGGATTATTGCAATCTCTCGACTGTTGAGATATAGACAGAGCATCTGATTAAGTAACTCATTCCAGGCAATAATGATACTGTTGAAGCGGCAGGACATGACCTAGGAAGAAAAGCCAGGGCCAATACTTCATTGAAAATATTCTTCATATTCCTCTTATCCTTTACAACATCTTTTTTCATTATGCCTTTTATAATATATTTAGCCCGCAGGTGTGATTGTATTGATCATCCGGGGCAAAGAAGCATGCACGCTGACCCTACACCACGATGGGGCGGGCTGGCATTAACCGTAGGTATGGTGCCTGCCCTCTTTTTTCTGGAAATTGATCGGCAGGTAATCTCTTTCGTCATTGCAATTCTCATTCTTATTGTTATTGGAGGAATTGACGACTGTAAAAGGCTTGGTTGGAGGACAAAGCTTTTTGCTATTCTGCTTTCCATAACAACCTTTGTTTTTCTCGGAGGCGTATCTATCAGAAACCTTGGCTTCTATGGACTTGACTTTAACGTTCGGCTTGGATGGGTGTCTATACCTTTTACTTATTTTTGCATCGTTGGTGTTACGAATGCAATTAACCTTATTGATGGTTTGAATGGGCTCGCTGGTGGTATATCATTCATGGCTTTTGTTTTTCTTGGGATTGGGGGGATGATGTCAGGAGAGCCTGTGCTTGGGTTCATCTGTTTCTCTTTTGCTGGCGCCCTACTCGGTTTTCTTTTTTATAATTTCCCTAAAGCCCGAATTTTTATGGGCGATTCAGGGAGTCTGCTGATTGGCTTTTCTCTTGCATCGCTTTCAATTTTGCTTACTCAAGGGAACAACCACATTCATGCAGTCGGTCCGATTATTACCGAGGTTGACCTTTACAAGGCCGCCCTCAGTGAAGAGTTTGCCTTACAGCCTATGTTTCCTGTGCTAATCCTTTTTGTGCCTATTTTTGATACCCTCAGAGTGATTACGGTCAGGCTCCTTCTGCGAAAGAACCCTTTCCATCCGGATAGAAGCCATTTGCACCATTTATTCATTAAGTCGGGATTCTGCCCTATTACAACGGTTGTTGCACTCTGGACTGTAACATTTCTTTGTGGGGTCGTCGCTCTTCTGCTTATAAAGCAGTCATCGGTACCATATCTTGGCATTGTACTTGGTTTGTCCCTTTTTGTAAGTTGGCTTGCCGATGCCCTGGGAAGAAAAAGAAAGGATCAACAAAAGCAGTTGAAGGAGGCCAAGGATACATGATTGCGAAAAAAGTATTAAGTGGTATGTCAGTGCTGTTACTGATCATGTTTTCCATGCCTGTGCATGCTATGGACTCAGAAGTTACGAGGGAGACACTTAACGGCCTTCCAGGGTTTTATGTAGCATTCGAAGAATTACAGCCAAACATCAAGCAGTATGATGTCACAGCATCAATGACCAGAGATCAACTACAAAAAGATATAGAAATGAGGCTTCAAAGGGCAAAGATAACAGTTCTTTCTCAGGCTCAATGGCTGAATACACGTGGCAGACCGGTCCTCTACGGGAACATTAATACTCACCTCGAGGACGCAAATATTGCTTACAATATACAGCTTGAAGCCCGCCAGATAGTATTTACGGATTCAAACAACAGAGTAAAAACACTCGCTGGAACCTGGGGCATTACTATGACAGGAATAACAAAGATTGATAAATTGGAAGTCATCAGGCAGAATCTTTTAACTCTCGTGGATAAATTTGTTGAGGCATATTGGACAGCGAATGGAAAGGATAGCAAGAAGTAAGACGGGGCTGATGGGAAAG
>MVQO01000016.1 GCA_002067585.1 Syntrophorhabdus sp. PtaB.Bin027
AGGGGTATTGTTGGTGTTTGAATTACCAAAGGATACGTCTTTTTTTGTGCCATACACAAGATTTGATTATAACTCGATGGTAAGGGCTTCACCGTTAGAATCTTCGGTCAAATACGTGCTTTGAACACAGTCGCGCTGCATATCAGAGCACAACATACACAAATAAGGAGTCAGAGGAACAGGACGATTGGAAAATTTTCCTGCTGCTATTGAAAGAAGCCATACGCTCGAGCCTTGAGTGTTGAGAAATGATACGTTTTATATTTATTTGCTCAAGTGATAAAAAGAAGTTTTTGAATCAGCTTCTTAACTGCATAACTTCCAAACTTGAGCTTAAGGTATTTATGTGTTTGACAATTACCGTGTGTGGTACGGCGATTTTTTTGATGGACCGATTTTAACCCATACAAAAAGTTTTCAAATATTCAAAACCTGTCTCATTGACTGCCGGAATATCAAGGCCTTACGAATAACTTGATCGTAAATGTTGTATTGACACCAATTTATTTTTCCGGCTCAACAACAATATAGTCTCAAGCCATCAACTTTTGGATCAATTTTAATTCTTATTGTTTCAGTATCTTGTGTTGCAAGAAACATTCTGAGCTTACGTAACTCTATTTCTCTGTTTTTTTGACCGATTTGCACAATAGACACAGTTTTTTTCAGGGATCCTCCTTGCTTTAGTAAAATCTCCAAAAACGTCAAATTTGATAATATAAAATTCTGATGATAAGGCCATACTCAATCGATTCTTCTATATTCAGCAGGGTTATTTTTAGCGGCGCCGAAAGTAAAACATGGGACACAATAAAAAGATGAAAGAGTACCTGAAGACAAAGTAGTCAACTGTCACAACAATCAATACAAATGCAAATCTTTCACACCATGTCATGCGTCCTCAGCTTAGTGCGCTCTTCAAACATGCAGGTGTTGCAATATTATATATTACACCCCCACCCGAACAAGTTGTCAACTACTGAAGCTTATATTGAAGGCATCACATTCCTATCGACAAATAAACGTTAAAAATAAATATTAGAATATCTCAAAAAAATTACGTGATCCTGACCCCAAAAAATAAAAGGCCCCTCTTCCATACCTGCTTTGAGTTAGGAAATTCTTTATGAAAAGCCCAATCAAACAGAAAATTATACAATTGCACCAATCTTTGCCAAATACGGTTATACATTTAAGAGTTGATTATAAAGTCAATTTTGCTTTATGCTATTTAAAAGGAGAGTGCTGTGACGCTAAAAGAAGTCAAAGAAATACTTGATGCAGAAGTTTTTGTTGGTCATGATCAGTTGGAAATGGAGGTAAGAACAGCATTTGGCGCTGATTTAATGAGCGATGTCTTGGCTTTTGCCAAATCAGGAAGCCTTCTACTCACCGGCCTTACGAATCCCCAGATTGTTCGGACTTCTGATGTACTCGATATTGCTGCCATTATTATAGTCCGTGGAAAACGTCCTTTACCTGAAACGATACAGCTTGCCGAAGAACTGCAAATCCCAATTCTGTCAACAAAATATATCCTTTTTGAAACCGCTGGTAGGCTTTACACAAAAGGAATCGTTGGCTGTTTAGAAAAGGTTAGCGAAAAACGTGACTTCTTATGAAGGTACTAACTTTAAGAAGTCTTTTCCCGTACAGGGGAAGTCTTTTGAAAACGCTGGACACATATCCAGCAAGGTTAAAGCCTTACTGCAAAAAATGCGTCTCTCTAACGAAATAGTGAGACGAGCTTCTGTGGTCACGTATGAGGCAGAAATCAATATCTGTTCATATGCAGAACGAGGCAAGATTTTGCTTAGAGTGACGCCAAAATTTTTGATTATAGATGCTATAGATGAGGGTCAAGGCATACCGGATATAGAGCTAGCCATGAAGGAAGGTTATTCAACAGCAACGGACAAAATCAGACAAATGGGTTTCGGTGCTGGCATGGGTCTGGCTAATATAAAGAACTTTTCAGACACTTTTAGGATTATTTCAGAGGTTGGTAAAGGCACCCATTTAAAAATGATTATTCGTATTAATTGAATATGTACTGAGCAATAGAGACTATTTCTAAATAACTGAACTTGGTTCAGTCGATGTCTTCGTCGCTATTACATTTTCCGAAATCCAGCCACAACCTGTTATTATCAATCCACCATCTATTCCCTATGAATATCCATTGTGCGTGTCCTTCGGGTGTAGGCAGAAAGATAAATCTACTTTTTGGACGATCGGCGATACCGCTTTGTACAACATTGGCCTCCCATGGTGCTGAAGTTCCACAAGTTGTATATTTGAAACTACTGAGTGAATTGATAGTCAATACGTCACCATCTGTGGCATAGTAATAAATTTTCAACGATCTCAAGATGTCTGCCTTCAGAATGCACTGTATGATGGTCTTTTCATCCCTTTGAATGGCCATCAAATCTTGGATCTGTTCCAGGTATAAGTTAAAACCATTCATCCACACAGGGTGGCGTTCTGCAAGGCGCATCTGCTCATTCTCAGATAATGTTTCAATGTATGAGTGTTTGCGCTTAATAACAGTTTCCTTAAGCTCTATTAATTCTTTACTTGTTCTGTCTATCCATTTCTCCGTTTCAAGTTTAAGAGATTGCGGAGGTATCTTATTTTTCTGCAGAATGTCAATACTTCTAAGAAGCACCGGAATCTGATGTGCCAGTTTTTCTGCCATAGCCTCGGTTATTTCTTCGAAACTTTCTGGCACAACCATGTTTTTCTTATCTAAGAACATGTTATACGCATTGAAGCGAAGGTTTTTTAAACTGAATCCCACAAGAAATCCTTCAATCTTGAAATGATTCTTATCAACGTGACACTGTGCTCCATCAACACCGCTCTATAATACTTTGATCGCCCCGTTTAATATTTAGATTATCGAGTGCTGTTGATGATACCTTAAGAAATACCGAATATTGGACTTGGAGATTGAAGTATTCTTGTTCTTCCGGATCGTATGGGAAGTTTTTATTATTATACGGGTTTTTTGTTTTGTTGCTATTAATGCCTTTGGTATATACCCATTGGGTCAGTTATGGAAGAACAAGGTAATATCCTTGCCTTCAAAATACTTTCTCTAAATATTGTTACTAACTCTATCCTATCACCTGGTATTCATGGAGTGGTTCTTGGATGAGTTGCGTGTGTCTGCTTCGCGCTATCTGCCTTTATTGTCTGTATTACCTAATTAAAGATGAATTCAGATGAATTCAATTCTTTTTATATTCTCACGTTCCCATTTCTCATGCACTTTTCTACAAAATGAAGGATCCGCAACAACTAGGCAACTTTCTGTCATGCTTAACTTCTTACAGCAAACGACTATTCTATATCATCTGTCTGTGTAAGAATCCTATTAGCCCTTTGAACCTAAAACAGTTCAAACTCCCTATCTATCCAGAGTTATGAATAAACATAAAGGTGCAGCCAATGTTTGCTTTATTCACTTGGAATTATTGAATATATTGGATGCCTTACTCAACCAATGGGTCGTCTGGCGTTTCGCCTTTCCTTAGTTCTGCATTAAATAAAGGTGCACAATCTTCGCAGAACCACCCATTTTCACATTCCTCGGCCCCGGACAAAGGCTTAATCTGGTTACAGTAAACACACCTTATTTCCCTTGCACCCTGTGCCATAAGCTGTATTCTCCTCGGTCTCGGGGATGCCTTAAGAATCAGTATTCTTTCCTGGCTTTCATTCTCTAACAATTCTATGTCGTCAAATTCGTCGTCACTGCCAATAATCTCGGCCGTGTTTCTTCCTTTTTTCATTATATTCCTCCTGTTTTTGGCTCAGATATAAATATAAGAAGATAATGTGAAGGGGTAAAGATGTGGATTATGAAAAATTGTGAATTTGTTTTGACAAACATTTATCTCGCCAATGGAATTAAACAAGGATATGGAAAAAAGGTTAAACATCTCAAATTACAAAACTGGTTTGCAGCCTTGTTCTGTTTATCAGTACATTTTTTTCTTTGGCGCTAAGGTATGTTGTTGGTAACGATGGGCTGTGATATTCTGATGGCATATTTAGAAAACATACAACCCACTTAAAGACGTTGAGTCTGTGGAGACTATATTGTCTAAGGTTTCTATTTGGAGAGGGTTGTGAATAATCAACAGGAAAAAATCTATAAGCAGTTAGAGGTCGGTTTTTTCAGGAAAGGTGAATACATTTTTCGTAAGGGGACCAACCCACACATGTTTATATAGTAAAAATTGGAAAGATTGTTTTCATAGCTTCTGATCAGGATATAAAATTTCAAAAAGAAACGGTAAAGGCGGGTGGATCCTTTGGCATTGCTGCTTTAATGGCTGTGCAACCCCATATGGTAACGGCTGTAGCAGCAGAAAACAATGGAATTATGGTACTGTCAAGGCAATCCCTCTTTAAGATTGGGCACGATGATATTGATTTGTTTTCGTTGCTGATGACAAATATAGCACGAGAGATTGCTCCAAGGCTAAAATTGGCTGATGACATCTTTCTCCAGTACATACATGAAGACAAGGATAGCAGAGAATGAACAGACAAAACTTTTGTATAAACTTATAAACAATAGGTTGTCTTGTTTATTTAGCCCAGGTGTAATTCTGCATATATGAGGCGTAGAATTGTTTTTTAATATTGAGCCTCATTACATTACAGCAGGTTAGCTCAGAACGGTAACCATCGTTATTACGATTTTGTTTGTGAACAAACAAGAAATGAATTTCTGAGCAAAACTGGCCAAAGGATATGATAGTATGGAAGATAAAAGAGGTTAATTGTCTATCGGGAACAATGAGTTTTCCGGATAAGAACTCTCTATTTTTGTAATGATTTTACAAAATTTAATTTCTTCTCGTACAAAACACATAATAATATTCGTCCAACATAATTTACTTCTCTCACTGGGCTTGACTGGTAAATACAGACTTTGTAAAATCCATCTCACAAAACAAAATTTTTAATTATTCTTGTTATGCAGAATGGATTATTGAGAAACTACTTCAAAAAATAAATACAACAACGTTGAAGATCTGAATGGATAGATGGGAGGCCGGAATGGAGAAAGACGTCGTAACAACAAAGACATTAAAAATAAAGGAATCATTTAGGACTATTATACCTCCCTTGACACCAGAGGAATATTCACTACTTGAGAGGAGTATCCTCGAGGATGGGTGTCGTGATGCTATTATAACCTGGAAGGGATTCATCATAGACGGCCATAATCGATATGGAATATGTGAGAAACATGGGCTCCACTATGATACCGAAGAGATAGTCCTCGACACAGAACAAGATGCGCTGGTATGGATAATCAATAACCAACTTGGCAGAAGGAACATAACTGACTACCAGAAAGGTGAACTCGTTCTTAAGAAAAAAGATATTCTCCTCAAAAAAGGCAAGAAGCAGCAGGGAAGACGGACCGACCTTCTGTCCATTGTGGACAGGAAGTTGCAATCACATAGCACCCGCGAGGAGATGGCGAAAGATATTGGGGTCTCCTCGGGAACTATGGCACGAATTGAGGTAATTGTTAAGGAAGCCCCTGAGGAGGTCAAAGAGCAACTCAGACACGGTGCAGTCAAGATTGGCACTGCATACAAGAAATTGAAAGAGAGCACCACCTCTCAACCGGAAGCAAAGGAGAATCTTCAGAAACCCGGTGCGATTGCCTGTGCTGAGATGGCTATAGCACATCTAAAAAAAATTCGCCACGACGATCCGTCAGTTGATCAGGCATTAAATAGCGTTTTGGAGTGGATGCTAAAAAATAATCCTCTTTGGGCAAAAAGAGCAGTTAATAAAAGTCGGGAAATTATGCATAAATATCCACACACCAGGACAAGACCAGATGGTAAAACTTCTGATACGAAAAAAAGGCAGGAATCACACAAAAATTCTTTGAAAGAAAATCTTCGGGGCGTTCAGGAATCTTTATGGGAGAAATAAAGTCAATAGATTGTTGGTAGAAGCTTTTTGATTTTAATGGTAGGCGCGGTCGGTATTGAACCGGCGACCTCTACCGCGTCAAGGTAGCGCTCTCCCACTGAGCTACGCGCCTATTGTAGATGCAATTTATAGCAGTAACCATATTGATTGTCAAGCGAAATTGATTTATCACAGGGTTTCTGACCACGAAGCATCAAGTTAAACGGGTGACCGGAAATTGCCCTTCCAGTCACCCGTTTAACAGTTACTTAAAAGTTACATTTCCTTTGGTATCAATGTTGACCTTGAGTTTGTCCCCTTCCTGAACATCGCCCTTGAGTATCAACAATGCCAGAGGATCTTGTATCTTTTTCTGGATAAGCCGTTTTAGCGGCCGTGCGCCATACACTGCATCATAGCCTTCTTTAGCCACCATTTCTTTCAACTTGTCGGTAAATGAGATCTCTATATCTCTCTCTGCAACTCTCTTGACCAGATAGGCGAGTTGCAAATCTGCTATTTTCTTGATATCTTCAACAGAGAGGCTCTTGAAAATGATCAGCTCATCGATTCGGTTCAGGAATTCAGGCTTGAAATGGCTTTTCACAGCCTCCATGACCCTGCGCTTCATCTCATCATAATCCTCTCCTCCGAGATCTGTTATCCATTGACTTCCCAGGTTGGAGGTCATAATTATAACAGAGTTCTTAAAATCAACTGTCCTGCCCTGCCCATCCGTTAGTCGACCGTCGTCAAGTATCTGGAGAAGTACATTGAACACTTCAGGATGGGCCTTTTCTACTTCGTCCATAAGGATGATCGAGTAAGGTCTTCTTCTAACTGCTTCAGTTAAGTACCCGCCCTCTTCATATCCAACATAGCCAGGAGGAGCACCTATGAGTCGGGATACAGAATGTTTTTCCATGAACTCACTCATGTCTATCCGAACGATCGCCTGTTCGTCATCAAAGAGAAATTCAGCCAATGCCTTCGCCAGTTCTGTCTTGCCTACGCCGGTTGGGCCCAGGAAGAGAAACGAACCAAGGGGCCTATTGGGGTCCTGGAGTCCTGCCCTGGCCCGTCGAATGGTATTTGCAACAGCCTCAATAGCTTCATCCTGACTTATCACACGATTGTGAAGTCTTTCCTCCATCTTGACCAGCTTTTCCATATCACCTTCAAGCATCTTTGAAACAGGAATCCCAGTCCACTTCGACACTACTCTCGCTATATCTTCCTCGTCTACTTCCTCTTTCAGCATCTTCCGACCCTTTTGGAGCTCCAAGAGCTGCCTGTTTTTCTCCTGTAATTCTTTTTCAAGGCCGGAAATAATGCCATATCGAATTTCTGCCACGCGACCGAAATCACCTTTTCGCTCAACCTCGTCTGCCTCTGTTTTCGCATGATCAATCTTTTCTTTTATCTCGCCAATGCCCATGATGAGCGCTTTTTCCTTTTCCCAATGTTGGCGCCTTTCATAAACATCGCGCTGCATTTCTTTCAAATCTTCCTCTAATTTCCTCTTTCGTTCGAGGGACGCTGCATCTTTCTCCTTTTTCATTGCCTCAATTTCGATCTGTACCTGGATAACTCTTCGCTCAATCTCATCAATCTCTGTTGGAACACTGTCTATTTCCATCCTGAGGCGCGAGGCAGATTCATCTATAAGATCGATGGCCTTGTCAGGCAGGAATCTATCTGTAATATAGCGATGTGACAGGGTGGCAGCTGCAATAAGGGCAGAGTCTTTGATTCTTACGCCGTGGTGAAGCTCATATTTCTCTTTAAGACCTCTTAGTATAGCAATCGTCTCCTCAACTGAAGGCTCACCGACATAGACAGGTTGGAACCTTCTTTCCAGTGCTGCATCCTTTTCTACGTATTTTCTATATTCATCCAGGGTTGTTGCTCCTATACAACGGAGCTCACCTCGTGCAAGGGCAGGCTTGAGCATATTCGATGCATCGATTGCACCCTGGGCACTGCCTGCACCTACGATGGTGTGAAGCTCATCGATGAAGAGTATTATAGCTCCTGCAGCCTCGTCTATTTCTTTGAGGACTGCTTTGAGCCTGTCTTCGAATTCTCCTCGATATTTTGCCCCTGCAAGCATTGCTCCGAGGTCAAGGGAAAGAACCTTTTTGTTTTTCAACGTCTCAGGAATATCACCACTCACAATTCGCTGAGCAAGCCCTTCTACAATAGCCGTCTTACCAACACCTGGCTCACCAATGACAACAGGATTATTTTTGGTCCTCCTCGACAGGACCTGCATAACCCTTCTCACCTCTTCGTCCCTTCCGATAACAGGATCGAGTTTGCCCTTTCGGGCCTCTTCTGTCAAATCCCTGCAGTACTTCTGAAGTGCCTGGTATTTCTCTTCAGGCGCCTGGTCTGTAACCCTCTGTGCGCCCCGGATATCTTTGAGTACTGAGTAGATCCGGTCCTTAGTAACCCCTTGTCCTTGAAGTATTCTCCCTGCTGCTCCATTACCTGTATCTGTGACACCAATAAGCAGATGCTCCGTACTTATGTATTCATCCTTCAATCTCTCTGCCTCGATAAAAGCCGTATCGAGAGTCTGCTTCATCCTTGGGGTTATATAAACCTGTGCTGCCCCATGGACAGCAGGTATATTTTTAAGTTCTTTTTCGAGGTCTTGCAATATTGCTCCAGAATTGGCACCAAGTTTGTCTAGTATAGGTCTGACAATGCCATCCTTTTGTGTCACCAAGGCATAAAGAAGATGTTCGTTGTCAATCCCCTGATGATGGGACGCCTCTGCTTTTTTCTGTGCCTCTGAGATTACCTCTTGAGCTTTAATTGTCAACTTTTCCCAGTTCATTCTATCACCTCATAACTTTGAAGATCAGTACATGTCGACCAGCTTTCAACTTAAATCCAAATTTAATTCACTTGTCAGGTGATGTTTAGCTGTTTTAGAACAGCAAATCAAAACTCTTTCAAATTGCTGATCGCTTGTTATATTGGAAAATATAAGCATTGAATTGCCGAATGCAATGCTGTCCATCCTTTCGACATTGTATTAGATCCAGGCATGTGATAAGGTAAATTGAGCTTATGAACACAGGGAACCTTTTCGAAAATATACCTGACAGGTGCAGGGCAGAAATTTTTGAAACCCTTGTCGAGAACAACCACCTCAAGATCGAACGAATCATATCTGAAGGCCACTCAACCCCTTTAAACGAATGGTATGATCAGGACTGGGACGAGTGGGTAGTCTTGCTTCAGGGTAGTGCTGATATTCTATTCGATGGCGATAGAACCCCTTTTTCGCTAAAACCCGGGGATTACCTCTTTATCCCCGCTCACATAAAACATCGGGTTGAATGGACTGATAGAATTAAAAAGACAATCTGGCTGGCAATCCATATGAAACAAACGAAAAGTGAGAAGTAAAAAATGGGGAAAACAGTTCATTGATCACTGTTTACTGTCATTAGCTTTATATGGGGTGGTTTATCTTTCCAGCCACCGAAGAGATGCATATGAAGGTGAAAGATAACCTGACCCCCTCCCCGTTCGGTGTTGATGTGGATTTTGTAGCCTGAATCAGCAATACCTTGACTGCGAGCAATATCTCTTGCTTTAAAAACCATTTTCCCTATGATTGACTGATCTTCCTCTTGCAGATCATTGACACTCCTTATATGTTTCCGAGGAACAATCAGAAGATGGACCGGCGCAGCAGGGTATGCATCTTTAAATATAACAAGCGTATCATCCTCGTAGACAAAATCAGCATTCCTCTCGCCCCTGATAATCTGGCAAAACCGACATTGCTCGTCCATTTGTAAGCACCCGGTATATGTTAACAGGATATTGCTCTGAGAAGCAATGGAAACTCGCTTTTCTTGTCCTTCACACCATATTCTCTTTCCTTTACTTCATCGCAGTCTTGTGGTAAGTAAAAGCCATGAAAATAGAATTAGATGGACATACGTACGAAATTGAGAAATCTATGGAGGTCTCGCGCCTGCTCAAGCAGTTTTCGCTAAGTCGGGAAACTCACCTTGTTATCGTAAATGACCGTCTGGTTACCGAAGATTACCGGCTCGGAAGAGATGACCGGGTAAAGCTCATCAGGGTCGTATCTGGCGGATGAAGTGCAGGGTTTGCGGACAAGATGCGCACATTAGTCTTCGGTCGTATAATACAGCCCTGTGCTCTCAAGATTTTATCTCCTTTTTAGAAAAACGGGTTTTTGATACCATTCAAAAATACAATCTGATCGGAAATAATGATACACCGATTGTTGCTGTCTCAGGAGGAAAAGATAGCCTCTCTGTTTGGCATATCCTCAACAAGCTCGGCTATAAGGCGGACGGAGTTTACGTAGATCTCGGCATCGGCGAATATTCCCAAGAATCTTTAGCAAAAATCAAAAAGACAGCTGAAGGCTTACAGCGAAAGTTTTTTGTGTTCCCTATTCGAAAAATATTTGAAAAAGGCATCGACGAAATTGCTAAAGTGATGCGCCGTGTACCATGCTCTGCTTGTGGTATGATAAAACGATATGCAATAAACAAGGTTTGCATGGACAATGGATATAATGTACTTATTACGGGTCACAATCTCGATGATGAGGCTGCAGCACTCCTTGGTAATCTGCTTTACTGGAAAGAAGAGTACCTGTGGAAAAAAAGCCCATTCCTTGACGGTCATGAGGGACACCTATCCAGAAAGGTAAAACCCCTCTTCCTCTGTTCTGAACGAGAGATGGCGGCATATGCATTGATTTCAGGGATAGATTATATTCATGATGAATGTCCATTTTCCATTAACGCTAAATCACTCACATATAAAAACATATTAAACAATCTTGAAGAAACTTCTCCGGGGACTAAACTCCAGTTCATCAAGGGCTACTTAAAAACAATCAAGGGCATTGAAGAGAAGAAAAGAGATATTTCATATTGTACTACATGTGGATATCCCTGTTATGGAGGGACATGCTCCATGTGCAGGCTTCTACATAGATTCCATATTAAAGACAGAATAGGTTTTGAGGAATGGGGCAGCAACCTTGACATAACTCAAAAAATGATGACATAATTCCGTGATGAGTACAATTGATAGACTTTCTCAACTTATTTTCAATATCTACGAAGCATTTACAGTAGCTTTTTTTATCAGGGAATCTGACCATTTAAAGTGCCTTTCGTCAATCTCATTCGCACCCAGCTTTGATAAGTCCAGGCCAGTATCAATTGAAAACAGCCTTCCTGGATGGGTAATAAAGCATAATGAACCGCTTATTATCCCAAACTTTGACAAAGATGTTGAGGCGCTCGGTTATTATGGTGTAGATGAGGGCATTAAATCTTTCATGGGATACCCCATGGAGGGAAAGGGTGTAATCATCGTTGATTCTAAGAAGAAATGGGTATTTACGGACAAGGAAAAGAAAATCTTAGCCAGCTTCGTCTCTCTTATTAGTGAAGAGATTGAAAAGAGAAAGAAGACCCAAGATTTCGAAGACATTATTGAGGAACTGATTATAGAAAGAAAAATTATGAGCCTTTTTCGCAATCTTAATCTTTCTCACATTTCCATCAAAGAGATATTCGTCGAACTATTGAGCCTTTCAGGTGCTGATCTTTGCTTTACCGGTATTGAAAAAAATGGGAAGTTATTCATCAAAGAAATTTTGGGGGTAAATGACGAGGACTACTTGATGAAGGTATGCCCCTCTGGACACAGCATAGCATCAACTGTTTTGGATGGAGAAAGAGAACTCCTACTCCCTTACAACAGTGGCTTCCTTAAAGAAAAAGCCCTTTTTTTTTCCGGTGAATCGATAAAAGCGAAACAATTCTTCGGATTTCCCCTTTTTTCTAACGAAGTTCCTATAGGAGTGATAGGTTTTGTGTCTATCTCAGACAGACCTCTTCATGAAAAATCTATAGAACCTCTCAGAAATATATCGATCCTCCTTTCCCTTTATTACTCCTCGTTGTTGATGCGGGAAAATCTTGAAAAGGTAAAAGACTTTGACCCTGTTACCGGATCTATTCAATTTACCACTTTTCTTGGCTTTGTGGAGAGATCTATAAAAAAGAATGAACGGTTTTCTCTCCTTTCAGTAAAACTTGGTGGTATAGATATGTATAACCGTAACATGGGATACGAATTCACGAATGGTCTCCTTCAGAAGGTTTTTCAAATCATCCGCCATTGTACTGGTAGCAGTTCGTTCATATCTCGGAAAGGGGGGGGCCGCTTTTACATCCTACTGAGAGAAAGAGAGGCCTTTGACGTAAGAAACATATTAAAAATCCTGAATTACACTATTGCAAAGAACATTTCCGAAGACATCAAGATAGACCAGAATAACCTGACGGAAGTGGGGGTATCTCATTTTCCTGATGATAGTCAAAACCTCTGGGAGCTTCTGGATCGCGCAAAGGAAAGAAGGATAAGATCTGCTTAATGACAAGGAGGGGTTATGGATTTCTTTAGAAAGCTTTTTGGCTTGTTTTCCACACATTTTGCCATGGACCTTGGTACTGCCAATACACTCATTTACATGAAAGGTGAAGGTATTATTCTAAATGAACCTTCAGTAGTGGCTATTGATAATACATCTGGTAAGGTCATTGCCGTTGGCAGAGAAGCAAAGGACTACATCGGACGAACACCTCCGAATATCAGTGCCATACGCCCGTTAAAGGATGGCGTTATTGCGGACTTTGATGTTACAAAGGCGATGATAAAATATTTTCTTACCGTTGTGAGGAAAGATAGAAAAATACAGAAACCCAAAATGGTTGTGGGTGTGCCTTCAGGCATTACCATGGTCGAAAAAAAAGCAGTTGTTGATGCCTGTTTTCAGGTGGGTATCAGGGACACCTATCTTGTTGAAGAACCTATGGCTGCAGCCATAGGTTCGGAAATGCCCATTGAATTGCCTAGAGGCAACATGGTGGTTGACATCGGCGGAGGAACAACTGAGGTGGCCATTATAAGCCTTGCTGCAACTGCCTACAGTGAGTCCTTGAGGGTGGCAGGTGATGAAGTTGACGAATCAATTGTAAGGTATCTCCAAAAGAAGCATCAGATTGCTATAGGAGCCATTGCCGCAGAAAGACTCAAACTTGACGGGGCATCAGTCTACCCTGCAGAAGGCCGAGGTAATGCTTTTAGTGTAGTTGGCAAGGATCTTCTCACCGGTGTTCCGAAAAATCTGAGGATCACAAGTGAAGAAATACGGGAGGCTATAGAAGAACCTGTTTCAGCAATTATCGACGCCATACGCAGAGCCCTTGAAAAACTACCGCCTGAATTTGCATCTGACTTGAATGAATCAGGTATGGTTTTAACTGGTGGCGGTGCTTTACTGGGTGGTCTTGACCATAGAATTGAAAAAGAAACAGGGATAAACGTTTATGTTGCTGATGATCCCTTGCTGTCCGTTGTCCTCGGTGCAGGAAAGGCTCTAGAAGACATGGCAAGATACCGTAAGGTTTTTATTAATTAGAACTCCTTAAGCATATTCAGCTTTCAGGAAAAACAATCGAAAATCAGGCGACGGGGGTACTAACAGATTTATTAATCTGTACACCAATGGGTGGCAGCTCAGGGTTGATACATATCCCCGATCTGCCATTCTTCATAATCAGTTGATCGAAGCTCCGAGACAAAACGGGAGGGTTTCAGGATGATATGCCCCACCTGTTTATCAAACGCCAGGAGCGGATAACACAAGTATAGCTCATCCATAGCCCGTGTGGTTGCAACGTAAAACAGCCTTCTCTCCTCCTCCAGACCTCCCTCGTCCAAAGCCCTTGGATTTGGAAACCTCCCTTCTGCACACCATATGATGAATACAATCTTCCACTCAAGCCCTTTTGCCTGATGTATCGTACTGAGAATTACTCTTTCATCTTCATAGTTTGCAGATAAAATCTCTTCACCGCTTGTGCCACTCATAAGCGAAAGCTCGCTTAAAAAGCTTTCCACGGACTGATACTTCGTGGAAAAATTCACGAGTTGTCCAATATCTTCAAGCCTTGTATCATAGTTTGGGTAGTTATACTTGAGATATTCTATGTAACCATTATTTAATACGGCAGAAATCATGTCGCCAGGTGCTTCCTGATCCTGTAATTTTGTAAGATCACTGAATAACCTAGACCAAGTTTCTATACTTTCCTTGTGAATTTTTTTAAATTTATCAGCAATTCTCTTAGAAATAAAAGCGTCATACGGGTTACTCAGGGTTTGGAGAAAATCATAGATATGCTCGGCCGTTCTATTGCCTATTTTGGGAAATAGCTTGAGGGCCCTTTTCCATGATACCTCATCGTTTGGATTTGCCATTACCTTTAAGAATGCAATGACATCTTTGATGTGAGCCTGTTCAAAAAATTTGAGCCCACTTCTGATTTCAAAAGGTATGTCACGCCTGGTAAATTCCATCTGGAGTTCCATACAGTGATAGTGTGCTCTGTAAAGAACTGCCATGTTGTCAAGAGCTATCCCTTCGTCTCTCAGTTCAAGAACTCTTTGTGCAACAAACTCTGCTTGCTGAACCACGTCGCGTAAAGGTGCAAGAACCGGAATAGTACCATTTTTTTTAATGCTTTTAAGGGCTTTGGTAAATTGTTTTGTGTTCTGGCCTATTGAATGGTTGGCAAGGCTTAGAATTTCGGGCGTACTGCGGTAATTGGTTTCAAGCTTGAATACCTTTGTTTCAGGATACTTACTGGGGAAATCCAGTATGTTTTGAAAATTTGCTCCTCTGAACGAATATATGCTCTGCGCATCATCACCCACCACCATCACGTTTTTATTGATAAGCCCCATGAAATCAACTATCTCACCTTGAATTTTGTTCGTGTCCTGGTACTCATCCACCAGGATATGAGAGAATGTCAGGGCGTAGAGTCTCCTCAATTCATCATAATCAGAAAGAAGTTTGTGCCAGTAAAAAAGCAGGTCGTCAAAATCGACTGCGTTGATTGCGTGTTTTTTTTCCCTATAATTCTGTGATACGAGTTCTATTTCCTCTTTAATATCATAAAAGAACGGTGCCCTCTCTTGTGTGCTCGTTTCAATATCTTTCATGGTATTCACTGAGTAACTGAATATTTCTTTGAGGATTGCGCCTTTAGGAAAACGCCTTTCTTTCCGGTCGATCTTTGAATCTTTAAGAACAACTTCGATAAGGTCTTTGGCATCCTCATTATCCAGTATTGTGAAATTTTTTTTAAGACCAACCTTCTCCGCATGCTGGCGTAATACCATGTTACCTATATGATGAAAAGTACCACCCCAAATATAACGTGTATCGATCTTCATTAGGTGTTCAACCCTGTGGAGCATTTCTCGTGCAGCCTTATTGGTAAAAGTAAGAAGGAGGATGCCGTTTGGAGAGACACCTCTATCCAGGAGATATGCAACCCGGTATGTCACAACTCTTGTCTTTCCGCTGCCTGCCCCTGCTATAACAAGTATCGGTCCATTATCGGTTATCACGACAGCAAGTTGTTCCTCGTTGAGTTCCTGTTCGAACTTAATTTGAGGTATTCTACCTCTTACTTCCTTATGGATGACATATCGTTTCATGACGGTAAAGTATGCTTCATGGGGTCGCACTTGTCAAGAGACCAAGAACAATGCAGGATTAAGAGGACAGAGGTTCGTGGGTTCAAAAAAATCTTGAAGCAAGCCAAAAAAATACACCCTGATAGTCCTTGACAGTCCTTGGATGCTCTGCTACGATTGTTTCGTAGAATATTTTCTTAAACCTATGGCAGAGGGGGGTTTGCAATGTTTATATTATGGGAGGTCAATGATAATGAATATCATTTTGCTCAGCATTATTACAATCGCATCCGTTGTACTCGTTGTTGTACTGATTTATGTTCTTTTGGAGGTACGGCAAGCAACACGTAAGCTTGAACGTTTTATAACCATGTCAGAAGACTCATTAAAACCAACCCTTGATGAACTTCCTGGGACAGTGAGAAGCATCCGGCATATTGCAGAAAACATCGAAACTGTTACAGATGACATAAAAACTCTTTCGAGCTCAGTGAGAGACGTTGGTGAAAATATAAGGTTAACGAGTAATTACATTGAAAATATTGCAGCATCGTCTTCAGTTCGGGTTATGGGCCTAAAAGCAGGGATCAGTGCAGGCCTTAATGCCTTATTCAATAATTTGTTGGCAAAACATAAAAAACTATAAGGAGGTCAACTATGTCGGAAGAAGAAAGGGGATATAGTGCAGGTTCTACCCTTCTCGCATTTTTTCTTGGAGGATTAGTCGGGGCAGGCGTAGCGCTGCTTCTCGCACCAAAATCAGGACCAGAAACGAGGAAGATAATCAAAGAGTATGCCGGAGAGGCAAAGGGGAAAGCAGAAGATTATCTGGACAAGTTTAAAGGCAGCGCAACTACTGTGGTAGACAAGGTTAAAGAAAGCGCTACATCAGTTCTGGAAAAAGGGAAAGAGTTTGTAGAAGAACAAAAAACAGTGTTAACATCAGCTGTAGAAGCAGGCAAAGATGCATATCAAAAAGAAAAGGAAAAATTAACGGCTGAACACAAAGCCTAACGATAATCAGGAACACACTTTAGGGTTCTTTATACTCAAGGTCTATGCCTGCTAATCGTTTATATTCAATCGCGCTCTATTTTTTTGTAGCTGTTCTCGGTTATTTAAGTTATCAGATTTTCAAGCCTTTTCTTTCTCCTTTAGCTTGGGCTATCGTGCTGTCCATTGTCTTTTATCCTTTCTTCACCTTTGTCCTGAGGTTTGTGAAATGGAGGCCCCTTGCTTCTTTTATTACCCTATTAATCATACTAATACTTCTCCTAGGGCCATTTTCATATCTTTCCTATCTACTTTCTCAGGAAATACGATCAATAGTTGATGAAGCTTCCAGTGGCAAATTTGATCCAATCGGCAGATATCTGAACCATCCATTTGTAAGCAAGGTAATTAATAAAATCCTTGCCATGTTTCATTTATCTCAAATCGAATTTGAAAAAAAGATAATGGAGAATGTTGTGCTTTTTGGAAAAAGTCTTGTAGGGGGCATCACAGGTGGGATTGGTAACATTGCCTCGGCCATAACAGACTTTATTTTTATGATTCTTTCCATATTCTTCTTTCTCGAGGGAGGTTCAGAATTTGTCGAAGGACTAAAAAAATATATACCCTTTTCCCAAAAACAAAGAGAACGATTGATTAAACAAACTCGGGGGATTATCGTCTCCACAATATACGGTGGAGTAACCGTAGCAATAGCTCAAGCTATCATTGGTGGGCTTGCTTTCTCACTTCTGAGCGTCCCTTCTCCGGTGCTCTGGGGTCTTGCCATGTTTGTAGCTTCCTTTATACCTCTTCTGGGAACGTTCATAGTCTGGGGACCTATGGCAGTGTATCTGTTTTTTAAAGGGATGATTCTTAAGGCCATAATACTTGTCATTGTAGGGATTGTCGCAATAAGTTCAGTAGACAATATCCTGAGGCCATTAATTATCAGAGGCAAGGTGCAAATGCCCACCCTCGCCATCTTTTTCAGCATACTCGGGGGTATAAAGCTCTTCGGATTTATAGGATTTATCATGGGACCCCTTGTATTAGCTCTTTTCGTATCTGCAGTCCAGATGCTTCAATTTGTTGAAGAAGAAAGGAACATGGAAACGGCAGACCGGAAAGGCAAAGATTAAGAAAAAACAGGATTGGATAATCCGTCGAATCATTTTTATACCAAGAGTTTTTCTCCTAGCGAGATACTTTCAAGGGATTTTCTGTCGAGAAGCTTTATTTGTCTACCTTCAACTTCTATAATACGTTGGCCTGACATTTTATTGAGAATCCGTGATAATGTTTCAGGGATCGTCCCAATTAAGCTAGCAAGTTGACCTTTTGCAATATCAAGTTCTACCATATCGTTTTTGTCTCCAATTTTACTGAGGACAAGTAGATATGCAGCAAGCCTTTGAGGCACCTCCTTGAGGGAAAGATTTTCCACGAGCTGCGTGAAATACCTGAGGCGCTTTGAAAGCATGGCAAGCATATTCATAGCCATTGAAGGGTCTTTAATGATTAACTCAACAAACTTCTTGCGTGGAAAAAATAGTGTTTCGCTCTTCTCCAATGTTTCTGCATAAGCTGGAAACTGTCTGCCTTCGAACACAGCCACCTCTCCAAAAGGTTCTCCGGGCCCAAAGATATGTAGGATCTGCTCCTTACCCTCCAAAGAGAGTTTGTATATCTTCACTCGTCCTGAGCGAAGAACGTAAAATCCGGTAGCTTCCTCACCTTCTGAAAAGATTACCCTGCCACGGAAATGTTTATGTTTCTCAACTATGGCAAGGAGTAATTCAATCTGTGAATCGACAAGCCCTGCAAAGAGAGGAATTTTCTCTATGAAATGTCCAAGACTCATGCTTTTCATCTATCATGGTTCAAGCAATACGTCAAATTGTTCATGAGGAATGTTTGACATTGGCAGAGCTTTGTGGTTTAAAGGAGTGATGAAAAAGATTCCGGTGCCTTATAGTGAAGATTTCTTAACTGATTATAGGACAGTAGATTGCGAAAATCCGGAGCGAGCTTGGATAATTCAGTCTGCAATTCGTGAGATCGCCGATTTTTGTGAACCCAGTTTGTGTAGCCGATCAGACCTTCTCCTCTGCCATACAGAATCGCTTATTAATTCGGTTGAGATTGATGCAGAGGTGTATTCGGTGGCTCGTAGGGCAGCGGGGGGAGCCATCATGGCTGCTGAAATCGCCCTTAAGCAACCTTCTTTTGCTCTGATCAGACCTCCTGGTCACCACGCTGGTCGAAATTTCAATGGCGGCTTCTGCTTCTTCAATAACATGACTATAGCCCTCTATGTTCTCCTCTCAAAAGGCTTAATCCGTAATGCACTTATCATTGATATCGATCTTCACTACGGTAATGGAACTGAAGATATTGTCAAAGACAATCCGCAGATCATGTTCCGTAATATCCATGCGTTTCAGAGAGAAGAGTTTCTCAAAAAGGTTGAGTCAGCCCTCAGCGATGCCACCTCTTATGACATTATTGGCTGTTCTGCAGGCTTTGACACCTACGTTCATGATTGGGGTGGTATCCTTTTGACCGATGACTATTGTGAAATTGCACGGATGATAACCTCGGCAAACCCCCACACATTTACCATACTCGAAGGGGGTTATTACATCTCCGATCTTGGTAAAAACGTTGTTTCGTATCTTAAAGGCATCCAGGAAGCTTGTTTGTAATTGCTGTTTTCTTTTTCGCTTGCGGAATCTATCTCGATGCCCTTTACGAAATCTCTTTAAAAATTACAATACCTCTGACAGTTCTCTTACTGTTCTTCATACCTTTTTGTTTCAAAAAAAATAGTCTCTTCTCTGTTCCTCTTATATTCATCTGTTTTATGTTTGCAGGCATGTCAACGCTTGGGGTGGTAACAGTTACGCAAACCATATATGCAAGTGGCCAGGCTAAGGAGGTGTATTCAGGTCTCATTATTGAATCATCACCCAACACAAAAATATTAAGGCTTACGAACCCTATGGAAGTTTCGGGTTTGAAAACGATACTTAGAACAACACAACAGTTCAATATCAATGACAACGTCAAAGTATTCGGTGAACTCAGAGAGATTCACCCAACTTTCAACAACCCCTATCTGTTATCATGG
>MVQO01000017.1 GCA_002067585.1 Syntrophorhabdus sp. PtaB.Bin027
AAGGGCTATGTGAATGTGGCAGGGAAAACAGCTGACAAGATAAAGATTACATCGATTTCCGGGGAGGGCTGGATTCAGTCACCCGGGGCAACCGAGACAGAAGGCACGTATGCCGGCTTTGGCTACACGTTGAAAGGAAGCATTACAAAAGGCAAAAAGACTCCTATGATTTTGCCTTCCTGCGGTGCAATGGTGTTTTCTGAAAACAACCATGTAGAATGATTGATTTTTTTCAGCTCCCGCCTGCAGGGCAGCCTTGCAGGCGGGATTTTTATGTACGATGACGGAAATGCTACTGGTTTTCGAAGGGATTATGCGCTGGAAAGATTGGCGAAAGAGGCAGTTGAAAAGAGACTGCCAGAGAAATGGTTCAAGGGTGCAACTGGGGGTTATATGCGGGGATGATTTCTTTTAGGATGGCGATGATGCGTGGTTTGTCACCTTCTACAGCGGCCTTTTCGAGGAGCGCCACCTGCTTGATGATGTCGGTTTTGATTGTGTCGTTTATTGCCTTGAAGATCTTCGGGTGAGCAGTCTGCTCGCTCTTCTCCAAGGGCGTCATGAGGTCTTCGTAAAGCTTTTCTCCCGGCCGCATACCAGTGAAGATGATGGGGATATCCTTATCCGGTGCAAGCCCGTGGAGCCGGATCATTTCTTCCGCCACCGTAAGAATACGAACAGGCTCGCCCATATCGAGAAGGAATATCTCGCCCCCTGTACCTGATGCGGCAGCCTGGAGCACCAGGATCACAGCCTCCGGGATACTCATAAAGTAGCGCTTCATATCTTTGTGGGTCACGGTTACCGGCCCACCCGAAACGATCTGTTTTTGAAAGATGGGGATAACACTTCCCCTGCTCCCCACCACGTTTCCGAACCGTACGGAGATAAAACGGGCGTGGTTTTTGCTATTGTAGAATCTTACCAGTTCTTCTGCTGTTCTCTTTGTTGCACCCATAACACTCGACGGGTTTATCGCCTTGTCCGTTGAGATCATGACAAAGCGTTCGACGTGATATTTGATTGATGCGTTCAGGAGGTTCATTGTTCCGAGAACATTTACCCGTACTGCCTCCTCGGGATAGGACTCCATCATGGGGACGTGTTTGTATGCGGCAGCATTCAGGACAATCCCTGGCGAAAAGGCTTCAAAGATCCGCTGGATCTTTGTCCAATCTCCGACATCGGCCACAACAGGCACGACATTCTCACCGCCGGATTTTTGGATAAGCTCCTGTTGCAGGTTGAACAGGTCGGTCTCATCAATATCAAGGGCCACCACTTTCCTGGGTTCGTACTTGATCATCTGCCTGACCACTTCACTTCCTATGGAACCTCCTGCACCGGTGACAAGCAGCACCTTGCCGCTGAGCATCTTCCTTATGCTCTCAGTATCCACAGTAGCCTCCTCACGGCCCAGAATATCTTCAATCGCAATCTCCTTTATATCTGAAACAGTAACGGTGCCTTCGAGTATCCGTTTCACGCCCGGAACAACGCGGATATCCCTTACCGGTGTTTTTCGTATCTCCTCCATGATGTGCTGGATCACCTTGCTCGGCGCAGATGGTATAGCAACAAGGATAGATTCGATCTTCAGCTTTTCTACCAGTTCGGGAATGTCATTTGTCTTCCCCAGCACTCTAAGTCCACAGACATCTATTCCCTGCTTACCGGGATCGTCATCAACAAACCCCAGGGGAGCCCATGTAGTCTCATTCTGGTGGCGCATATCCTTGACGAGCAACACTCCAGCATCACCTGCCCCAACAATGAGGGTCTGCTTCCCGAACGCGAATGACCCCTTGGTATAGTGCAAATACAAGCGTTTGAGCAACCGGAAACCTGTTATGAAGAAGACGCAAAGAACAAAGTCTGCTACAAAAATAGAACGGGGAAAACCCGTGAAAAACTGAGCTGGATTAAACACATGGATAACGAGGAAGACCAGAGCGGAGCCCACTATATTAGCCTTCGTAATTGTCACAACCTCATGGGGGCCCGTGTGGGTCCATGACATATTGTGAAGATTGAAAAACCAGAAAACCAGCAGCTTAATAAGCAGGATTGAGGGGATGTACAGTAACAGATTGTAGGCACCGGGTATCTTCCAGTCAAAACGAAGAAGGAAAGCCACATAAATTGCCAGAGTAATGCAAGATGAGTCCCCGACGAAGTAAAACCAGCGCCTCATAGCAAGAGTACGCTTAACCGACAGGAGTTTATTTATCATAAATTCACCTCCTTATTGTATCCTTTGCACTTCATCGCTCTTTGTAGTATTCGATCATCTTTGATTTTGCGTACTGGTTAGCCGGGGAGAGCTTCAGAGCCTTTTCATACTGGGTAAGAGCATCGCTGCGTTTTCCAAGCTTCTCATATATATCGCCGAGGGCAAGCCTGTATTCTGCCACATGAGGCCGTTCCGATACGCAGGAGCTCATTTTTTGGCGGGCTGTCTCCATCTCCCCTCTCTGCATAAGTATCTGTGCTTCAAAATAGCGAAAATCAGGTATAGTCTGTTTTGCCATTTCAACGGTAAGAGTTGTAAAATCGGCTTCAGTAAGTTTATCTCCACGAAAGAGTGCCCCCCATTGTGCTATTGGCCTTTGAGCGTCGCCGAGTTCGAAGTGGAGCGCCCATTTCTTAACGAGGAACCCGGGGTCCAAAACTGCCATATCATCAGATTCCCGCAACACTGTCCGTGCCTCGTCCTTATCCCCTATCTCGCTGTAAATCGAAGCAAGCGCAAGGCTGACCAGGGGGCTGCGAAGAAGAGACGGGTCATACTGAGCTGCAAGGGAGAGGCTTTTTTCTGCCATGGTACGGTAGATATCCTTTTGTTCACCCTCCGCGTTGGGCATGACCTGAAAAAAGAGAAAGAGTCCTTTCTGTATATGGGCATTCACATTCATGGGGTCGAGAAAAATTGCCTTTTCAAAGGATAGAAAAGCATCACTGAGATCACCATTTTGTGCCCTGAGCCACCCTTCCTGGATCTGATAGCGGGGGCTGAGCACAGAGCGGCGCATGGCCTTTCTGTTCAATCGCATTGCTCCCCCCGGGTCTTCTGCTGAGAGTTTTACAGCCAAAAGATAAGGGTAGTCAGGTGAGAAAGGGTCAAAGCGGGCAAGGGTTGCCAGGGTAAAGTCGGAAGCTTTTTGAGATGTATGTGCAGGGCTTTCCCAGAGAGAGGATGTGTCCGTGGGAACAATAAGCTCGGCAACGAACCTGAGCCCTGAAAGGTAGATTACAGGGAGGATGAGGATAATCACAATGATGGGGAGAACCGAGCCCCTGAAATAAAAAGTCCAGGACCGTGTCATCAGACGGATCTCCATGTAATGGCCATAATAATAAAAAGAAGAAGGGCGTTAGCCGGAATCTGAAGGTTGAATTCTCCGAAAGAATGAACAAGGATGGCCATGGTAGCAGCAATTCCCCCGGCGCCAATGGCAACAGCGTAGGGGTCCTGGTTTCTGACCCACCTGACAATAACGCGAGCAAGAAAGATGACGAAGAAGGCCAGCCACAAAACAAAGCCTATCCAGCCGGTCTCGGCAAGTACCTGGAGGTAATCGTTGTGAGCATGGTCATAAACAGCAGTACCCAGGGATTCGGGCTGGTAGCTGCGGTAGGCAAGTTCATAGGTGCCAAGGCCTGTGCCGGTGAGGGGAAAGTCGTTGACAAGGGGCCTGGTAGTCTCCCATAGAATACCCCTGCTCTGCATTATTGCCTGGTCAGCCGTGCCCCACCGTTCGATAACAGGGTCGAGCCCTTTCCATGCTCCCCAGAGCACCCCTATGGAGATACAGCCTATTACGATGAGAAGGAGGGGTGCAGAGATCCTTTTCTGCCCTTTTCCTGCAAGTCGAATCGCAGAGAGTATGGCTGTTCCTGCCATGGCGGCAAGGAAACTAAACTGTCCCATGCGCGACCCTGAGAAGATCAGAGCAAGGACCATGAGGATAATGCTGAAAAGCAGCACGTACGACAGGACAGCCTTCTTTGATGTGGCAAGCTCAATAAAGAGGTTGTCGGCTCGATGCCTTCCCCTCCGTATCGATCCTGCGTAGAAAACAAAGAACGCCACAGTAAGGGGCAGGGTCATATTCATAAGGCCTGCCAGGTGGTTGGGGTTTATGTAGGTTCCTGCTACCCTGTGGCCGTAATGTCCGTGCGTACGGGTGAACCAGAGGAGGGCACCGGGGTCGTTGACATACCCATAGAGTCCGTAGAGTGCCTCAACAAGGCCGATAAAGATAACGGATACCACGAGAATGGTGATCCATCCCTGCCCTTCGAGAATAGGAGCTGCAGGTCTGTAAGAGGCAACGATAAAAAAAAGCGCTCCGCAGGCAGCCCACTTGAGAAATCCCACAGAGGTTCCATGGATG
>MVQO01000018.1 GCA_002067585.1 Syntrophorhabdus sp. PtaB.Bin027
TTATTATAAATTTCTGTCCGATAGCATCCAATAGACAACAGAGTTTTGGTGTTCTGACAGATGTTATGGCCGCTATTTTAAACATATCTCATCAAGAATCAGGAGATGACACAATGATATATCGAAGTATAACGGTCATTATACCGCCTGAAATGTCAGACTGCGATGAGTGCTATAAAGAGGTGACAGAGTACGTTGCAGCGTGCACGGGTTTTGGGCGGATACAGGGTGACGCAGATGATGAGGATAGCCTGTCCTGTGAGGCTTATTTTGTAGACGACAAAGGCAATATCTGGCGCGGTCAATTAAGCGATTTGCCGTTCCCCGATGGAAGTCAGAAATACACCATTGATCTGGAAAAGAAAAGGGAAGAACACTGATCACAGGAATAAACAGGACACCACACTTCGATGCCTGTTAAACTGATGAACGGGTAAGGGGGCTTTGAAGCAAAGTCCCGGATTAAATCGGCAATGTGGGCGTAACATGCTCTACTATTGACAACCTGGGTCAAACAGGCTAAAAATAGGTGAATGTTCTCGCAGGCAAAGCAATCTACATTGTCATCAGGGCAGGATAGACCCACATCCAGATTGCGGCAGATTGTTAGGGGTGCCGGGCGCCTGATGTGGTGCACAGTGGGTGCAGCAACTGGCATCGGTTTGGCCCTCTTGTTCGTGGGTGTACCGCGGTCTCCCTTCCTGCTCGCCTCGCTGGGCGGATCAGCGGTATTTCTCTTCGGCCTGACACGCACGCCTGCAGCCCAGCCACGAGCCCTGCTATGCGGCCACGTGGGCAGCGCCTTCATTGGCATTGTCTGTTTTAAACTGTTTGGTGACGCCCTCTGGGTTTACATGCTTGCCGTTGCAATCACTCTTGCATACATGCTTGTTACAAAAACCGTACACCCGCCTGCAGCGGCCAATTGCCTCATCATGGTCAATGCCCATGCCGGCTTTGCCAGTCTGTGGCAGCCGGTCGGCCTCGGGGTCATGACTCTCGCAATTGTTGCTACGGTATGGAGCCGCACTCTCCCCGGCATGGTTCGTTATCCTAAGAATTGGTTTGAAAAATCCCCGGCATCAATACACTGGGGTGCCTGGACAGAATAAACTGCTCCACAGCATGTGACATGGTGTTAGATATGATATAGGGAGCAACGGTGATGATGCGTGCTCACATGGGACTGTGAACTAACCACGTAAAAATCCAATCTGAACAGAAACCCGGAGTGGTGGGACAACCTGACAATCTTAGAGAACGTGGTCCTGGCGCAATTTGAGGGTAAGGCTCCGGGCCTTTTCCTCAGCATCCGTCCCCTGCGCAAAGAAGCACTGCCGCTTTCTCGATGGTGGCGGAGTAAGATTTTCGATTTTCCTTCTTGACATCTTTTCGAGGCTAATACCAAGTTCCGCGAAGTGCCAGCTTGTTTCCGGCTTCTTGCGGGCTTCCTTGATGTCTCTGAGCGAAAACAGCCGCAAATCTCCTATCTCGCTGGTCGCTGTCAACAGCACGGGTAGTTGGGCCTTTACGGTTTCATAGCCGTTTCGTTTTAACTTCTCCACGATGATCGATCGTCCTTCAACCCGGGCGCTTATTGCCAAGCTGATGCAGGGTATATCCAGCATAGTCGCGAGCATTGGTCCAACCTGGCCAAACCCCCAGTCTGCCGCTTGTCTCCCGGTTATGATCAGATCAAAGTCACCGGCATTTCTGATTGCCCTTTCAAGGACACAGGCAATAGAGCGGCTGTCGAGATCCTTGAAAACAGCGTCCGTCAGAAGATAGAAATCGTCAGATGCTGTTTTTATCTTGTGGTTGACTGTGGCGATCGATTTTTCAGCCACCGTGATGGCTGTTACTTTTCCTCCCACTGCATCCTTCAGCCGGAGTGCAAGTTCCAAAGCGTTTTCGTCAAAGGGGTTGATAACGGGTGGTACCCCAATGGGGATCATCTCTTTTGCAACAGGATCAATCTCAAATGCAGATGATGGGCTTTCGGGGTCTGGGACTGCTTTAACACAGACAATGCTTCTAAACATGCTCATGACAGCTCCTTCAGTTTTTGCGCCAGTGCGGGCACTACCTGTTCATACTCTCCCACGATTGCGTAATCCGATTGTTCAAAAATGGCTGCCGTTTCGTCCTGGTTGATAGCAATGATCTTCTTTGATCCTGTTATCCCGCTCAGATGCTGTGAAGCACCCGATATGGCCACAGCAACGTAGAGATCAGGCGCTACCTTTTCCCCTGTCAAGCCGACTTGACGGGAAGGTGGCACCCAGCCCCTGTCAACAAGCGGACGGCTTGCTCCGAGCTCGACATTCGAGAAAAACATCTTCAGCGCTTGTATCAGCCCTTCTAAATGTGCAAGCCCATCCACATCCTTTATGCCTCGGCCGCCGGCCACAATGGCATCAGCCCTGTCCAGGCTGACACTTTCTCCCGTAACTGTGTCAACGTGTTCTGTCCTTGCCACGAACTGGTCCACGTCCAGGGTCACCTGAGTGATTTTACCTCTCCGACTACTCTTTGTTGCGGTGCTGAACGACTTTGGCCTAAGTGTCACAACTGCTGTTTGCGCATCCAGCCGGAATCCGGCCATGGCCTTATCACCGTATACCGGTTTGATACAGACCAGCCCACTGCCAGTCGAATCATTACCGATTTCAATTACATCCGTAATGAGCGGCGCATCCACTGCAAGGGCTAGCCTGGGAGCAACATCGAGGTTGTTGATCGTCTGCGCCATGAGGATAATTGAAGGTTGAATCCTTTCAATAATAGCAGTCAGACACGAGAGATAGACATCAGACTGGAAGTCTCGAAGACGGGAATGATCCAGAACATAGACTTCATCGCTGTAGTCTGACAATTCATCGGACACCGCCGCCACGCGGTCCCCAATAATAGCGCAGCAGACCACGCCACTTCCTTTTTTTTCTTGTGTTATCCTGCCACCCTGCAGAAGCTCATACGTTATAGAGGCTATCTGTTCGCCATCTGTTTCGGCAACCACCAGTATTTTGGCTTCCTCGCTCAAGATCGTTTTCCCCCTCCCATGAATGATCAAATAATGTTCAAAGAGTTATAGTACAAAAAGGGCAAGTGCCCATCGGCGACAATCGACTTCAGCACCTGCCCCCATAGTCAAAGCTTTATAGAGCCTTCTCAACCAGCTCTACGTAATCGATAACTTTTAGCGTTCCTTTGCTCGCCTCAAGGGCATCACTGAAAGCCCTCCTACACCATGAGCAGGCTGTTACCATAGCATCTGCTCCGGTGGCCTTTGCTTCTTCGATCCTCTCAATTGCGGTCTCAATAGTAAATTCTGGGTTCGAATCTATTACACCACCCCCTGCACCGCAGCACCAACTGTTTGCGCGGTTCCTCTTCATTTCGGCCAGCTTCAAACCGGGGATGCTCTTCAGAACAGATCGTGCTGGTTCGTAGACCTGACCTTCTTCAATACCCTTCTGGCGGAGCCATGGTTCAACCTTGCGGCCGAGATGACAAGGATCATGGTATGTAACAGTCATGTCTACATTCCGGCTTGGCATCAACCTACCCTCTTTGATAAGGCGGTCAAGATATTCACTTATATGGAAAACCTCTACATCGCCTTTCTTGCCTGTCATATCGTACAGCACCTTAAAGGCGTAATAACAGTCCGAGCATGCTGTGACAACGGTCTTTATTTCCGCAGTCTTCAACAGTTCCATGTTGTTCTCAGCGTATTTTGTGAGTTCCGCCTGATAGCCCATCTCATATGCCCGTCCCCCGCAACACGTTTCATTGGCCCCTGCGATGCCCACATCGACCCCGGCTTTCTTCAAAAGGCCCACTGCCCCTCTCACTGAGGGCCATAGATCCTTATCAAAGCTGTACCGGCAGCCTGCGTGGAAATATACCTGCGCCTTCTCTTTTGTAACGTCTTTCACTTCCAGGCCTTCAGCCCATTTTCCCCTGTCAGCCTTGGCCTCGCCCAGCATATTGTCTTCTTTCTTAAGACCCTCGATAACCGCCGTCAGCTCATAGGGGACCTGGCCAGCCTCCACAAGGCGAGCCCGCAGCTCATGCTGCAACTGCATGATGTCAGGATAATCCACCTCTGCACACATTTCTCCACACGCCCCGCAACTCATGCACGAGTAGACAACGCTACTCACCGATTCCGTCAGGCCAAGCCTTCCCTCGTACAGAGCGCGTCCTAGCTGGACCAGCCCGCCCAGGCTATAGGTGAAGAACTTGTATTTCTTGTGAATGGGACATACCAATTCGAAGTCGGCATTTTTGTATCCGTAAGTACAACCTTCGCATCTCACACACATTGTACCAAACCTGTACAGCCGCTCATGAAGTTTTATTCCATTGCTCATCGTTTGCCTCCCTAAAATAAATTCACGCCTGGATGCATGATGTTGTTCGGGTCAACAATAGCCTTAATCTGCCTGAGCAGTTCACCATAGGGACCTGTCAATGCCAGGAAGCTTGGATCCTGTCTGAACCGGAACATCACTGCACCGTACTTTTTCAGAAGCTCATGGTACAATGTCTTATAGACGCTCTTCAAATGGAGCATGTACTCTTTTTCCTTGTCAAGGGTACCGGCAATAAGAATAACAAAGGCAAAGAAAAACTCGCGAGCGTGATTAAAGGGCAGAATTCTGAACATGTAGGGCGGCTTTGCCTCTTTCCTTGCAAACTCCCACATAAACTTCTCCAGTTCAAGAATTGCCTTGGGCTCCGCATTGATGAGCCAGCCGGGAAGCCACATTGCCTTGCGCATGGTCGCTTCTTCACCGGGTTTGGGATGAATGCCCTGGATAAAGTATGAGTGGAGGTATTCCCAGCTACCGGGGTGCACCTGCTTCAGTTCGTCCTCTGGCATGTATTCGCCACCTCGTTCTCTTGCCAGCCGTATGGCTGTCTTCTCCGCCGCATCTACCACCTCTCTGTAACCGCTCAGGCGTGCCGACGCGATTCCGAAAGGCACTCCAGGAGGGGGGTTTTTCTGATCTTCCTTCATCATAACCGCCGGCAGTTCCTCGGTCCTTGAGTGCATGAGGCTGTGAAACATATTCCAGGTCCAATTCCAGAACGTACAGCTATCGGCGACGTTACGGCGGATGATGAGTTTGATAAAATCAACGACAGGGGGCAGTTCATTCCATTTCGTAATGAGTAGCCGCTCTTCTTCACCCCTGTCATGGAGCTTGATTGCTGCCTTCGTGACTATTCCCAGCGTTCCGTAACTGCAGGCGAAAAGACCGGTCAGGTCAGGGAAAGGGGTGTATCGGGCCCGCCAACCTGCAGTGCCAAAGCTTGCTGACCCTGTCCTTATAACCTGTCCCGATGGGGTCACCACCTCGAGGGAGATCACGGGGTCGGGGTCCCATTTTGCGGAAAGATTACCGGATGGTCTCATAAGTGCGTTGGCAACAGTGCTCGCGCCGCCGGTAGCAGTAGGAAGATGTTGAATAAAACCGTGGGCGCGGGCCATTGAGCTCATCTGATGATGGGTTACTCCTGGCTCAACAACAGCATACGCTGCATCCGTGTTGACCTCCAGGATCCTGTCCATCCGACGCAGATCAACAACTATTTCTCCTTCTTGATGAGGAACTGACAGGCCCGCTATGTTTGCGCCCCGGCCGCTCGGGACAACCGGAACCCTGAACCGATCAGCAGCCATAAGAAGTTCGCGGACTTCCTCAACGCTTTCAGGCAGCACCACGACAGGCGGAATCGTGGCAACTCCGGGAGGAGAAGACAGATCGGTCGCATAGCTGTACAGTACTGCTTCATCTCGACTGACCCGATCCTCAGGTATAAACTTCAGCACCTCTTTGTAAAAGTCATCGATGTTACCCATCTTCAAACACCTCCATAGTAGATTGAGTCATTGGCTTCATGAAATGCCCTGTGCAATTCTGCGCTTAATCCCATAATGTTTTGCCCCATAGAACATCTTAACCTGACACATATCCAATTCAGGTCTGACTTATTATTAGTACAGCAAAAAAATTCATCTTGTCAAGGAAATTTTTT
>MVQO01000019.1 GCA_002067585.1 Syntrophorhabdus sp. PtaB.Bin027
CTATGCCTGAATTGCAGCCTTGACAAGCTGCGCCAGAACAGGAAATACCGCTGGGAGGAGGAATAATGAAGAAAAAATGGCGGGAAAAAGACACTCCGCTCAAGATGCTCAAACTAAAAAGCTGAAAAGAAAACAGGCTCCGGTGAACCGCAATTCTCTGACCCAACCACAGAGACCCAGAGGAACAGAAGCTATATTCTCTACCCGAACTCACCCATATAATTCAGCGAAGAGCCAGAAAACATTTTACAGGGGCGATCAGATTGGGAGTGATTTCATGAGAGAATTGCCAGAGGCGTTTAATGGTCAATGCTACTACTTGCCCTGTTCCAATAGTATTCAAATATTTCTTTCAACAATTTGCAATCCTCTCCTTCGATCCACACAGGGGCAACTATAGAGGATTTCGCTATGCGTTTCATATACATGCCCGTATCATTATCGCTTATCTTTACATGTTCAGAGATCTCTGGCCAAGGCAGATACCTTATTGTAATTTTATCTTGTCCCATTTCCTGTAAAGTTTTTTCTATTTGATCTTGCCGCGAAGAATGCATGCCTGCATTTTCCAGCTTTTCACATGTAATTAATTCTATTCCATGCGTCTTCGGTTAAGACCACAATCCCTCCCTGAATCGTTCTCTATTGACATGCGGATCAAGTGCCTCACTTGAATACACATTTAAGACTGTAGAGAAATCGTGCTCTATTCCAAGGTAATCCAGTATCGCTGACAAGAGATGCGAGGAATTTTGGACAAAGATGCTGCTCCATCTCAATTGAGTAAAGCGAACCATTTTGGCACCGGGATTTAGTTTTCGCACTATCGAATACAATTTTCTACTGACCAGAAGTGTCAAAATTGAGACCCAAATTAAGGCTTCAATCGCGTATGGGCTCCTTGTTGTTATTTGATCTAGCGCATATCTGCTCTTCAATTCTTTGAAGATGAGTTCGACCTCCCATCTCCCAGAATAAACTGCTGCAACATCAGAAGCATTTAATATATCCGAAGAAATATTAGTTAGATAAAAGTGATGTTCTTCTGCTTCAGGATTATAAATAGCGACTAATCTAAATATCTTATTATCTTTTTTGCTCTCGCCGCGATAGGATCTTCGGTCAAAAGATACTTCCACATTTACATCAAAAATATCATCGGATTTTTCTAGTTTAATATCCTTCAAATGTTTTCCGTTTAGATCAACACCACGGGTATTTCGTACCTGATTTGTGCCTACTATTAAGGGATTTGCATTGCTCTTGAGGCGAGAGACAAAGGATCCGCCGTTTTCAACTATCCTGCTGAACAGTTGATATTTGTAAAATCCTAGATCTATTAATAATATTATATCTTTTACCCAAGGACCTATTTTTAAGGTCTTTACATCGTTGGTATTCTCAGGCAGTATTGAAATGCTTTTTGGACTATTGGCTATGGCACTTGTTAAAAATGCCACTTTTACTCCTGCAGCCACTTTTCGGGAACGAGTGGCTGGCCACTTGTCAGCAAGGCTTTTATGAAGCCGAATAATAGTGCTATCTTGAATCATTACATCCCGAAAGCTAGATAGACGGTCACCCAAAATCCTGCTGGGTTCTTCAGAAATGTGCTCTATTCCGTGAATCACACATTCTCTAAGAAATTTTACTAGTTCTGGAGTGAAACGATCATGCCAACTGCTGTCTGAAATTGATACTTTCCCTCTGACTTCGTAAACACGTTTCAACTCCGTTATAGTTCGATACAACTGTGAGCCATAGCCGATCGCGAGAGTCCAAAACATTATAACTGGATCAATCTTTCTTTCCCTTTCGATCAATCCGCTCTCTTTTGCTTTATCTCGAATCCACTTGGATTCAAACATCCTGGTTAGCTCTTGCTCGACTATATCTTTCTCATTTTGTGATACCCCGTTTCGCATACTAATCCCTTGGATTGAATATAGTATCACATATACCATATAAATCTTATTAGATGAACTATTTCGGAAGATAAATTAATGTGTATCTATAACGATTGTGCTAGGAATGATCTGCTAACCGAAGACGCATGAATTCTATTCTATGTTCCGGGTCGCTTAAAAATCTCTCAAAGTATTCCTTATTTTTATTTTTTGTAATCCATTCACCTGTTTGTGCAATAATCTGCAGTTTGCGGGCACCATTGACGAATTCCTTGGTTTTTTCCTCCCAAACCATATGATTTCTTATGGGTATTGGATTTTTAAACATCAGATATACATTGATGTCCGGCTCAACAACATCTACATCAAAAATATCATTTAAAGTATTTAATTGATCTATGAGTTGGGATTCAAGTTCATTTCTGTTCTCAACGCCCTCTAAGCAGAAAAATTTAATAATACTATCTGCTATGGATTTGATGTCAGTCTCTGGCAAAAAGTATATATTATTTGGTACATTTAATTTTTTTATGAGACCAGAATCCATAAGATTCACTAGCAACTGATATGGAAATGGATTAAAATTTTTGTATTCGTTATTTCTCTTAATCTCCTGACAATATCTATGTAATCTGATGCAATTTGTCAAGGCATCGATGCCAAATAATCCTTTAACTGTCATTGCGAAGATCAAAATCTCAATATAGAATTTATTAGATATAATTTTCTCCGGATCGGAATAATTTAATAGAGTATTCCTTATATTTTGTCTTGCAATAGTGGGTATATTTTGGCATTCATCGATTATTTCTACATGTCTTGATATGTTTTTCAAAAAATCGCTTGAATTATTCGATATCAAATTTAAAGGTATACGTTTCCTTATATTCTCCCGTCTAATCATATTTTTCAGAGTATCTTTGTAATTTTCGTCTTGATTTTCATTCCTATGTATCCAGAAAATATTTATTAAATCGCCGCTCGTTTCTCTATAAGCTTTCTCAATTATTGCCTCGGAAAATGCTAACCTAAAATCTTCATCCCTAAAACTGAAACCTATTATTATCAATATTTTTGTATTACATAATATACATTTAATAACTTTATGCTTCTCTTCTTCGAATCTCTTGACGTTTTCTATTGTAGCTCTTATTGTTCTCGGGTAACTGATCGTCCCATGAACTTTAAATAACATTGGAATATTGAATGATTCCTCGTTCTCTTGATCTAATTCCATGCGAAATGCATCAAATTCGCTCAAGCTTTTTACAATTCTATAATTATCCTTCCCTATTTCATCGTCTAGCGAGATTTCCAATTCCTCATCAAAATTAGTTGTAATTATATTATGTACTAATTTATGATGGACAAGATGTGCGAGAAATTCATAAGCTATCGTCGGCCGAATTTGATCTGAACGTCTATAAATATCCTTTCTATTATTTAAAAGATCATATGCATTTTTCTCTCCTCTTAATCTTGAATATAAGAAAAAAAGCTCCTCTAGAGTGCATTCAGATGGATGCTTGCCCAAATGCACCATAGCATTGACATTCAGTACCTCTCTATCCAAATTTGATTTTATTTGATCTTTAAGCTCTTCAGTCTTAAGGGATTGTGATGCCCCAGCCCCTACAATTACAGTGACGAATCCTTTATTTTTTTTATCATCTTTAAAATGATTATAAATGAGGCGTGCAGCGGCCTCATAATCCGAATTCGATTTCATTACAGCTTTATATGCACACTATTGATAAATACATTTTGGTCATTCGCTGTTCCATGTGATCAAATTGGAGCAATTCTATGTTCAATCAGGTGATTATGATAAAAAATATGCAAGTCAATCCGGTCATAATACATAATAGAGAAAAAGCGTTGGATAAGAATTTCGATATAGAGATATTTAATATATATAAAATTTATCTATCTCAATTATGCATAAGCGTCTAATTGTTGTTGCTCATGATGACCTCAATCAAGCCCTGCGCCCTGCGAATGCTGATATAATGAGACCGCCGCATCGCCGGCGGCTGCCGCAGCTGTGCTGAAGCGGGCCATCCGGCGCGAGCTTTGATGAGGAAAAGGCTTACATCTTTTATTTGCTATACCTTTATGAGGATCATATGTCAGAAGGAATATCACGCATCTATGTGAAAGGCTTCAAGTCCCTAGCGGAAGAATGTTCCATAGAAATTCGTCCCTTGACTATATTGGCAGGAGCAAATAGCTCAGGCAAGTCAAGCATAATGCAGCCATTGTTGATGATGAAGCAGACCATTGAAGCTATTTATGATCCTGGTCCGCTCCTGCTTGATGGCCCAAATGTACGTTTTACCTCTGCGGATCAGTTTCTCTCTGGGGTTGGGGAAATAAAAGAGGACAAATTCAATGCAGGCATGGATCTGGAGAGAGTTGAGTCCATTAGCGGACTTAAGGTGAAAAGCTTCGTTTCATTTTGTGCGACCTTCCTCAAGACATTCCAAGGAATGGACATAGCGGAAATTTTCTACCGAATAGATGATCAAACCATGGTATTGAAGCCCAATATGACTCCAGAAGAGATGATGATTGCCTTAAAAACTACTCAGAAGAATTTCCTCATTTCCGATCCGAAAAATCTGAAGATAGAACAAAATAGATTCTTCCTTAATTTAAAAATTCTTATAGATAAAGAGAGTACTTATTTAAGAACCGCTGAAAGTGTGCATATCGCCAACGTTATTTTGGGCTTGATTCACCTTCCAGCGTTGCGAGGAAATCCGGAGAGAGACTATAAAAAGACATCTACAGGCCCCAGATTTCCCGGAACCTTTGAGATTTATGCCGCCAGCATAATCCATAAATGGCAGGCAACTCAGGACCCGCGCCTTCACGCTCTCGGAGCTGCCCTGGAAGTGTTGGGATTGACCTGGAAGGTCGGCGCAAGGGCTATCGATGATGTCAGCTTTGAGGTGATGGTTGGGCGCCTCATCCATAAAAAAATTGATGATTCTAACGACATGGTGAGCATCGCTGATGTGGGATTTGGCCTATCGCAGACTCTCCCCGTCCTTGTAGCTTTATTGGCGGCAGAGCCTGGCCAACTGGTCTACATAGAGCAACCCGAGATCCATCTGCATCCAAAGGCCCAGATGGCGATGGCGCAAATTCTGGCGGAGGCTGCCAACCGCGGTGTTCGAGTGGTGGTCGAGACCCACAGCTCCATGCTGCTTCTGGGCGTCCAGTCCCTGGTTGCCGAAGGAAAGCTATCGCCAGATAAGGTCAAGCTCCACTGGTTCAAGAGGAGG
>MVQO01000020.1 GCA_002067585.1 Syntrophorhabdus sp. PtaB.Bin027
ATGCAAATCCACACTCAACCATCTCCCAATCCCCGGATCCAAATACCTTGCCCCAAAGTACAGTAAACCAGTCCCCCGATCACGCTCCTGACCGGTAAAATCAAACCGAGTATCCTCTGCTGACCCTGTCTGAGAAGCTATCTCTCCAAATGGATAGTCCCAAAAAGGGATGCCTTCGGCATAGTTAGCACTCCAGCTGGAACTAACCATGGTCCGGGCAGAACCTGGAACCTGTCCCGCTTCTGCGGGATGGTCGTTCAGATAATAGTCTATTGTCCTGTCGGAATTGATCCTCGCCAGGCGCTGGTTATTTCCATCCACATACTCCGCCAGCAGATTTCCCAGTCTATTATATTTGACAATTACATTTTTATACACGGTCTTAATATTTGTTAGCGAAATTTAAATATATTTGAAGCTTGAAATAAATGATAAAAAATTGTTGTCTTATTATACTTATTTTAATAATTGCAAAGAAACATCATAATTAATGGAAGTATAATAGCAGTGCAGCCAATTATTATAAAAATTAATGATATAAAACGAGCCTTCTTTCCAAGCAGAACTTCATCGTTTACTACGATTTTAGATTTTCGAAATGCATTAGATGCCGTAATTAAAAAATATATCCCAACTAAGATTACACCTATCATTAATAGCCAATTTAGCATTTCTCACCTATTTTATTAATCCTAAAATTGATAAAATAAAACCTATTAGAAACACTATCCCTAAATACCGGAATTCTTTTTTCTCATTTAATAATTGCCCATCTGTTAATTTCCTTTTATAAAATATTTCAATGATAATTCCGGGTTTTAAAAAAAATAAGTAGGTTAAAATTCCAAGAACTATTACAAGAATAATGTCCATCATCCATTCCTAAATTAGATATATTATTTCAATTCATTTATTTCCCTGCATTTTATCCCACAAAGCCCGTGATGATTTACTTGAATCTATTCCTAAAGCAGAATGCATTAGGCTACGTACTATTGCTCCCTCTGGATTTGAATATAATCCATCTACTTCAATAGAAGGGACAACATTCGTGGCATCGGCGGGTGCTTGTCCCGTTTGATTGTTCATATTGAGATTTTCTTTAGGAGGATGGCTCATATCAAGCAGAGTTTTTTCTTCTTTAAATCCACCTCCAAAACCAGAACCTACTCCAACACCGATGCCAATCTCTACCTGCTTATTAACTGATACCGCACTTATTTGTTTGATATCAAGGGGATCTGTTACCTTTTCGACATCCTCCCAAGGTACGGAAATAGAAGAAATACCGGTTACAAAACCTTTATTTTTTGTCCCAACCACATAACCACTAATTCCATCTTTTAGTTGACCAGTGTAATATGTACCTGATGCATACAAAGCACCACCCAGTCCTTTTGTGAATTTTGAACCACCAAAACCATAACTCCCCCTCACTTTAAAACCAGTTCTAAAATCATAAGATAAAGTCAAATTTAATTTTATATTAAACCATGCACCAAAACCTACACCGCCAAAACCTATTTTAATACCATCTTTGCCTTGAGGATCAACATGATTTTGTGGATTATTATAACAATAACTGTAAGGAGAAAAGGATTGATATTTTAATGAATTCGGATCCACACTCATCCACCTCCCGATCCCTGGGTCATAATACCTTGCTCTAAAATAAATCAGACCAGTTTCCCGGTCCCGCTCCTGACCGGTATAATCATACCTGGTATCCTCGGGTGAACCGGACTGACTCGCAATCTCTCCAAAAGGATAATAATTGGCACTCCAGCCTGAACTGGTCATGGTCCGGGCAGAACCTAGAGCTTGTCCTGCTTTTGCGGGATGGTCGTTCAGATAATAGTCTATCGTTTTGTCGGAATTAATCCTGGCCAGGCGCTGGTTGTTTCCGTAAACATACTCAGCCACTAAATTTCCCAATCCATTATATTCGGCAATCACTTTTCAAAATATTTTTTTATATTCAAAAAGTATAAATAAATCTAAATCCTATGAATTCTTGACGACAAAGGTAACAGATCACCTATTTAAAATTTATGTAAAAAATAAATTAAGTCGTTTTAAGACTGATGTAATATGATTTAAAAAGAAAATCAAACCCTGTCATGGGATGATGGTAGTTATTTTTTATAAAAATTATGGAATTCAAGCTTAAAAAAAGCAGAACAAACAATATAAATTCAAATGGTCTACCCCAACATATGGCAATCAATAACAGATAAAAGCAAAATAGAATATTACGCAGAAAGAGAGTTGTAAATTGTAAATCCTTACTATCAATTGAAACAGCTCTAATTTTAATTATTCCTTCTCCAAACGTATATTTTTTAGACAAAAACAGAATCAGAGTGGTATGTAAAAAATAGAAAAGCACTGTTTTAAATAAAATGTTCTGTATAGAACTATTGAGATATAATCCAACGATTATGGCTGCAACACCTGCAATGAGAATATCGATGATGACTGCTATAATTCTGCGATAAATCATTTTTGAATCACCCCATATGTATTGATGACATATTTATTTTCAAAAAAACTAATTTATTACTTTTAATCCTTTGTCTCTCTCTTCTTCTTTTCTTCAGACTTTTTCTTCTCCTCCGCTTGCCTTTTCATTTCTTCAATAATAATATTTTTTACATCATCGGTTACATTTTTAGCATTTAATAGTAATTGAAGTTCATTTAATGAAGTCCCGGTTTTTGAGATGACATCACCGGCACTCTTGCCGGTCTTCAATAAATCATACGCTGTAGAAATTGTTAAAGCTGTCTTTCTATCCACCCCAGCTTCAACAAGAGTTGTAACAATATACCCATCTTTCATTGGGAAGTCTTTATTAGCAAATCCAGCCACTATTTCTGCGCACCCTATATCCACGGCAGCGATACTAGTAACTAAACTGGATGAAAAAATTATTGATCCTAGAGTTCCAGCGATACCACCAGTTTGAACTTAAGCGTATCCAATAACACCTAAACCTACGACTCCACCACCAAATTTAATTAAGCCACTTCCAACCACATCCCACTTTACAAAACCATATTGGTCGATAAATTTGATTGGATTATTTGAAGTATACAGATAAGGTGAATCATTATATACATTTAAGAATATCAATGATTTTGGATCTATGAGCGATATTGTATCGATTGACATCCACCTCCCAATCCCCGGGTCATAATACCGCGCTCCAAAATACATCAATCCCGTTCCCTGATCCCGCTCCTGCCCGGTATAATCATACCTGGTATCCTCGGGTGAACCGGTCTGACTGGCAATCTCTCCAAATGGATAATAGTTGGCGCTCCAGCCCGAGCTAGTCATAGTTCGAGCAGAACCCAAATGGTCGTTCAGGTAATAGTCTATCGTTTTATCGGAATTGATCCTGGCCAGGCGCTGGTTGTTTCCATAAACATACTCAGCGATCAGATTTCCCAATCCATCATATTCGGCAATCACATTTCCCTCTCCGTCACGGACATAATATATTTCGTTCTCCACTGGAATACCAGAAATTTTTAGATTGTCAAACCGTGCCCCGACCCCCAGGACTTCCAGTCCAAAATAACCGGATTGATAAGTATCGTCAGATACATTGAGATACAGACTCCCATCCACATAGACTTTGATGGTACTTCCCTGAGCGCTGATTTTTACTGAATGAAAATTGGCCAGGGTTTTACCGGTCTGCACACTGGCAAAGACCCCGGATGGTTTATACAGACAAATTTCCCCGTTATAACGATAATACATCAGATAACCGCTCTGGTTGTACCAGTCATCATGCTGATCCTTCCGGAAGGCAAAACCCGCCCAGTAACTATCCGCATACCGGCCATCGGCTTTCAGGTCAAACTGAACTTCAAAATCGTCAAAAACCAGATCCGGATGCGAACACTGCCCACTACTGGCACTGCTCCAGTTAGACCAGAACAGGTTCCCGGAAGAGATGGTCCAATACGAACCAGTACTGTACCAGTCTACCGGTATCCCATCGTGCAGATTTCCATCATCAAAATTTTCATAAAAAACGGTTGGCGTTGCCGCATTACCATTCGCCCTCCCCAGATCCTGTCCATCGAGCTTGATCTCATCACAGTAAAAGGTATAGGTTTGCGGACCGCTCGTGTTGGGATCGTCGTTGGTCATAAAAAACACTTTCTTTATAATTTTGCCCTGTAAATCTTAAAAATTTAGTGCTTGGTGATATAAGGTATTATAATAGTGAAAATTCAGATACGCATCCCATTTATTTTATGCTTCATTTTTGTTCCTATAAGTTATGTGAGAGCAAAAAATGTACTAATGCGTGGAAGAGCCATCATAAAAAAAAGGGACCAAATTTTTCATATAAATATACTAAATCGACAAAGATTTTACTTTAGATAAGAGCTGGTAGTCTAATGGTGGTCGTTATGGTGGTGAAGAATTATTTTGGTATCAACCCTGTCAGGATAGAGCTATTTAGGCTATTGAGTTTATATTTAAAATAAAATCAGTCTTTTTTAAAATATAAAAAAATTAGGGTTATTATCAATCCAATTATTCCGACTATCATTTCATAAGAAAAAAATACATGCCTTCCAATAAGACCAGTTAGAACATCAGCGGAATAGACAGTTTCACAAAAGCCTGAAGAAGACTCAAACAATTTAATACCATCTAAATGATGGTAAAACATAGAAATAATAACAGAAAAATACAGAATAGAAAGTAGTAAATATGTTAGGGACCTATTTTTTGTCTTTTTAAACAATGTGATTAGTAAAAAAATAATAAAACATATTTGAAAAATTAAAATAAGAAATTGTAATCGTCCACTTGCAACTAATTGACCTAAATTAAAATTCATACTACCTCCATTTACATATTTTTAATAAAAATTATAATATCATACTCATATGAATATTATCTTGGAGGACTTTGATTTTCAGCTTCCCAGCCCTTCCCCCAAGAAGTGTCCGTTTTATTATTTTTTTCTTGATTGTAATTTTTATCAGATACCTCAATGGATTGTTGACCATATTGCTTACCATTTTCATACCAAATTTGTGAATTCGATGTGTTACGACCGAATAAGGCTAAATATGTGTCCAGTTCATCCTTGGTACCAATAATTGCAAAAACCACTTGTCCTTTTTCATCTTCAATGAGGAATCTATAAATTTTTTCTCCATTTTTTGTATAAGCGACAAATTCAATTTTTGACGAATTAAAAACTCCTCCGCGACTACCATAGTTGATTAATATAACAGACATAGATTTTAAAGAATGACCTTGAGCATCATATATTTTATAATTTCCAATTAAAATCTCATTCTCTTTAAATCCATGGCGCCAATCTTCTGTATCCCATAAATCTGAAATTTCCTTTTTCGCATAAAAGTTTGGTAAAGCATTTTGTTGATTACCTGCAAAAAACTCATTTACACCTCGATTGAACAGACTCAATGCTTGATTTAAATTTATTTTATTTCCATTTAAATCATACAGACGCATCCCCTCAAAATCTCTATATCTTGATGGATTATTAGCACAATATAAATATGGACTAAAATAAGGATAAATCTCTCCCAGCGGATCCACACTTAACCATCTCCCAATCCCCGGATCCAAATACCTTGCCCCAAAGTACAGTAAACCAGTCCCTCGATCTCTCTCCTGACCGGTAAAATCAAAATGGGTATCCTCTGCTGAACCCGTCTGAGAAGCTATCTCTCCAAATGGATAGTCCCAAAAAGGGATGCCTTCGGCATAGTTAGCACTCCAGCTGGAACTAACCATGGTCCGCGCAGAACCTGGAACCTGTCCCGCTTTTGCGGGATGGTCATTCAGAGAATTGTCTATCGTCTTGTTGGAATTGATCCTGGCAATTCGCTGGTTGTTTCCATACACATACTCAGCGATCAGATTTCCTAATCCATCATACTCAGCAATCACGTTCCCCTCTCCGTCACGCACCTAATATATCTCCTTCTCCACCGGTATGCCAGAAATTTTTAGATAATCGAACCGTACCCCCACTCCAAAAACATTTACCCCAAAATACCCCGTATGATAAGTCTCATCAGTAAAATCAATATAAAGATTATCATCC
>MVQO01000021.1 GCA_002067585.1 Syntrophorhabdus sp. PtaB.Bin027
TTCCTACATCGCCCTGGCCAGGTATGCAGGCACTGTCGTCGGAGGGGAGAAGCGTGATTATAAGGAGTTCCGCGGGAATCTCTTTTCGCAAATAGACAATTGTTATGCATACCTGACAGAGCATACTGCATTAATGTCAAGGCTCTCTCCAGGTCAACTCCGAAGAATGGATATCCCTGAATATGGGAGTTTCTCATTGAGAGAACTGGTCACGAACGCGGTGTGCCACCGGGACTATGAAGACCAGGGAGGCAAGATCATCATCAAGATGTTCGATGACAGGATTGAGTTTTTCAACATTGGCGGTCTTGCTCAGGGAATTACGGTGGACAATATCGTGCATGCACAGTATTCCCGCAATCCCGTCATCACCAGTCTGCTTGCCAAAGTGAATTATATTGAAGAGATGGGAGAAGGGTGGGACAAGATCCTAAAAGAGCACCGGGACCATCCACTCATGCCACAGATGCCAGAGATATTGCCCGGTTCTCACAGCGTGCAGGTGACGATATTTTCCACCCGGGAGAAGTTTGGGGAGGTGCAACGGGACATCCTGAACGACAGGCAACGTGCAATCATGGCATATCTGAAAGAACACGGCACCATCACGAGAACCACCTGCGTGGATGTCCTGGGAGTCTCCAAGGATACTGCGCTGCGGGAACTGACCGCCCTTCTTTCCAGGGGTTTGATCCAGCGACAGGGAGTTGGTAGGGGGATATATTATGTCCTCTCGTAATGCGACGCAAATGCGACGCAAATGCGACGCAAAATGCCCCTGTCGTTCTTGGGGATTACAGGAGAAGGTGATATAACCATGGAGCATTTCGAAGAATTCTACCAGGACTCCACCGTCCTGGTGACCGGCGGGGCCGGGGCAATCGGGGGCAACCTCTGCCGGGCACTCTCCGGACTCGGGGCCGGGAAGGTCATCATCCTCGACAGCCTCGCATCCTCCTACGAATGGAACATACCGAAGGCTGCAAACATTTCATTCGTCCAGGGAGATATCCTCGACGATGAGTCCCTGAAGCGGGTCTTCAAGGAAAAACCCGATTACGTCTTCCACCTCGCTGCCCACTTTGCCAACCAGAACTCGGTCGACAACCCCGAGACCGACCTGATGGTCAACGGCATGGGGATCCTGAAGGTGCTCCAGTACGCCCACATGGTCAACGTGAAGCGGTTCGTGTACTCCTCATCCGGGTGCGGGGTGTATGGCCTGGACTCGAAGATGCCCTTTGAAGAGCATGATGTTTCCATCCGGTTGCACACACCGTACCAGGTCACCAAGCTGCTCGGGGAGCTGTACACGAATTACTTCTACAACCTCTACGGTTTACCCATCGTGAATGCCCGGTTCTTCAACTCGTATGGACCGGGAGAGGTGCCCGGGAAGTACCGGAACGTGATCCCGAACTTCTTCTACTGGGCGATGAACGGAGAACCCCTGCCCATCACCGGCGATGGGACCGAGACCCGCGACTGGACCTATGTCGGCGATATTGTCAACGGGCTCCTTGCCATGGGTGTGCGGGAAGAGGCGATAGGGGAAGCGTTCAACCTGGGTGCAGGGCAGGAGCAGCGGGTCATCGACATGGCGAACTCGGTTCTCGAACTGGCTGGAAGCACGGCAGGGATTGTGTACCGGGAGCGGCGTGACTGGGACAAGAAGACGCACCTGCTCTCCTGCATCACCAAGGGGCAGAAGATGATCGGGTACCAGCCGAAGACGGCCTTTTCCGAGGGGCTGCGGGAGACTCACCGATGGTTTGTGGAGAACTGGGAGTATATCGAGAAGAGTGCGGAATTCTGATTAAATATTACATGTTTAAGAAAAAAATGGTTCAAGCTTTAAATATTTCAGGAAATCCAAATATTAGTGTAATTATTGTTATATATAATCAAAAACAGTATTTAGAGTCTTGTATTGAATCTATCTTCGCTCAGGAATTAGATTTTGAAATAATTATTATTGATAATTCATCAACTGATGGCAGCTATGAATTTATTAAAGGCAAATATCCAAAAATCAGAATTTTTCGGAATTTGGAAAATATAGGTTATGCTGCTGCAAATAATTTTGGCGTAAAGATGGCGAAAGGAGAAATAGTAGTTATAATTAATCCTGATACCAAAGTTGGGAAAAAATGGTTAATAACGCTTATTAAACCGCTTTTAAAACATGATAAATTGATTACAACTTCAAAAATTTTAATGTACGATGGTTCGAAAATTAATACCTGTGGGAATAAAATCCATTTTTCAGGATTGGCATTCACAAATGGATTCGGCCAAAATCCTAGTGCCTTTTCTACCAGTTTTTTTGTTGAGGGTATTTCGGGGTGTTGTTTTGCGATGAAAAAGTATAATTATTTTGAAATCGGTGGATTTAACGAAAATTTTTTTTTATATAGCGAGGATACCGAGTTCTCTTGGAAATTACATTTAATGAATTACCGTATTAAGTTAGTGACGGAGTCTATTGTTTACCACGACTATCACCTAAAATTATCAGCTCAAAAATTATACAACCTAGAAAAAGGGAGATATTTAATTTTAAGAGAGATGCTAAATTTGAATGATATTTTTCTTTTATCACCTTCGTTATTGATAATCGAAATTCTAACTTTAATTTTTTCATTCAATTTTGGAATTGTTGGAGTTGAAAAAAAAATTTTTGCAATAAGAGATTCTTTCAATATTAAGATTGAAAAAATTCAGGGCAATAAGCAAAATTTAATAAATAATTTTTGTTACACCATCCCTAGTCATCTTGGAATAGAAAAAAAACATGAAGAAGTTGTTAAAAAAATATTGAATGTTATATTTGAAACAAATGGAATTTTTTTAAAAAAATTCTATAGACTAGGGGACTAGGCATGAAAATTACATATTTATCACAGGCACCGGTTAAGGGTATAGGAATCGGTGGGGGTCCACGAGTAAAGGGTTTTATTGAAGTATTTAACAAATTAAAATACAATATTGACTTAATTTCATACTCTTTCTATTCTGATAAAAATGGAATTGAAACTATTAAAATGAATGACCAATTTCAAACAACCATTATTCATACAAGTCATAAATTACCGAGAATATTTAAGTTCTTTGCAATTTTTCCAGCTTCATATCATTTAATTAGATCTTGTAAAACCTCTGATATCATACTCGCTGATTTTAACTGTTTAATCGCATCATTTCCATCATTAATTGTGGGAAAGTTATGTAACAAAAAAGTTATATTGGATTGTATCGATACCAAATTGGATAAATGTATACCGGATATATTTTTTAAGATATTAGCTAAAAAATCAGATATTATTTTTGCTATTAGTCATCATTTGGAGAATAAACTAAAAATTCAATTTGATTGTAAAAAAGTCATTTATATACCAATATTTATCAATACCGATCAGTTCTCATTCAATAAAAAAGACCGTTCCTTAATTAGAGAACAACTTAAATTTAACGATGATGATATTTTAATTGGATATGTTGGATCATTTACTTACTATGAAGGCATCCCGATTTTAATTCAAGCATTTAAAAATTTACTAAAACAACATAATAATATAAAATTGGTAATAATTGGTAAAATATTATGGAAAAGTCTAGATGATAAAATTGATAATATCATCGATAATGAATTAAATAACTATTTAACAATATTGCCGCCTCAAAACCATGAAGATATACCAAAATTTTTATCTGCATTTGATATTTTATGCTGTCCTAAGATTGATTGTGAAATAAATCGGGCAGCAAATCCAGTTAAAGTTGCTGAATACCTTGCAATGGGAATTCCCACCGTAGCTTCAGGAGTCGGCGGAATCAACGAATTAATTATGGATAATGTTGAGGGATTTTTGACAAAACCTGGAGATATATCAGATTTGGAGAGAAAACTGGGATGGGTGATCGAAAATATAGATCTGGCAAAAAAAATTGGAGTTAAAGGGAGAAGTAAAATTGTGGAAAAATATTCAGTTTTAAATATGGGGGATGTCCTTAACAAAATCTTGTTAAATTTAAATGAGAAATGAAGTTGGATTATATGACAATATCCGAGCGTCAAAAAAAAATCTGTTTTGTCTCTTTAGGTGCATATCCAATTTTATCGGGAAAAAATATAAAAACAATTCTTGGCCCGGATGTCCACCAAGTATTACTCGCAAAAGAATTAGTGAAATCAAAATTTAATGTCGCAATTATTACAATAGAACAAGAAGGTCCAAGTATTGAGTATTTCGATGGGATAAAGATTATAAAAATTCGAAATAAAGGGAATATTTACGGAAAAATCGGAATTTTAATTAAAATATTTGAAATATTTGCTGCAATGAGAAAAGAAAATTCAGATATTTATTATCAGGGTGGAAGTATTCTTGGGATTGTCATTCCTTTTTGTAAAATTCTCCAAAAAAAGAGCATTTATCGAATTGCATCAGATGCACTAATAGATCAGAATTTAATTTCTCGGAAAATTCCAGAATTCACAAAATCTAAGTTCAGTCTAATGTTTTTAGCAAATTGGATTGAAATAAAATTGGCAGATCAAATTGTTGTTCAAAATGAATTTCAAAAAATAGCAGTAAGGAAAAATTTTACTAGAAACGCAATAAAAATTATTGGGCCGTTCCCAAAAGTAAATATCCCTCCAAAAAATCAGGCAAACGAAAAGAATAATATTTTGTGGGTTGGCACTATTACACCTGTAAAACAACCTGAATTATTTATTGAGTTAGCTGAGTCTATGCCCTGGGGTAAATTTATACTAATTGGAGGTTGTCCGAGACAAGATAAATATTATGAAACCGTTAAAAAGAAATCACAGAAAATATCCAATCTCCATTTTATTGGTGTTATACCTTTCGATCAAATAAATGAATACTATCAAAATGCCGCAGTACTTGTCAACACTTCTATCGTTGAGGGTTTTCCAAATAGTTTTTTCCAGGCATGGTTGAACGAAGTGCCAGTTGTGAGTCTAAATTGTGACCCCGATGATATGATTAAAAAAAATCATATTGGATTTCATTCTCAATCATTCGATAAAATGATTAATGATGTCACCACCTTATTGGAAAATGAAGAAGTTAAGGGAAAAATTAAAAATAATTTGAATAAGCTTATTAATTCGGAATTGAACAATGAAATAATAGTGGAAAGATATAAAAATCTATTCTTTAATTTATTATCTAATAAAGGAAAATAGGTTCCTTATTCGCGACGCCGGTCGGAGCAATACCGGACGTTATACGGGATGGCGAGACGGGTTTTATCATGGAGGACAACTCACCGGAATGTATCGCGAGGAACGTGATACGGGCGTTGAATGATCCCGATTTGGAGGAGGTTGCGGAGCGGGGGAGGAGGTACGTGGAGGGGGAGTATACGTTTGAGAAGGCGGTGGAGCGGTGGAGGGGGATTCTGAAGGAAATTTGTGATAAATAAAATGATACTTTTTATGATTCATATAATGAATTTGTTAGCTGGTGATGGAAAATAACCATAAAGAAAATAAATACAGAAAGGAGAATGATGAAAATCTATATTAAAAGTTTAGAGGGATTAAAAAAAAATGTCATTATAAATGTTCTATCCATCATCGGATTTTTTTCACTTTTTATTCTATTAATTATCATTGCAATAACACCTCCCTCTAAAGGTTATGAAATTTCAATATATACAATATATCCAATATATTTCTGGTTTTTTTTTATTATTTCAATCACATGTGGAATTTTAATCTTATTATCATCTTGTTTTATTCAAAATCAACCTAAATGGTGGATATTTGGATTTTTTATGTTAACATATACAAATATTACTATACTTTTATTGCCTTTTTTCCGAGGATATACTACACTAGGTCGAGGAGACGTATTAACTCATATTGGTTTAACAAAAGACATTCTTTTTACAGGTAATTTTTCTATTGCCGGGGTATCAACTAATCATTATCCTATTATTCACATACTTATTTCTCATTTAAGCCTTACAACTGGATTAAACCCAGAATTACTCGTAGAAATAATTCCTGGATTTTTTACAATATTCTATATTATTGGAATGTATCTTTTAGCAAGAGAGATCTCAACTAACTGGTGCCAAATATTGTTTATTACAGCTTTTGCTTCTCTTTTATTATTTAAACATGAAAACTTAATGTTCGCTCCTTCGGTACTATGCTTTTATCTATTGCCATTTATATTATATATTATCTTCAAAAGAAAAACAATTAAACAGCCTACCAACTTTTCATTAGTTCTTCTAATAATACTTATATTAATTCCATTTTTTCATCCAGGTGAAGGAACAATTTTCTTATTTATTATTTTATTCTGCCTTGGAATATCAGAGTGGCTATATATGGTTATTCATCAATTACGGAATAATTTAAAATTGAAAAATGCCAGATCAAATAAATTTCCATTAATAATTCCAATACTTTTGTTATTTATCACTTGGTTTTTTTGGTTTTCCAGTTATTCCAGTTTTTCGGGAACAATTAAAACTGTATGGAACTGGCTGATCTATGAAATTGGAACCACGACTGCTATGCAATATGAAAATCTTTTATTAAAAGCAAACTTGTCATTAAGTGAAATTCTTCGAACATCCATTTCAATGTACGGCCATATATTCATCTATATACTTCTGGGATCCTTAATTTTTTTTGTTGTCTTAATAAAATTTTTTGCATCTAAGGATAATGTCAATTTAGAATTGTTTCAGTATACTATCTTATTCGGTATTTTTTTCTTATTATTATTTGTTGCATTTTTTAGTAAAGTAATCTGGGTTGAGTTCAACCGCGAGATGCGCTATTTAATTTTCGCTGCTACAATACTGATTGGACTAGGAGTATCTATAATATTTCAAAAATTACCTCGAAAGGTGGAAATAATAATTTTACTTGTTCTATTATTCTCTTCTGCTATTATTGCAATATTCAATTGTTACCCTTCTCCAATAATTCGAGAAGGAAATTCGCAGGTAACTAAAATGGAAATTATCGGGATCACACATTTTTTAAAATTTCAAAATGATAAGTATTTAATTGATGATTTAGGTTTAAACCAAATGCGATTTGGTCAATTAATTCAAGGAACTAATAATTTACCGAAAAATATACGATATATTAATACTACTCCACCTGATCATTTTGGCTACCAATATAAGGATTACTATGGTGAATCCTACACAGTGGATCGATATTTTTTAGAGACCAAACTTGGAAGGATTAGTTATCCTGAAATTTTTCCAGATTTCGAACATTTATGGAGATTTACCCCTTCAGATTTCTTTCAACTTGAAAACCGCGATACCAGTGCGAATATTATTTATTATAATGGAGAATTTCGAACATACTATATTAAAGCGCACTAATATACGATTATTCAAATAAATCAAGTAATTGTGGTTTAGATAAAAGGAATGCTATCCACTCAAAATCATATCGTAAATAACTGAACCCCATTCCCAGGATTGATTTTAATTTTAGTGATATTGATCCTTGTTTAAATGCATAAAAAAAAGCATTTCTTGCGTCTTTCCAATTTTTTTGTGATAAATTCAACCTGCCCTTATTAAAATAATAATTTGCTAGTCTATTGCACGAAATT
>MVQO01000022.1 GCA_002067585.1 Syntrophorhabdus sp. PtaB.Bin027
AAACCTTAAAGAATGCGAAACTAAAAATCATTTAATCAAAAAATATTGGATACTTATATGGACATACATCCCAATAAATTCATTTCATTTAATATTAGGAATAAAAAATTTTTTCAAAAGAATTTTTACTGAATGAGGGATTATAAAAATTAATTAAAAATTGTTAGACCAGAATTTTCATAGATCTTATCAAATTTGCTTCTTAACATAAAATTATTAATATCTGGCACTATTTCTCTAGATAATATCCCAGATCTTTGAAAATTCATAACCATCTCTTGCCGAATTATTTTAAATGAATTATCTTGAATAATATTTCCCGAAACATATTGTTTATCCATTTGATAATAATTATCCCAATTATAATGATATTTTAACACAGGTATTGAAAATCCATCTACAGATAATATTTTTGTTGATTTATTAATAATAAAATTATATCCAATGATTTCGGATTCAGTATGGTATATTTTAATTTTGCTTAAGGGAGATAAAGAAAAGTTATCATGATTCCCCAATTCACTATTAATCATCAAGAAACTAAATATTATTATAATTACAATTATAAAAGCGTAATATAAAAAAGATTTAGAAATTAACTTTCCACCAATAATATAAAATATGGAAGATAACGGAATGCATAAAAGAACTTGAGCTAAAAGAAACCAACGCAATGTGATAGATTCCATTCCAAACAAATAAAAAATAAAAGGAATTATAAGTGGAAAAAGAGGTAAAAATCCATATAAATATATTAAAACATGATTTCTCTGTGAAATAAAGTAAAATACTCCAATTATAGCAATTGAGACATATAAATAAAATGGAATGACGGAAAACAATAAATCAAAAAAATTGTAAGGGATATTAATTCCTAAATCAAGTGTAGTTCTTGCTAAAATATCAGGACTAAATCCCATTGAAATTAAATCAGCTAGTGTTCTTGTAGTTAAAGATAAATAAGTCCAATAAGCAAACGTCGCTACAGAAAAAAAAACAGGTAATATTAAACTGATTTTTTTATTCGACGTCGTATTATTTTCATTATAAGAAAAAGAAATAAAAAAAGCAAGAATGAAGAGAATGAATGCCATAAATATTGATACTAATGGATGTGTAAGAATAATCATAACCATAAAAAGAATAGTCAAGATTTTCATAATATTTTTTAATTTTCCACTATTATTTGAAAATATTAGGAATAATATTATTATTATAAAAATCAAACCAAATGCATTAGGATATATTAAATAGGAAAAACGAATATGAACATTTCCAATTATCATAAAAAATGCAGATAATAGTCCTATTTTATAATTTTTTAATAAATATGATGATAATAAATAAATGAAAAACGTACTACATATTATCTCCCCAAAACTGACTGAAAAAATTGAAGATAATTTTATTGAAATATTAGCAATTAATGTTATGGATACGATAATTAAATGAAGAATTGGAAATGATGAGTAAGTAAACATTTCTGGGATAAAGTGCGTATCAAGGATCAATTTCACAATATTAGAATGATACCAATCATCTAAACCAATAAATTCTGGAAAAATCAAAGATTGGGACCAGCTAATACAAATTCCTAGGATTATTATCTGACTAAGGATTAACAAAATGTGACGACGATTGGATGTAAAAATTTCACATACCAATATTCCTGATATCATTGAGAGGAGAATTATAAAAAGAAATGGTCTCTCATAAAGGTTAGGTCTAGAGTATAAAATGAAGATATTTAAAGAATAAATTGCAAAAAAACAAGTTAATAATAATTTAAAAAAAAGATATGAATCCGTAAAATTTAGACTAAAAAAAAATTTTTTGTTAAAAATAAGCCAAATACTACATGGAATAAAAATTAAAATCCCGAAAACAAAAAAAATTATTGATTTTCCAAATAAGAAAAATAAAAAAGAAATTATTAGTCCAAAAAAAGCTAGAAAAATATCCAATTTATTCCAGAAAATTTGAATAACTTTATTGAATATCATACAAGTTCGAGTATCTCTTTCCATTGCTTTACAGTCTTCTCAAACGTAAACTCTTCCTCCACAAACCTTCTCCCCCTCTCTGCAACCTCGTGCAGATTAGGATCACTCAACGCCCGTAACACGCTTCTCGCAATACATTCCGGTGAGTTGTCCCGCATGATAAAACCCGTCTCGCCATCTCGTATCACATCCGGAATCGCCCCGACCGGCGTCGCAAGCACTGGAGTTCCGCAGGCCATAGCCTCAAGCATGATGTTGGGGAGCCCCTCAGTGTAGGAGGGGAGGACAAGGAGGCGGATCTGGTTCAGGTACTTGGGGAGATTATCTCGGGAGATCCAGCCCGGGAGGTCGACGTGATTAGCGACCCCTGTCTCCTGCAGGGAGGCTTCGATGGCATCTTTCAACTGCCCATCTCCACCGATGAGCACGCGGAGATCCTGTTGGTTTCTGAGGGTGGCGGGAAGTGCCTGGGCGAAATGCTGGACACCTTTTTCAGCACTCAAGCGGCCGATGTAGCCGATGAGGGGGGGGCGGTCTTTGTATGGGGTGGTCACGGTGAAGGTGGTGAAGTCGAGGAAGTGCTCGTGGGCGATGAGGTTTTTTTTATTCCACATTTCGAAATTATATTCTTTAATCAGATTTTTTGAATAAAAAATTATTTTTTTCGCAAATAAACATGCAAAGATACATATTATCTTCAATCCAACCCTTAAATAATCATCTTGGAATTCTAGGGTTTTTATTGATGAACCAGTAACAATGATAATTACCTTCTTCCTACATAATCTAGCTATTATTATTGGAAATAGTTGGAATTCTGCTGAAAAGAAAAAAAACCAGTACTCAACTTTGTTTGATAATCCAAAAATTTTTCGAGATTCGTTAATTTGGAAAAACATAAATTTTATTATTCTTGTGAAAGTGGTGGCCCCTGGTGAAAAATTAATTCTATACGTGTTAATTCGGTTGCTATTTTTAAAATAATTAAATCCCGCAGCTCCAGTTAGGAGATAAAGATCATTCGAAATAGACTTTAAAATTTCCATAAGATTTGACAGGGGTATGATGCCCGCGGTTTCAATCGGAGGGGTGAGTACTCCAATATTATATTTTCTTGAGTCACTGTTTATTTGAGTCATTTTTCCCGATTAATTTTTGATTGTTGGATAAACAAGATTCATAACATTTCTCCAATAGAATCCCGATTGAATTCCAGGAGTAATTGGAATGTACATGTGCCTTACCTTGCTCCGAATATTTAATTCGTAAATTATCATCAGATAGCAGTGTTATCATTCCATTTACCAATGAATTTTTATCATACTCGATCACCAACCCCCCGTTTTCATAGACTACATCTGATGAACCACAGCGGTTAGTTATGATCACTGGCGTTCCACATGCTAATGATTCCAGAGTGGTCAATCCAAAATCATCATGAAAAGAAGGAAGAACAAAAATATCCGCATCCCTATATGCTTCTAGTTTATTGGAACCATATAATGGTCCGGGAATAATAATTTTGTCTTTCAAATCTAATTTTTTAACCAGGCGAGATAACTCCTCCAAATATCCATCATCTGGACCTGCAATAACTAATAATGAATCTATATTTTCTTTTTGTAAATCTAAAAAAGCTAATAATAGAATTTCAAGACCTTTCATTTTATGAATTCTTCCAAGATACAAAATTATTTTTTTATTTTTATTTATATTGTATTTCATTTTGAATATTCCCTTTTCCGGCAAATCAAAGTAATCTTGAATTTCGATACCGAATGGGATAATTACAATTTTATCCCTTGATACACCTATTTTAATTAATTCTTCTAATTCCTGTTCACTAGATGCAATAACTTTTATTGCGTTACGAATCATTCTATTCCCAAAAAAATAATCAAATATAATCTTCGAATATTTTTTTTGATAAAAAGTGGAAAGGGACCCTTCGGCCTGAAAGATATATGGGATTTTAAAAAAATTCGCATAATAAGATATAATCACATTTTGAAATGTTCTGTAATTATGTAAATGAATAATATCGCATTGCTTAATATTTGACAGATGATTAATAATTCCTGGAGTTAGTATTAATCCACGAATGTCTATAAAAATCTTTGAAATATAAAATTTTAATCCATTCTTCTCAAGTTCTTGGATTTTTTGTTTATCTAATTTGTGATTAGTTGTAAATATTGTAATTTTATGACCACGAGAGGCTAATATTTTGGAGATAAAAAAAATAATTTCAGTAGTACTTTTTGTATCCGGTGTGTTTGAAAATTTTTGAATTACCTCTAAAATTCTCATAGATCAATATCCTGATTTATAATAACTTCATATTAATGAATAATCCAGGATTAAAATTGCAGGAATATATATCTTATACGGGTCCATTTCGGAAAATAGATTTGATATAAATATAATCATCCATGCCCTCTTTTTAATTCATCGTTCACGCATTTTTCATCGGTATTCCGTAACTTAGTTGCCACACCATAAATGATCGGTTTCATTGGGGAATCCATCACACATTTTGCACATATCTCACTGTTGAAAAGGATTGTTGAGAGCCGATCTATGATGGTTTTATTCACCTCGAATTGCATCCGGTATCTTGTCCAGTCGCCATTGAATTGAACCGTCTCAAGATTCGTCGTCCCAAGCCCATCCTTCTCTGCAATCATGATATGTTCAACCTGTGAAACCGGAATCCCCATAATTGCTGAACCAAACGCATCGGCAACGACCGGATTGTTAGCCGCGATGATGAGATCAGCGTGGACTGCGTTGCCAAACATCGGGCCATGACCATCAAGGGCATACGTCCCATCGATCAGGACGATCTTCGGATCAAGCACCCTTGTCAGAAGAGTCAGTTTCCTGCTCAAATACTTGTGGTGCAGGCACCGCATGGTATCAGGGTAACAGCCCCAGAGGTTCTTCATGCTCAGGGTGACCCGCGTCATCACGTGCACTTTGAGGACAGGCACGGAGATGAAACAGTCAATCCCGTCAACAAGAAGATTCGGCACCTGGACTTTCACCTTCTTTCCCTGGATGGCGTCCTCGATGTATCGTGAAGGGAGGGTTGACAGGTTGACGAGTTCCGCACCGGTTTCTTTGCATATTTCGGGCATCCCGTGCCCATTGAAGGCCTGGTCTGCGGTAAAGGAATGGTTGCCTCCATCGGATTCCCCCACGATTACCCGGGAAGCACGGTCTTTCAGTAATTCTAATAGAGATCGGAGGAAAGCAGGATTCGTGGTGATGCCCTCCTTGAAGAAAGGATAGGTGAAATTGGGCTTGACGAATACGGTATCATCCTTGTTCACATGGTTTTCCCACCCGATGAAGGAAAGACTGTCGTGGATGTCCTGCTTCAGATCACCAATTTTTGTGATATATGCACGGTATTCAGCAGGCATCCATGATCCCTCCCAGGGTCTGTTCAAAGGTATCCGTGATCATGTCCCAGTCATTCGGTATCACGAACTGTCGTGCTTTTGCGCCGAGGTGTATCATTGATCCGTTGTGAGAGAGTTCGGTTGCTTTTCGAATGACCTCTCCTGCATTTTCAACGTACACAACCCCGTTGCCGGATCCAAATTCTTTCATTATCCCCGGCAGCTCTGTCGCAATCACGGGTTTTCCCGCAGCCATGTATTCGTACATCTTGATGGGGACAATATTTCGCATGATCTCATTATTCTCGGCCGGGAGAATGCAGATGTCCGCAGTAGCAAGGAAGTCCGGGATTGTTGCATATGGTTGCCATCCGATGGTGATGATTCTCTCACCTGATCCAGGTGCCGATCTCATCGCCTGGAGATCGTCCCAGAGGTCGCCTTCACCGACTGCCAGGAGCCTGAGCCGGCTGGAGGGATCTTGCTTCATGAGTTCGGATGCGACCTCTCTCAGCCCCGAGAACTCGTAGAGCCATCCCATGAAAAAGAGGATGATATCCTCCTGGACGATCCCGAGTTCTTTTCGTTTCTTATCGCGGTCGGCATTATTCAACCATGCAAAATCAATTCCGGCCCGGATGACCCTCGTCTTCTCAGGGGCTGCACCCATGCTGATTGTGTACTCTCGCAATCCCTCGTTGATCGAGAGGACGAGATCGGAC
>MVQO01000023.1 GCA_002067585.1 Syntrophorhabdus sp. PtaB.Bin027
CTCGTAGCGACCAATGTTATAGGTAATTCAAGGTTTCAGTACAGAGATACGTTTGGCAACCCCCAGTTGAGCGTGTGTGAGTGCTTTCATCCCAGTAAGTACGGCCAGAACCTTCTCGCCAGCCTTCTCTGGAATGGTGTCACCTGCAGTGAAAAGACTCCATGCTGTGATGATTCTATTGAGAGTGATACAGATTATGATAGAGGCCTTTGTAAAAGTTACTCCACCAGTGGTTCTATGACAGGACCCTGGACCATTCTTGATACTTACAAAATACTAAAAGTGGAAAAGATTGGCTCAGGAACAGGTGTAGTTGCGAGTACGTCACCGGGTATCGATTGCGGCAGTGCATGTGATGCGTCCTTCCTTCGAGGGTCAACAGTAAAGATTAGAGCAAGGGCAGATGCAGATTCAGTATTCAAGGGGTGGTCAGGTGCCTGTAGTGGTTCTGCTAAAGCCTGTACACTGGGTATGAGCGAAGACCGTGTCGTTACGGCAACTTTCCTAAGTGATCCTACGATCAAGGTCACCCCTACCAGGAAGAACTTCAAGAAAGTGAAACTCGCCATGAACAGAGTCATGATTTTTACCATAAGGAACAAAACAACAAAGGGCAAGAAAGATCTGTTTGTTGGGGCTATAACGTCTGACAACCCGGTTTTTGTCCCTGTTGATGATCTGTGCTCAAATACCTCCGTATCCCCTAAACGATCATGCAAGTTCAAGATCCAGTTTTCCCCAGTTGTCGGGCACCATACTGCAAAAATAACAATTCCCACAAACGACCCTCAGGCAACAAATACTGAGATTATACTGATTGGAGAAGGAATCCCCTAATAGCAAAATTGCACCGCTCTTACATTGTAAAATATAGAGCACAGTGAAGTTCGATATCCGAATCTACAAACCTCGTAGCTGATCCTCCGAGTTTGTCATCGTCATGGGGGCACAGCAGTACCACCCCTCCCCTCTTCAACTGGGCAAACACAGTCACCAGACGGCTCAGGAATGGTAAGTTGTATGCTGGCACAGGAATTGCTTTTGATTATTCCAGTCAGATGTGACAGAAAAGAATATCTCAGGTTTGTAAGGAAGGTGTAAGAAAATCTTTTAAAATAACAGATCTTCTTAAGATTTGTATGACTGGAGGAGGAATACTTTGTTTCTTCATGTACAGTATCGAGATTACAGACACGACTTTGTTCAGGCCCGTGATCTTGATAGGCTCATAGAGCTGAGGCAAATCAAACAGTTTTATCGGCCCTCGGAGGGTAGATGGGTTGATATAGCAACTGATCGGGTTCGAGGCTCCGGAGGTTATTATGGGGGACCCGAGAGAAGGCGCAGCCAACCGGGGGCAATGTGACTGTATAGCACGAAGTTGCATGTATCACAGCACTTATGAAACATA
>MVQO01000024.1 GCA_002067585.1 Syntrophorhabdus sp. PtaB.Bin027
TCATTGTGTTTTCACCAAATACTATATAGGTGAGGGGACTATTTAAACCTAATGGCATAAAATACCATTAGGAACCATTGATGATAAATAGATATATAAGCAATGGCCTAATATGGTAGTGTATGCGCGAAATTGCCACAGAACTTAAAATAGACAAGTCAGGTAGGATCGTTATCCCTGAAGTTTACCGGGAAGAGCTGAAGATAACGCCGGGCCAACTGATAAAAATAACTATCAGCAACCCCCTTGAGAAGAATATTGAAGGCAGGGATTGACCCCGCCTGGCATGGTCGGTGAAAACACAATGCCAGAAATCAAATCATCTCTTCAGAATAATAGCTTTGCCTATCGCACAATTAGCTATTTAAGCAGAAATTATAATCACAGTAATAATAGCAGAAAATAAAAAACTGTTTCCAGCCAGGGCACTCGCAATGCCCTGACAGGATTCCCGAGAAGGGAAGTGTTACCTTATGTCAAACGTAGCCAATGCTAGGTTAAATACCTTTGGGAGCACGTCACCCAAAGTCGATAATGTACCGCCTGATGATCCTATTCTTGAAATTCCACTTTCGGAGCTGCAGGCCCTCTCTAATTCCGCTGTGGCCTTGTTCAATGACATCCTGGACATTGCCAGAGAGGAGCGGCTAATAGACAAGAAGGATTCAACCGAGCTATTGATAAATGCCCAAAACATAATCAAGAATGAGAAAAGCCCTATCCAGAAGCTTATTTTGCTCAATGTCTACATAAGAAAAGCATTCAAACCCATCAGAGAGGCCATAAGCCGAAGGCCTGCCGCGAATGCTGCAGAAAGGATAATTCAGGCTTCCACAAAGATCAAACTTCGCGCCGTGATGCTCTATGAGCATGTAAAGACCATCGCGAAAGGCGAGAATAGGAAGAAGGATTTTGCTTTTAGCTCTCCTGATGTACGGCTTTTCCTGGCAGGCAAAGAAGGGCAAGCTCCTTCCCGGCGTGATGCAATCAGAGCGATGGAGAAAGCAGAACATCTCTTCCCAGCTCTGAAATGTGAGCACACCCCCAACGACGGAAGAGCCACAATGCGACTTGTAGCTAAAGTTGATGATTTAGATTATTGCACTATTATAAAAGAAGACCGTGAACGTGACGGATGGCAACGGTTCAGAATGGGCGAAGTACTGCCCTTTATGAGCTGAGGATATAAGGTAAAACGTTAAAATTTGTCGTAAATATATAAATCCGAGAAGGATAATAACCGTTTACCGTCTCTCCTAGTTTACCGGCTAATACCGTTTCGGTTTCGTTTCTATTATAATAGCATGAGAATATTATTCTTGATGCAAGATAGATATTCAAATCTGATCGTTGCCAACAGATACGTTCTGTAGTGCCACATCTTGGCCATAGTTCTTTGAGGCGTGACTCAGTAGTCTTTAAATTAATGTGGTATAAACTCCGTCATAAAGGTGTAAATAGATATGAAGCCAATAACAGCAAGTTTTGGGGTACTTGCATTTTTAATTTGCATTAATGCAGTGTGTGCTGTCAACGAAGAAAGCGCAGCTAAAATAAAAAGCGAATTAGAGAATAAAGGTCTTACGGCTGACGCGACATATGTGGAAAATAGCACCTATGGTCTCCACGGCTATGTAATAGTTATAAATGTCTCCGATGGTGATTATTTAACCGCAACGAGACGTGCGATGATCGCAGCCGCCGATGTGGTCGGCAAGTATCCGGAATGTGCTATAATAGGATTAATAGGCCCGGACGGAAAAGCCTATCAGTTAAAGATTAATAATATAGACATGGTTGATATAAGGTACGAAACATTTGACAACAACCTTGATGCAAGTAAAGATAGAGCCGAAAAATATTTTGACTCAGCCACGGTAACCACATCTCAAAAGTTAATGGATTATTTTTGAACGCTTTTATTCGCGTTCTTTTTTATTTCCAGAGCCACGCCAGCCATTGATATTCAAGCGATCTATAGCCCGTCCTTATGTCTCATCCTGACGGGAGATCGTTGATTCTAGGGCATTACATAAATTATAATATTATGTGTATAAGGCAATAATCGGCTATTTATTAGTAAAATAAGTTTTAGCTGATCGGTTTACTATTCAATTCTTCAGTTATCCTCGCTATATCTTCCGGTGGGAATGAAATCTGATAATTTTTTTCATCTTCGATGAAACCTAGCCCCCAATGCGCATTGTTGGAAGATTGTGGAACCAAGTCAAGGAAGCGAGGCACATCTTTACGCCACATGAAACGTATCCAAGCCTTATCGCCTTCCGTTCCTTGGCATGAATGAAAGGTTGGTATCTTATGTCTCCAAATTGCCCTGAGCAGCTCTATCATGCCGTCGTCCACTGTAATCTCATCCAACAATTTATCCGACTCGTCTACAACTCGAAATAAAGTTTTGTCATACGGGATCGAAACTTGATTATGTCCGATTGGCTCCATGCTGCCGTCTTCATTTTGGTTTCCATGTAAAAGCATTTGTTCGGCTTTACAGATAGGCACTAAGATAATGATATCTCCAGATGTTTTTATTGAGCCGTCTATTTCTAAATCTTTAAGTTTTTGGCTGATAGTTGGAATACTAGCGCCAACGCTATGAAGTTCTCTTATTAATGTGCTACGTTTCATTGAACCGTCATGTTCGTATAGAAACTGTTGGATATTTATACTAGCCATATTTTTATCACTTCCAGAACCGCCACCAGCCTTTTTTCTTAATCTCTTCATCGCCAGGCTTCAATGATAGTTGGCCGATGCTTTGGGTGAGCTGCGCAATGTGCGCCTCTAAAAATGCTATTTGCTGGTCTTTCTGTTTGATTGTGTCCTGGTAGTGCGCCTTATCATGTTCCAAGAGGATCATATCTGAGCGAGCCTTTTCTGTCTCTAAAGTGTTCGCTGCTATTTGCGCCTCGATTGCACCTAATTTGCGCCTTGCTTGCTCCGCTTCTTCGCGTGCTGACTCTTCGGACTTCTTAAGCTTCTGGTTGTCTCTCCATAGGCTACCGTTGTTGGTCCTCAGTTGCGTCAATTCAGGCGCAATCTGCGCCGCGTCTTTGCTTTCCGATTCTAGTCGCTGGACTTCTTCTTTTAGGTTATTGTTCTCAGATTGTAAGCTCTCGATAGTGATCCTCATTTGCGCCGCTTCTTGGATCGTCTGCGCCGGATCTGCGCCTTTGGTAAGCTCAAGGAGGCGCAAATATGAGGCTACCACAGAATTAAGCCATTGAGCCCGGCTAATGCCTTTCTTCTCTACTTCCCGATCAATCTGCGCCAATGTGGGCTCATCAAAAGGCGCATGAATTCTTTGCATTGCTCCACCGTAGGCGCAAAATATGTGCCTTCTTAAAAATAGCTTTTTCTGGTGTATGGCAAGTAGGGCACATTATCCAATCTTCGTGGCCACGATGTGAAACCACTACGTGTTATCGGGACGGTTTAAGGACGCAGAGACGTGTTTACAGTAACATTAGTAACATTAGATACATTAGATACAGTGTCAACAACAAGTGGTGATAACTCAGGCACTATAAAATAATCAATAGCAGCTTTTATAACATATCCTACGACTATCATAATTATACCAAAATAGACTGGATGTTTCTGAGCAAATGTCTTGGGGTTTGCGCGGTTAAATGCATCTACTATATCGGTTGTAAAGGATCTTTGGATTTCATTTGATTCTTCGTTTTTCCATCTTTTTTTCAATCGATCAAGTTCAGATTCGCGGATGTATCCTTTTATCCTTAAACTCAAATCTTTTAGTTCCTTGTAAACAGCGATAGCATCATTTCTCCGCGGGTCTTCGCTTCTTAGCGTTATTTCTTGAACCCTTTCCAGCAGTTCATTGAATTTGTCGGTATTGGTTTGAAATAAATCGGACCCTACAGACAGGCAATCTCTCGCGTTTGTTGGGTGAGCAATAATTGGATCGATAAAGTAGCTTTTGAAGCTTATACTATAAAAATAGTAGCATAATACGGTAAGGTCACGTAAATATTGCTCTGCGTTTTGTTGATGTCTGTCTTTTTCATCACTATCGGAAATCGAATTGAAGCTATTTGCTACACTTGTAAGGATTTCGACAGCTTTGACGTTTATGTCTACGTTTTCGTAGTCAATCCAGTTATATACGATGGTGTATGCAGGTAGAAATTCAGTCCTATAAAATGAAAAGAAATCCTCATACGAAAAAGGCATAATTTGGCCTTAGTGTATCAGGGTTTGAATCATCTTCTCGAATCTAGGGCCTTTTATTACATTTCCATCGCGGGTGACTAGCATATGCTCTTTCTTTTCGGAAAATCCACGGGCTTTTTCTCTCTTCACCTTCATTGCTCCGCCATGTTGCTTGATCGCCATTGCTATCATCTCCGATGGGATAAAATGCTTGAATTTTCGCAGCTTGACCTTATGACCAAGTTATTCACGATGCTATACCGATTAACCATTTAACAGGTTAACCGTTTTACTGTTTTCTTATTCTATGTAGTCTAGGTTATCTACATATAGTTTTCCGAAAGATTTTTATAGACGTTCTAAACTCCAACCAACGACCGCACCTTGCTTTTTGTGAAATCATGTCGGTTGATACATAATCCTCCATTTTTGCACCTTTTTGGGCCGCGGCGCAAGGCCAAAGAATGTGTTTTTCTGGTGCCTTGATGGGGGGGGAGTTCTATGACATCCTTGCAGCATTCAGATAAAATGTCATAGAACTAACTTCAACCCATAATTTAGCCTGTCGACCATGTACTAAATTTAGTGACGCATTCCACAAAACGCAATCAGTAAATCTTATACCGTTGTGATATAATCCCATTTCTGAAATTCCTGCGAAAAATGCAATTTTGTTCTTACATACTATGAAATAAGCCACTTTCCAAACGATTTATTCAGCAATTTGAAATATAAATAGCAATAGACGCATAGCGCACAAAATCGAATGTAATTGGAAACGCCAAAAATCGCTATGCATAGATGCTTACATTTATTCACACATTATTATGAATATGTTTCTGGCTCGATAAGTAATATGTTACGCGATGGCTTTTCACGCATAGCGGTTTAGAGGCATGAGGGAAAAATTGCTTACATTAGAAATAAAATGCTCTTGTTGGCGCCATCTGGTGCACAAGATTGACTTATGCGTTTTCTACAATCTTGATCTCCTCTTCAGTCAATCCGTAAAGCTCGTAGACCAGGGCGTCTATCTGTCCATCTGTGGCTTCTATTTGGCGCTGGAGGAGCTTTTGCTCATGGCCTGTTCGGGCTTCAGAAAGCTGTTTGTTAAGGGAAAGCATATTATCAACCAAGGTGACTATGTGATCGTGGAGGGCTACATCTATTTTATTTGAGAAATCAATAACATGTATTGGAAAAGGTTTGAGATATTCCGTTTTAAACGTGAAATAACCGCCTCTTAGTGTATAACCCGTGGCCTTAAGAAATATCCATAATAATTTAGAATTCAACAGTCCTAAAAAGTACAAAATATTCTCTTTTTGGGTGTCCTTAAATACAAAGCTGTAAACCTTTGTTGTATGGTAAAATATGCCAGTTGGGTCAAAACTAAGTTGGCTTCCTAGCGCTATTTCTGGGGTCATTATCTTTTGCTGTTCAAACTCAGAAAGATTTTTTGGATAAATATACGCATAAAATTTGTCGCCTTGCATTTTTCCTTTTTCTCTTCCCGCTAAAGCGACCTTGTTTTCTAGGAGATATTGCCAACCCTTAGGGAATTTACTACTGATGTAATCCTGAGACATCAATATTGCTTTGTTATTTTGAACCATGTAAGGGAATATGACGATGTTTTCCGATACAATCGACTGATATCGATGAACGTCTTTTCCCATTAGGAATGGTTTTATTAGTCCTCGTTCGATATTGACTTGTTTATCCAGTGATTTGGAATAGCACAGAACTTCATCTTCTCCCCATTGGAGGACTTTTAGCACATAAATCTTATCGGCGCTTGTCTGAAGTCCAACAAAGATCTTCCGGGTGATGTCTCCTAATGTATGTTTCTGCCGCCTAATTTTTTCTATCACAGCAGCATTATTACTAGCATCAAAAAGCCACTCTTTTGAAGATTCAGGTTGTGGAAAGATTGCTTCTTCATAATTAGGGTTGGGTTTGGATTCATAAGTAGCTGTGAGGACTTGATGGGGATTATCAAGGCTCTTGATAGATATAAATCTAAATGATTTGCTTGGTTTTGATTGTAGGAACAGTAGGCAGGTATATGTAGTTACACCCTCAAAAACCTGTTCTGCTCCAAAGTGTATTATTTCGCTTATAGCTTTCCGCTTTGATAATAGCTCTCTAATTCCTTGCCCAAACTGAGCTTGAAAGAATTTGTGGGGAAGGATAAAACCAAGTCTACCGTTTTCATTGAGGAGACTTAAACCTTTTTCTACAAAGACTACGTAAATATCGTAATTACCTTTGTTCGCCGATGTATATTGATGTTTGTAATACTCAACCTCATCAGGTGCCCATTCTTTCATGGTTTGTATGCGTATATAGGGGGGGTTCCCTATTATTGCATGGAATCCGCCGGCCAGCATAATCTCAGGAAACTCGATCTCCCAGTCGAAGGGGTTGATGCGATCTCTCTCTATTTTAGAATTTTTTTGCCATGTGTCGGTCTGCATGATGTCGTTGCCTATCAGAGAGTTCCCGCACTTGATATTATCATCCAGATCGGGAAGTACTCTTTCACGAGAATACTTGAGTAGATCCGAAACTGTTTGCTGATTTTCTCCCTCCAGTACTTTTAATAGAAGTGAAAGCTTAGTGACTTCCACCGCTTGGCGATCGATATCTACGCCATAGATATTATTTAGAAGAATTCGTTTTCGTTCAGCTATCGTAAGGTGCCATTCGCCATCGTTTGTCTTGTAAATCGGAATGGATGCAGTGCTTGCTCTCTCTTTGGCCCTTGCCGCAATTCTTTTTGCTTTTGTTCCCGTTTTTATCTTCTGGCTTTTCTCGTTATCTGCTTCTTCAACAGAATATGGTAGTAGATCTCTCACTGTGGCCGATGTAACTGAGTACCCCTTGTCTAATACAGGTGCCAGATTTTTAATGTACCAGTCCAAATGCCAATCCAAGAGGTACTTATAAGCCACCAATAAGAATGAGCCAGAGCCACAAGCAGGATCTAGAACCCGGATGATTGCGACTTCCAAAGGCGTCTTGCCTTTGATGAGTGGTCCGAGTGTCTTCCTCACGATATTCTGAACTATGTAGGCTGGCGTATATTTGATACCGCCAGCTTTCTTGACCTCAGGTTTCTCCTCAATTTTTGCTCTATGGCCATCTGTAAGCCTTATGACTTTACCAAGAAACTGCTCGTAAACCATACCAAGAATCTCAGGAGAGATGATAGCAAAATTATAAGGGCTAGGGGGATACAGACTGCTTGTTATGTCTTTGAGTACCTTATCATCCATCATCAGATCCAGTGCTAGAAGATCAGGATATTCGCGGCCAGGCTCCTTTTTGAAATGGAAGAGACCAGAATTATAGCGATCATCTGCGTGCTTGAAGAGATCGCACAAACCAGCATATATTTTATCTTTACTGGCTATCTCTTGAATCCGTCCGTACTTCTCTATCCCTCGGTCCTCACAAATTCTTAGGAATACAATTCTGTCGATTGTGGCTTGAACATTGCTATTCAGCTCGTCGGTACTGAGATCTTGGTTCCTGATGGCTATATTACGGGCTAGGTCTTCTCTCCAAGAGGAAATCTGCTCAAGGAAGGCAGTATCTACTTCTTTTGTACCCCGTTTGTTCTTGCTCTTATCAACATATTTATCGAAGGAGCCCCGTAAGATGGCAGTTTTTGAAAATAGATCGGCGACCTTTTCCCATTGGGAATTGTAGTCAGTATATTCTAAGGAGAAGAGCAAAGCAATATCTGCATTATCAGTTTTCTTTGGTGGATATCTGCAGTCATAAACACGAAACTCTTCGAAGTCAATGAGGATAGATATGGGAAGCTTTGCATTCCAGGCGTAATACCGAAGCTGATATGCAGGCTCTGGATTCTCTGCCAAGTTTACGAAAGGCTTTTTTGCTTCGACCAAGAATTTTATTGACTCGCCTATCTTGAAGGCGTAATCAGGTGCCTTAGTAGTATTGCCCACCTTAAGGCTTGCCTCATGGACCACTTCTTTGTAAGCCCCGGAGAAGCCTTGTTCATTATCCATATCCCATCCAAGAGCCTTGAAGAACGGATTTATGAACTCTTGCCTGGTTTGGGCTTCGTTATAGGTGCTGGTCTTGTATTCCAAAATATTACGTTCAAATTTTTCAATTAGGTCCACGATTTCTTTAGGTGCCGCCAAATCTTTCTCCCTCGGGATGCCTTAACCATCGCTCACAGGAAAAGGCTTTGGGT
>MVQO01000025.1 GCA_002067585.1 Syntrophorhabdus sp. PtaB.Bin027
CGTCGACCGCGCCATTGATGCCCTCGTCTACCAGCTCTACAACCTGACGGACGACGAAATCCGCCTGGTGGAGGGGGAATGAATTGGACAATCTTTTGATTTGATTGTAAGAGAGGTGGAGAATGGGTAAAAAATTAGTCAATCCTAATGAGAAAGAAAATTCAAGAGAGTCAAATTCTAAACCTCAAAAGATATCCTCTTTGTTAAAAATATTTACAGCCGTTTTAACCTTTTTAACCGCAGTACTATTGTTGAATGAAGCTATTATTGATTACCGCAAAGCTAAGCAAATCGACCCCTCTGCGGTAATCCCATTGCCTCCCACGATACAGGTGATGGATCAAAATATCGCCCCTGTTTCCTCCCAGGATATTCCCTCCCCATTGATCACAGAGACCGTAAAAACGCAGCAATCCACCCCCCCCATGGATAGAAAAGAGAAAAGTTTTGCCTCTTCATGCATTAACTCCACCATTTGGTCCGTTGACCCTCCCCATATAGCACATGATCAAAATGGGTGTTGGGTTATTGATGGTTCATTGTTTAAGGCTCAGGATGAAAGCCTTTTAATTGTCATAGAAGATCAATCTGAACAATGGATCAGTCTCTATAGAAAATTACCAGAGAAAGTGGATATTAATTTTACAATCCTAATTAACGAATTTTCGTCAAATGATGTGATAACGCTTTCTTTTGGAATTGGGAATGATGACGACGTTAACAAAACAGGGGATTATATAATATACAGGTCAACCTCAATCGAATCCCCTGTTTATTCCGGGTACTCGTTGTCCATTAATAATTCATCCGAGAAATTATTTAAGAATTACACAATAGGGCAAAAGCAAAAGGTATTTCTCTCCATTAATGGTCCATTGATGGATATCTACATAGATGATAAATTAATAATGGATGACATTACAGTTTCCAGGTCGGAACAAGATCATTTCTACATTATGTACAAACTACCAAAAACAAATAGTGAACTTCAGGTATTTATCGATGAATTTATATGGCATGAAATGGAGTAATGGTTGGCGGCATATTCTTCTTATCTCCAATACATACAATACGTTAATTAACCTCACCGGGGTGAGTGGAAACACCTGCTCGAATATCCCAATAGTGAAGATAGCACCCTTATAAGTTGTGGATTGGGTTTCGAGGTAAGATTGGATGAATCAATAATCTTTTCGCCTGACAATAAACCCCATCAACTAACTATACCTAAAAGTGATGTAATCTTTGCGATTAACCTAAATATTTTTTAGATACTATTGTAAATTAATGCATATTTTTTCTATAATCAAGTTGTTATTTATCAGATAATCTAAGCAATAAAGGCTGAAATTCATCAATTAAACTTCCAAGAGAACTCGAATTGCCAAAGAAGGCTCCGGAATCCACTCCTTTGTCAGGAGTTAATCTGGTTATTTTGCGTACGAGTCTAATATCTTCACGAGAAACTTGTCTTGTCCATCCAGGGAAAGAAATGGAACCAATTCGTCTAGGGACTATTTTTTTCCTGAACAAGAGAGATATTTCTTCTTCCTCTTTCATTACGTCAATTTTATTCCCATTAGGTCGATCAAGAAAATAATGAAATTTTTTTAGCCTTTCATTCAAATCATGGTAAGTTATCAAGTATTCTGTTTGATCAATCTGTCTAGTATATTTCTTTAAAAAGGATGCAATAAATCGAACTTCAGGATCGGTTTTTTTATCAACAATAATAGCTTTATATTCAGGATATAAATCAAGTGTATTAGAGGCAATACGAATAGCTAAGTCTTCAAATAATCTGTTTTTCGAATTCGGAAATCTTCGTATTTTTGATAAATGATAAACCAATACCAAAAAAGCTGTTCTTTTATTGACATCATGAAATGGGTGGTTTTTTATCAATCCATAAAACAAAGTTGCGCATATCTCAAAGTTATCCCTCCATTTTCTCACTCCTTCATATGCTGAATGTTGCCGACTTAATGTGGAGTGTAAAATATTTAGATTTCTCGGACCGATGCCCCCAACCCCTTCTCCATATTCTTTGAAAAAATAATCAATAATCAGATAATGTGCTTTTAATACATCAATGATTCCAACACAATTATTACTTACATAAGGATCATCCCCAATAGATTTTGTCCATCTTAAATAGTCTTCATATAAGTTAGGATCGATATGTTCCATTCAATGTTATTATCCTTATTTATATTATACTCAATCGAAATTATTGCCATAGATTCTTACATAAAACCATAACCTTTAGGAATCAACAGAGTTTCACGCTAGGGATTTGTAGGATTTCGAGATGGAACAAGATGGAGTGATTGCTATACAACCCGCTTCTCAACCCAACCTGCTTAAACTCCCTCTCCATTTTGCGTTTTTCAAAATGGGGATGAAATGCCCGTCAGGGTAGGGTTAGGGAGGGGCGTCATTACTGCGCGCCGACCGTGGCAACCGAAGCAAGCCTCTACTGCGTGGTACTCTGACCCGCCTGTGGGGATCCCTTACATTCTGGATGCTGCGCAGCGCCCCACCCCCCCAAACCCACCACCCCCATTTTTTTGCGGATTCCAGCCGCCGGGTGTATCATGAATGGAGATGCACACACTGCATCTCCCCATCCATTTTCACCCCAACGGAGGCGAATATGACCAATCCCAGCCCGGAAATTGCCTTGCGCGTTCAAACCGGTGCCTTCCACACCAATTACCACGACTGGGGTTCCGGCAACCCGGTCCTGCTGATTCACG
>MVQO01000026.1 GCA_002067585.1 Syntrophorhabdus sp. PtaB.Bin027
AACCCCTGTTTTGCTGACAAAAGGCACTCACAATCTCTTTGCATCATTTCGACGAGGTTACTTTTTCAACTCCAAAGAGCCGAAACTCTATGTTTCAGATAAACATGTTGACAAGGAAGCTATTCTTTCAATTGAGAAAGATGCATCGATTTACATAGAAGTCATGTTGAACCCTTCCTTTGATGGAGATAATATAGAGTTTAAAATCTACGATGTGACTGAGAAAAAATCCCAACTCTTGAAAACAATCATTAAGACAGAAGCTGCTAAGTCAATAGAATTTTTTAAGGATTAATGCCTTCTGAAAGGCTATCGAAATTCCTCTCCAGTTCAGGAATCGCATCACGAAGGAAATGCGATACTATTATTAAGTCAGGAAGAGTCAAAGTTAATAATAGTACCATATTAGAACCATTTTATAAGGTATTACCTTGCATTGACAATGTAACTGTCGATAATTATAAGGTAATACCGTATACTCAATTTATTTACTTAGCCTTAAATAAACCAATAAACTATATATCTGATCTTGTGAAGGAAAGAGATCGGCACGATGCAAGATCTTTGATTCCTGTAAAAACGTATTTGTTTCCGGTTGGGAGACTTGACTATAACTCAGAAGGTTTAATACTATTCACAAACGACGGTAATTTTGCACAGAAAATAACTCATCCCAAATATGGCGTTGATAAAGAATATCTGGTTAAGTTTAAAGGAATAATTGAAGATTATTTATTAAATAAAGTTCAGAAAGGTGTCTCCATTGAAGGATCACTCCATAAGATAAAAAAAATATCCTTCATAAAAACATCTCAAACTAATAGTTGGTATAACGTAATCCTTGATGTGGGTAAGAATAGAATGATAAGAAAAATTGGCTATTCAATTCATCATCCTGTTTTAAAGCTCAAACGAATTCGCATCGGTCCGGTTACATTGGGTGGTCTTAAACCTGGTGAATATCGATCACTCTCAAAAAAGGAAAGAGATTATTTCATTAATTTATCGGTTCCTGAAACACAAACAAAAATAGACAGAATTTAATTGTGGTCTGTTACAATCGATAGTTAACATAATATCTCTTATCGGTACTTATATTTTTTCAACCAAAAACATTTTGCTTGACGATCTTATTGATTTGATTTTTTGAAAAACTTTATAGATTTTACAAACTTCGATCAAAGAGATAGCATTGAAATGGTTGTTTCTGTTTGATGTACTTTAGCGCCCCTCTTGACTAGTTCAGCAAGGAACTTGGCGGGGTTAATGCAACCCTCGGGTGCTACGACGCCTTTGACTGTAACATCCCCGGCACCAATCATGAGGGCGGCAATTGAGGCAGGAAGGCCTGTACCTGGCGCCATTCTTCCGACAACGCAAGCTGTATATGTTGTCTGTTTCCCATCCTTTTCACCTTTTACTATAACTTTTAAACCTGAGGAAGCAGGTCCTTTATCCCTATTTTGTGGAATTGTCTCCCATAGTTTCAATGTTAGGTCATAAGGAACTACTTTTGTTCCATTTAATTCAATGTATTCCTTATTAAGAAGCCCTGTGGCTTTCTGTTCTTTTATTAGTTTGTCTACCCATAACGGCATGAGTCCGCCTTTTATTACCACTTTTTTAACACCTTGAATGTACTTCGGTATGGTTAATGGCTGAGGGTGGCCTACATAACTGACAACACATTCTCCGAGCGGTTCCAGAAACTTCTCTATTTCCTCGCCTGTACCTCCTTCCACGTATTCGAGCTTTCCATCTAGATACTGTGGTATTTTCCCCAGAATCATATGAAGGCTGTGATCCCAGGTTGCACCTGAAACCTCAGCAATACTTATTACCCAGTAGAGATAGATCTCATCAACGCGATCAAGTTTGTCAGCATACCACTTTACGAGCACATTGTTCGTGCCTGGGTCTGATCCCATGCCTGTTAAAACGATAATGTCTGCGTCTTTTGCAGCTTTATCAATATTAGAGGCAAATAGAATTTCCGTTGCCTCATAATCATCGCAAATATCAATATAATTTACTTTAGCTTCAACTGCTGCCTTGGCGACTGCCACTGCTGTTTTGTAAAAAGGACCAGCACAGTTGATCACAACATCCACCTTCTTGATTGCATCAACCATACTATTGTGGTTGTTCACATCAATTTTAGCAAGGGAAATTTTATCGCTTGTTTGCAGTTTCTGTTGTAATCTGTTTAAAGCTGTATTTTTATCACCGAGAATGACTGCCGCAATCTGTCTTTGTTTTATAAGATCTCTTGCAACACCCTGGCCCATACTGCCTGTACCGCCTATAACCAATACTCTCATTGATAACCCTCACTATTCAGAGCAATTACTTACTTAAATCAAAATCCCCTTCCAGAAGCTCTGTCAATACTCCGTGCAACTTGTTTGGATGATGGATAAAAGCATACCTGTTCCCAAACAGTTCTCTGGGTTTTTCGTCGATTAGCTCTATATTTTTTTGCTTTAATTCTTCCAATGCTTTTGACAAGTCATCAACTTTATATGATATTAGGAAAGCGCCCTCCCCTTTCTTTTCAATAAATTTTGCAACCTCACCGTCGGGAGATGTTGACTCCATAAACTCGACGGCTACTTCACCTATATAATATCGTGCAACTTTGATTTTTTCTGAATCTGCGATATATTCGCAATCCGGCACCAATCCAAAATCATCTCTATAAATCCTTTTTGTATCCTCAAGATCTTTTACCGCAAAGCAAATATGGTCAATTTTCTCTATTTTCATTCTGGTTCACCTCATGTCAATTTTTTCACTGACCTTGTGACCGGGTTGCCTATTGATCAACTATATTCTGAACAATCAAATCACCCAATTCTTTCGTTCCCATACCCATTTTTCCTGCATCCAGCGATCTTACATTGTTTATAAGGGCTTTTTGGACGGCTATTTCAATTGAATCTGCAGCCGCTTGTTGATCAAGAAACTCCAGCATCATTGCTCCAGCAAGTATAGCCGCAAGGGGATTGATCATATTTTTTCCTGTATATTTTGGTGCAGATCCTCCCATTGGCTCGAACATTGAAACACCTTCAGGGTTTATATTTCCTCCAGCTGCAATACCAAGTCCGCCTTGAATAATCGCGCCAAGATCTGTGATGATGTCTCCGAACATATTGTCAGTTACAATAACATCAAACCATTCAGGATTCTTGACCATCCACATACATGTTGCATCTACATGCGCATAATCCGTAGATATATCCGGGTACTCTTTAGCAATTTCGTAGAATGTCCTTTCCCACAAGTCAAATGCATAAGTTAGTACGTTCGTCTTCCCACATAAAGTAAGCTTTTTTGATTTATTTCTTTTTTGAGTATACTGAAAAGCAAAACGAATACACCGCTCAACACCTTTTCTTGTATTGATTGACTCCTGAGTTGCAATTTCGTCTTTGGTTCCTTTTTTTAAAACACCCCCTGCTCCAGCGTATAACCCTTCTGTGTTTTCCCTGACCACAATGAAGTCGATATCCTTTGGCCCCTTATTTTTTAAAGGCGTGTCGACTCCCTCGTAAAGCTTGACCGGTCTCAAGTTGATATATTGATCAAGCTCAAAACGCAGACGAAGAAGAATGCCTTTTTCTAGGATACCAGGTTTAACTTCAGGATGACCGATTGCCCCGAGATAAATGGCATCATGTTGTCTTAATTCATTTATTATACTGTCTGGAAGCACTTCGCCAGTTTTTTTAAAACGTTCTCCACCAAGATCGTACCTGGTAAATTTTGTGTTGAATCCAAATTTATGGCTTGCAGCTTGGACAACTTTTACTCCTTCAGCCAGGACTTCTGGGCCTGTACCATCGCCAGGCAACAAAGCTACGCTATATTCATTTTTCATGATAGCCCCCATGTTTTTATTGGAACTCATTATTACAGTAGTTTTTTGTCTTCTTCAATGAAACGAAATTGCTTTAGCACCAATATCCTTTCGATACTGCATCCCATCGAATCGTATACATGAGACTGCATCGTAAACCTTTCTCGTAGCATCTCTGTAGGTTTGACCTATTGCCGTAATGCCGAGGACCCGTCCCCCTGCTGTGTAAAAATTATTTCCTGCCTTTTTTGTCCCTGCGTGGAAGACCATGACGTCCTTATCTCCCTTGAGGTCGTCCAGGCCGTTTATAACCATCCCCTTTTCAGCTTTCTCAGGATAACCTTTTGATGCGAGGACAACACATACAGATACCCCATCTTTCCACTGAATAGCCTCTGATTCATTTAATGTACCTTCTATGCATGACTGAAATATAGGTACAATATCGTTTTCCATTTTGAATAAGAGGGGCTGCGTTTCAGGGTCACCGAGACGGGCATTAAACTCTATTACATAGGGTTTTTTATCATCCATTAACATGAGCCCTCCGTATAGTACCCCTTTGTAATCTGTGCCTTCGTTTTTCATAGCATTAATAGTTCGTTTCATAATGCTAGTTTTGATCTCACCCTCCATTCCATCATCAATAAAAGGAATAGGCGTATAAGCCCCCATTCCACCTGTATTCGGTCCCTTATCATTATCGAGAAGCGGTTTATGGTCTTGTGAGGCGAGCATTGGGAGTATAGATTCACCATCAGTGAACACAATATACGATGCTTCTATTCCAGAAAGAAACTGTTCCACAATTACCCGTTCCCCTGCCTCACCATGAATTTTATTCACCATAACGTTTTTTAATACTTCCTTTCCCACATCATTATTTTTTATAACATAGGCACCTTTTCCCGCACACAATCCATCAGCTTTAATTACGTATGGAGCTCCAATTTCGTTCACATACCTATTGGCATCTTTGAAGTCACTAAAAATACGGAAAGAGCCAGTCGGTACATCGTATTTATCCATTAGTTCTTTTGCGAAAATTTTGCTTGCTTCAATCTGTGCGCCCTTTTTTCGCGGCCCAAAAATGGGAATATCGTGTTCCTCGAAATAATCCACAATGCCTATTGCAAGTGGATTCTCTGGGCCAACCACAACAAGGTCTATGTGCTCGCGCTTTGCAAACTTGACAAGTCCATCGAGATCTTGGAGGTTAATATCAACACAATCAGCAATCTCGGAAATTCCACCATTACCAGGAATACAAAAAATCGATTGCACTCCTTTTGATTGTGATATCTTCCATGCTATCGCGTGTTCCCTGCCCCCACCACCTATTATCAAAACTTTCATCATCCAATCCTCTCAAGACTTTATTTCTGACAGATAAGTATAAATAGCCTTGTCATAATCTGCAGTCAGATAAAAAACTTTCATGGCAAGGTAGAATCTTAGTTCCTCTGTTGTTTCACCATTATTTGTCTTTATGCTCTCAATGATATTGGGATAATCAGCAGGATCAACGATAACGGTCACAAACTTAAAGTTTTTCGCTGCTGCCCTGATCATAGAAGGACCACCGATATCAATGTTTTCAATTGCTTCTTCAAACTTGCAACCCTTACTGATGACTTCCTTAAAGGGATAAAGGTTCACTACAATCATATCGATATGTTTTATGTTGTGGGCTTTCATTGCAGCCTGATGATCAGCATTATCTCTGATGTTTAATATACCACCATGAACTTTAGGATGTAGGGTCTTAACTCTTCCATCCATGATTTCAGGGAAACCCGTATAAGAACTTACTTCAACAGGGTTTACCCCTATTCCGTCAAGGTATTTTTTGGTGCCACCCGTAGACAATACCTCTACATTAAACTCTTTGAGGCAGAGAGCTAATTCAGAAAGACCGGTTTTGTCAGACACACTTATGATAGCCCTTTGTATTTTCATTTCTTTCCCCCTTATAGACCTAATTCTTCATTTATCAGATAAACCGATATGTTAGTACCAATCGGCCTTCTCTGTATTATCGATGTAATCCTGCAGATTCTTGCTTCAACTTTACAATCGTGGCAATATCCAGTTTCAGCACATGGAAGGGGCATATTCAACCTTTTGGCGTTGAGTGGAGCAGCAATTCTTTTTATACGATCTAAAGCCGAGCTGATATCTGGTGTTATCTTATTATATCCTGCTATAATGATGACTTTTTTTGGTCCAAAAGTCATTGCATTAACTCGGTTACCGGAGCCATCAATGTTAACAATATCACCTTTCTCTGTGATTGCGTTTGCGCTCGACAAAAAAAGATCACACGTGAGTTGAGCTAGCCTTATTACATCAATATCTTCTTTTGTTAATCCTTGTTTCCAATGATCCAGAACCTCCACATCAATTTGTGCAAGATTCTCAAGGAGTCCTATCCCTCTTATGCTTAGTGATCCACCAATGCCAATCGTCATTCCAGGATAAACATGATACATGATAGACTCCAGGAGTGATGTTCTGTCAGTAAAAAAATGGGCATCAAAATAGTTAGACAAAAGAGCCTTTACGGTTCTTTCCATCATCCTTTCTTTGTGCCACTCTCGAAGATTTTCCATTAAATTTCCTAAAATGAAGATTTATAGTAATTTCTCGTTGGGCATTTTGTCAACACTAAATGTCTCATGATTTTCTATTTTTCATGAGCCTGCGGTAATATAATAAACCTCTGTACCCGAGTAATAATCTTTTATCAACCCTTTTTTTTGCATACTACGTAGTGTTTTTTTAATAACAGATGATTTCACGCCGGTTATCGCAACTATATCACGTAAAGTAAGGGCTCTTCTTTTTAAAATATCGAGAAGTGTTTCCACCCAGTCCTCATAATGTTTGTGGATACTACCATCTTTTTCAAATGGAGAAATGACTTCACATTTATCTCCAAAAAAACTTCTTATTTGTTCCAATTCCTCCCGTTCCATGCGGTCTGTATTACTTTCGCATGGTGGTCTCGTAACGGTGTTCAGATGAATCTTGTCTACGTTCAAATCATATAGTATGTCACGCATTTTTCTCAGATCTTCTGATGAGTCATTCATGCCTTTAATTAACATAATTTCCAACCAAATCAATCCTCTATAACATTTTCGAAATACCTTGATACCGTCTATTATCTCTATCAGGTTGATACCTGGCTGTGGCCTGTTGATGCATTGAAACATTTGTTCAGATGCAGCATCGAGTGATGGCAATACAACATCAGCGTCCATAAGATCATCTCTCACCTCTTCAAAGCTTAACAGTGTGCTGTTTGTGATCACTGCTATGGGAGTGTCAATACTATTTTTTATCTCCCTGATCATTGTTCCTAAATTCCTATTCAATGTTGGTTCGCCAGAGCCGGAAAATGTAACAAAATCGACTTTGTCAGCGGCATGCACAGCAGCAATCACCTCATTAACCACCTCTTTTTCTTCAAGAAATGCCTTTCTCGCTACATTCTTTTCTGTTGTCTTTCCTACCTGACAGTAAATACAATCAAAATTACAATATTTACGCGGAATTATATCCACACCTAATGAAAAACCAAGTCTTCTTGACGGCACAGGACCAAACACAAATTTACGCATATGAGAATATAAACGATTACCATGAGAATTGAAATAGAATTCACATCTGCGTTTATATTGACTTTTTTATTTTTATACGCTTATAATTATGCACGGGCGATTAGCTCAGATGGTTAGAGCGCTGGTCTCACATACCAGAGGTCGTTGGTTCGAATCCAATATCGCCCACCATTCAATCCTCAGGGGGTCCAATGTCAGGCCACAGTAAATGGAGTTCTATTAAACACAAGAAAGGTGCGGCTGATGCAAAAAGAGGAAAGATATTTACTAAACTCATCAGAGAAATAACAACTGCAGCTCGTATTGGCGGTGGAGATCCAGAATCCAACTCAAGACTCAGGGTCGCAATTTCCCAAGCGAAGGCTGAGAACATGCCCAAGGATAATATTGAAAAAGCTATCAAGAAAGGCACAAGTGTTGGAGAAGGTGGAGAAAATTACGAGGAGCACATCTATGAAGGCTATGGACCGGGAGGCGTTGCAATACTAATTCAGGCACTGACTGATAACAATAAAAGGACAACGGCTGATATCAGGCATATCCTTTCAAGGCTTAACGGTAACCTTGCTGAGCCAGGCAGTGTCTCGTGGATATTCAGCAAGAAAGGCTATATAACATTTGATAAAAAAACCGTTGACGAAGATAAAATTATGGAACACGCCCTTGAAGCCGGTGCTGAGGACATTACATCGGATGAAAACGAGATTGAAGTTATCACCGATCTTCAAAGTTTTGAAAAGGTCAGGAAGGCTTTTGAAAATGCTGGACTTAAATATGTACTAGCCGAAATGAGCATGATTCCTCAAACTTCTGTCAAATTGGAGGGCAAAAATGCCGAAACCATGTTGAAACTGATGGAGGCACTGGAAGACTCCGATGATGTACAGAGCGTATACGCTAATTTTGACATTCCGGCACAAGAATTGGAAAGACTAAGCCAATAACATGAGAGTTATTGGAATTGATCCTGGACTTTCCGCTACCGGCTACGGCATAATCGAGAGTAGCGGCCTCAATAAATACACAGGAATTGCTTATGGAAGTATAAAAACCTCTCGTAAAAAAGATATCCCGACTCGGCTTTTTGATATTTTTACAAACCTGGCAAATATTATAGAATCATACTCACCATCATACGGTGGCATTGAGACCATATTTGTAGGCAAAGACCCGAAAAATCATCTTCATATGGGAGAAGTCAGGGGCGTCATCTTTTTAGCTATGAAGATGAAAAATATATCTATTCGCGAATTCTCTCCTTTACAAGTAAAAAAATCAGTCACCGGCTATGGTGGAGCTCAAAAACCACAAGTATCGTTCATGGTCACCAGACTTCTTAATATAGATACTGTTATCGATGAACACACTGCTGATGCTCTGGCAATTGCCATGGCCGTTTTAAATCAACATGACCTAGAGCAGAGATACGTACACTATGATAGAATCACTTCACGGTAGACTTATCGAAAAAACAGTGGACGGCATCGTTGTTGACACTCATGGCGTGGGTTATGGGCTAAAAATACCCCTTACAACTTATTATTCTCTTCCGGAAAAGGGAGGTGATGTCACACTTTTTGTCCACACACATATAAAAGAAGACGCTGTTCAGCTTTTTGGTTTTCTAACAAAAGATGAGAAGGATATTTTTTTACGGTTTATTAAAATTAGAGGCGTTGGGCCTAAACTTTCTCTTAATATCCTGTCTTATTTGCCGGTGAAAGACCTATCATCCACACTGGCTGGAATAGATTTTAATACCCTTATCAGCATTCCAGGAGTTGGTAAGAAAATGGCTGAACGTATTCTTTTTGAGGTCAAAGGTATCATTGAAAAAGAAAATTCCAAAGAAACCAAAGATCTTGATTCTGAGTTTGCGAAACAAGCTCATTCTGCCCTTATCAACCTTGGGTTTCCATCAACACAGATAGATAAAGTCATTAAAGAAATTATGAAAGACGATAAATCATTACCCTTGGAAACTCTTATCAGGAAGTCATTAAAACTTCTTACAAAAATATGAAGAAAGAAATCTTAACTCCTCAAAAAACAGATTATGACATTGAAACACCCTATGAAAGGGATGTGCGACCCCGTAAGCTAACTGATTACATCGGTCAGGAAAAAGTCAAAGACGGGCTTAAAATATTTATCGAGGCGGCAAAGCATAGAGGTGATAACCTTGACCATATACTTCTTTATGGCCCCCCTGGTGTCGGCAAAACAACCCTTGCCTATGTAATTGCTCACGAGTTAAATGTTAGCATTAAAATTACGTCGGGCCCTATTCTGGAGAAAATTGGAGACCTTGCTGCTATCCTCACAAATCTTGAGGAAAGAGAAGTGCTGTTTATCGATGAAATACATCGGCTCAATCGATCTGTAGAAGAAATGCTCTACCCGGCTCTCGAAGAATATAAACTAGATATTCTCATCGGCCAAGGACCTGGAGCCAAGATATTAAGAATAGATATCCCAAGGTTCACGCTCATTGGCGCTACAACCAGGGCTGGCCTTCTAACATCTCCCTTGAGAAACCGTTTTGGGCTCACCATGCGTCTCGATTATTACAAAGATGATGAGATTGTGTATATTCTCGAACGGTCAGCCAAAATCATGGGCCTGACTATCAATAGAGAAGCGTCTTTAGAAGTTGCTCAAAGAACGCGGGGCACTCCAAGGATTGCAAATAGGATTTTAAGGAGAATCCGAGACTATGCACAGGTAAAATCCCATGAAATCATTGATCGTGCTTGTGTTTTAGAGGCTTTTGAACTCCTTGACGTAGATGATAAAGGCTTCGATTCAATGGATAGAAAACTTTTGGATACAATCATAGATAAATTTAGCGGAGGTCCTGTGGGAATCGATTCTCTGGCGGCAAGCCTGAGTGAAGACAAGGAAACGCTAGAAGACGTTTATGAGCCATATCTGATTCAAAAAGGTTATATCCAACGAACAACAAGAGGGAGAATGGCAACACCCCTGGCTTACGAATACTTGAAAAAGAATTCTAAACAACGGGAAGATACGCTTTTTTAAAGAGATATTTGTTTTGAGGTAGTCTTAAGAAAGTTTTATTCTTTTTACTTCTCCACTCTTTCCGGTAAAATCTATGTCCTTTCCGTTAAGAATGAGGGTTACTCCTCCTGCATTTCCAATCAAGAGGTCAAACCGTTCTTTTGCATGGAGAATGATCATCTCTTGGGCATTTAGCATGAATTCTTTTTTTTCATTGTCATCTATTACTACGCTTATCCAGGCTCGCTCTTTACAGGTAATCATCAGTTTTTTACCTTCATTGATAGACGGAACCGTCTGTTGTTCAGCCGTAATACTACTATCAGGATTGACCTGCGATTGAGATGAGAAACCCACTGTTGTTTCAATCTTCGAAACGGTTTCAGGAACATAATCCCTGTTCATCCTGTCGATCACATAAAAACCCACGAGAATTAAAGCAATCGCAGGATAAACAAATGCTTTACGGGGAAGATGCAAAAATGAAAATTTAGGCAGCTTTATTGCAAATTTCTGTTGGGGCTTGCTCTCAGACATTTTCTCTGGTGCGTCTTCTTCTTTTTCTTCTATTAATTCCGGCAGTATTTGATCAGAAAGGTTCAAAAAAGCTGCATATCTCTTAATATAACTCCTAACATACACCTCATGAGGCAACATTTTCAAATTTCCCGCCTCTATGGCTTCCACTAATGATTTCCTTAAACAAAGCACATCTGACACTTCACGCAGGTCAATTTTTTTTACTTCTCTTGCTGTTTTAAGGATTGATCCAATCTTGTTGTAGTCAACTGCCATCCTTTTCCTCTTGAAAATGTGTTATATCCTCTCACAGAAAAGAAACAATTTCAATGATATTCCTCAACAGGCAAAAATACTAATACATATATTATCGCCAATATATCAAAATTATAAAACTTATCATGTTATAAGAGAGTTTTTTGTTCTCACATTTATTAAAATTTGCAAATTAAATGCCATTGAAATTTCAAAACTTACAAAGCATGAACCTTGTATTTACTGAGTTATCCCTCATTCTACGTAAAGACTCATATGAGGAACGCGAATGGTTAAATCACATTCATATCCTTGACTTATTTGTGTCTCGTGTGTTACTAATGTGCCAAATGGCGCATCAGAATGCCATCAACAGAAGAAAAATTGCGCAATAAATCCTTTAAAGGAAGCGTATATGTCAAAATATCCACACATATTTTCGCCAGGAAAGATAGGCTCGCTTGTAGCTAAGAATAGAATAAAATATGCTGCCACTGAAACCAATTTCCCGTTTGGAGATGGCTTTGTTAGTGACAAAGAAGTTGCATATATGAAGGCTCAAGCATTTGGTGGAGCAGGGATTGTAACAACGCAAGGGGCATACCCAGACCCAAAGGGTGAAGGTAAGGGTTTCAAAGGGATGATGGCTATTCATGACGACCGGTTTATACCTGGTCTTGCTCGAATAGCATCTGTTATCAAGCAGCACAATGCCCTTTCTTGTCTACAGATTCTGCATTGTGGACGAGAGGGGGGCGTAGACCTTGATTATAGTATCATGGCATCTGTTGTTCCTCAAAGGCTCTCTTATTTTAAGGCACCAAAAGAAATTACCTTTGAACAAATACAGGACTCAATTAAAGAACATATCAACGCAGCACGTAGGACCAAAGAAGCGGGCTTTGATATGCTTGAGGTTTCAGGTATTGTTGGATATCTCATTTCAACTTTCATATCGCGGTATACAAACAAACGTACTGATGAGTACGGTGGAGATATTAGGAGTCGTTGCCGTTTGATGATGGAGATTCTCAGAGGGATCAAGTCTGAGGTTGGAGACGCAATGCCAGTGGGAATAAGACTTTGTGGTTTGGAACTTTTAGATGATCGAGGGGGAAACACGTTTGAAGAAAGTCTTGAAAGTTTTAAACTGGCAGAAGAAGCTGGAGCAGATTATGTAAGTGTGACTATCGGTTGGCACGAGTCATCTACATCCGTTATTACTCGCGATGTTCCTATGGGGCACTGGCTTTATGTGGCAAAGGAAGTGAGAAAAGTTGTGAATATCCCAGTTATGATGGCCTTTCGTCAGTTTTTACCCCATATACCTGAAAAAGCCATAGCTGACGGTGAAATTGATTTCTGGGAAGCTTGCCGTCCCATGATTGCAGATCCTGATCTGCCCCGTAAAGTGCTCGATGGTAAGGAAGACGAAATCATCCCATGTATCGCCTGCAATGTTTGTTTTTCTAGGCTGTATTACCACCAGCCAATAATGTGTTCTGTCAGGCCAACCGTGGGTCATGAAGGTGAGCCAGAGTGGGGTTATTACGGGTTCAACAAGACGACTAATCCTAGAAAAGTTGTCATCATTGGCGGTGGTCCTGCAGGCTTACAGTGTGCCGCAGTTGCAGCCAAAAAGGGTCATCAGGTTTCCCTCTATGAAAAGAATACTGATCTTGGGGGTAGCGTGAATCTGGCATCACAGATTGATCACGGCTCCATTGAGCTTTTGCGACCTATCAAAACTCTTCAGAAAGAGTGTCAAAATGCTGGCGTGGTAATTGAAACTAATGTTTGCATGACTGAAGAAAAATTGACACATATAAGTCATGATATCCTTGTCATTGCAACAGGTGCAACAACACGTGAACTTCCTTTTATTTTTCCCGAAAACGTGTATTCGCCTGCCGATATTATTGCTCATGGAAAAAAGCCACCAAAAAACATTGTAATTATTGGTGGGAACGGCGTTGGTCTCGGTGTGGCTGTTTTTCTTTTGAGGCAAGGTGATTATGATATTACCATAGTTGAAGAGAGTGGTAAACTTGGTCGTGATGTGAATCCCTTTTATCTCTGGCAGTACGTTCGTCTCTTAAAAGAACGGGGAGCAAAAATCTTGATCAAAACAACATTGACAAATGTATCAGGAAATACGCTCCACTTAGATCTGAGAGGTGAAAGCAAACAGATTGAAGTTGATGGTTGTATCGTAGCCCTTCAAGATCCCCACAGATCATGGGTTTCCTTTGGTCATGAGTACGACAAAGAAATTTATTATATTGGTGATGCAAAACAACCTAGAAGACTGAACAATGCTATTCACGATGGTTATCGATTAGGAATGGTGATTTCATGATACCAATAATTGATGAATATATGTGCATTGGGTGTGGAAAATGCATCGAGGTATGCCCTCCTCAAGCCTTGATTCTAACTAACGAAAGGGCTCATCTCAGAGAAGAATTTTGCGAAGAATGTGGTTTCTGTGCACCTGAGTGCCCGGTAAATGCTATAATTATTCCATTTCCTCTCTCAACAGACTGATATCGCAGCATAAATATAACAACCTTAATACAGTTGATCTTCACTTTTATTGATGTTTTCAGATCATTTTTTTCTTTTATTTATACGTTGCGGATAAACTGAAAGGTTTTTATAGAATATGATGGAACAACGCGAGGTTTCAGGCACTATTTTTCATCGAACTCCCTTTCCTTCGGCTATATCCACATTATGAAGTAATCTTTACGTGTATTAAAAAAATAAATTTTTTTAGTCAATATTTTTTTCGTCCAAAGATCGTTCTTAATCGATTTCGTGAAAAAACGTACCGTGAATATTGTTAATAACTCTGGTATTTAGACAAAAATATTGTTAATATCTAACCAAATATCTATCTTGACCACAATCTTGTAAAAGGAGGAGTAATACCATGAACCTATTTACTGCCAGTGACATTTTGCAGTTTGCGATAAGAATCGAGGAAGATGGCGAGCAATTTTACCGTAGAGCGGCAAGCTTTACTGATAAAGCTGAAATAAACCATTTGTTTAATGAACTTGCAGACGAAGAAATCCGTCACAAGAAAGTATTTACTGATATGCTAGAAAAAATTACAGACATAAGGCCTCCTGAGACTTATCCTGGCGAATTTATGGACTACCTTCGTGACTATATCGATGGCAAAGTTGTTTTTTCAACAGACTTGAAAACAATGGCTGATGATATTAAAGATTCTGTTTCTGCCCTTAAATTTGCAATGGGGCGGGAACTTGAATCCATTGCTTATTATCATGAGGTTAAATCCTTTGTTCCTCAAAAACACTATTCACAAGTTGATGCTATTATTATGGAAGAAAGGAGACATTTTGCAAAACTTGCAGAGGTTCTCAAAAATCAAAAACAGAAAGATGCAAAATAACTCTTTTCTTCAACAATAAGAGAGATTTTCCTGGTTCAAAGCCGAAGCGGGGATCGGGCGTGTACCACTTTTCTTTGACCCTTTGTCTCCTTGTAACATATTGTATACGTTAGATATTTGCCTATTATTACTCTGCCCTCCTTTAGATAGTTCAATTGTAAATGTATCCGTATATGTATGCTATTATTTTCTTCTACGTAATCTTTGCGTCACGTGTTGTCCGTGTAACATCCCTGTTCTGAGGAAGTTAACAAATTCACTTTGGCTAAGGTTATAATGTCCTATTAGTTCAAGACCAGTCCTGTCTTCTCTTGGTTGATCGAGTTGGAAGTTGACTTGCCCAAGAATGAATTGCTTATTCTCGTTGATTGTGTTGGGTGTGGCGCGTATGATAGTACAAGCAATTTTTATGTGTTTGATCATATCTGCCCATGTTGGCAAGCGTTGCACGCGTGCATCATAAATTACATGCCCTTCATCAAAGCAATAATATATGCCTTGAGTCCAACGCATTACGCGCTTGTCATCTTCTTTCCTCACTGTGTATTTAATATCGAGTTGATCCTTGAACCACTCACCAACAGCAAAATACCAATCTTTTGCATATCCATCTCTGAAATTGGCTATAAGCTCTAAGCTTCGCTCCGCTCTTCTTTTTCTTCTTCCTCTTCTTTCACAGTCTGTTCCATCTTGCTCAGCTTCTATCAAGGGTGTGAATGTCTTATCCTGATCATTATCATTTAAGGGGTTCACATCACTCTCCTGCCGAAGAGAGCTTGGGCTAATTTTTTCTTCGCTGTCTTCAATTCTTTAGTAGCTTTGTCTATAGTTGTTTGAGCTTCATTCATTTGCTTCAACAAGGGTTCAACCGTTGAGTCAGTCACCCATGTTTTGAGTATATTAACCTCATTGTGGTTATCACTGACAATATTATCATGACTTCCCGCTAATAAGTTTAAACGATGCTTACAAATCATCCCATTCTTAGCTGCCTCACATGTGCAAAGCCCTATAAGTATGTTACCCTGCTTGGTGAATTGAACTTCATAAGGTTCTGTTTCTGATCCTTGGATTAAGAACTTGATTTGCTTTGGGTTTGGTGGTGTGGAATTAAGACTCATTCTCTAAACCTCTGTTTCAATTATATAAGAATGAAAGCTTTATGTAAAGTATATACAGGGTAAATGCTTTTGTAGTGTAGTTGCATTTCTTTTAATTTGTCTCCTCGACCCTTTTCATTATCTGCTTCACCGTTGTAGGAGTCCACTTCGATCCTCCCCTTGGTGTAAGCTCCTTCTTCTCCATCATTCTCTTGGCAATTGCATTCAAGCTGAGTCCTTTATCCATCAAGTCTTTGATGATCGGATACATACTTTGGGAATAAGCGTCTGCTTTAGCAGCTCTGCGTTCAAGGCTAATGGGAACACCCTTCTTTGTTGCATCCTCTGGAAGCCCTTGCGGATTCCCCAAGCGCACACCTCTTGCCTTTGCTGCTGCGAGAGCATCTTTAGTTCTCTTACTGATCATTTCTCTTTCATGCTCTGCCATTGATGCCATGATATGTACTGTAAGCTTGTTAGCAAAAGGCATGTCAACTGCAATAAACTCAACTCCACTCTCCATTAGATTGCTTAGGAATGCAACTGATCGTGAGAGTCTGTCAAGCTTCGCTATGACCAATGTGCTTTTTGTCCTTTTACAGTGTTCCAGTGCCTTCTTCAATTCAGATCGATCAGATTTCTTTCCACTCTCAACCTCTGCATATTCAGCTATCAATTCCCAATTGCCACCATTCAGGAAGGTCTCAATAGCTTTTCTCTGAGCATCCATGCCTAAACCATTAATGCCTTGCTTGCTTGTTGAAACTCTGATATAGCTGATGAATCTGCCTTCCATGTTATGATCTCCTTTCTATAAAGTTAATCGTAATGACCGTTACGATTAATTATACATCTTATGATTCTCTTGTCAATCGTTAAAATGAAAATAGTGAAAGTATTTTTCCTTAAGCAAATAATGATAAACAGGAAGAGACCTTTTAAATTCTCATAACAATTTGCATAAAAGTATCTTTCAGGTCTCTTCCTATAAAAGTGAAGCTCTAAATAGCTCTTCCTGTATTCTCGTCTTACCTTCTGTACAACGTCTAACTCACCCTCAAAATCACGTCTAAAATATATGGCAATGGTTTTATATGCCTTCCCTGTTTAAAATTGATTTGAAGGTCGTTTTAGCTCTTCTACAGAAGCTAACTCACCCTATGCTTCACCCTGCTCATCCTCATCCTTTACCTTGTTTCTGTTGTATGGCATGTAAGGGTAAAGTGGACAATCCTGTACTTCACAGTCATACCCGCCATCTCCACAGAACCCAAGGCAACTGTAACACATGGCACGTATACTCTGTGCTCTGGTTAAACTTTTCCCTTCCAGAAACTTGATCATTTCTGATCGTCCTGCTGCTCTACCGAAATGTTTAGTATCCACTGTTACTGCTGATATTGACCCTGGTACTGATGTTGCTGATGCTGCTGCCTTTGATTCACCCATATATCTTCTGATCTCCTTTTATAATGTTAAATTTCTTATGATCGATTCAAGTAGAGTTTTAATGTCGCTCTTGTGTTCATTGATTAATTGTTGAAGCATAGGTTTTGAAATCTTGAGCGTGACAGTTGCCTTTTCCTTATGCCTTACAGGTTCAGTCAAAGCTCTCTTTAAATCCCATTTGCTATGGCGTATCCTCTGCAAAAGTGTTGTGTATGGAATCTTCGTTTCTAAAGCCCATTTATATATGGACTGTGTTTTCCCATTAAAGGTTATGGGTATACTGTTTCTGATGTAGTTATTCGTAGCCATGTTGTCACGTTCCTTTACTTGCCTTTAGAAGTTCATAACCCTCAACTATCTTCTGATTATCAGACAGGTTCTTTGTCAGTTCGTCATACACCCTTAATGCTCGTCTGACAATCACTGAATAACTGACTGGCGTTCCTAACTCTTTCAAGTTCTGAGCTGCTTCCTGAAGATTCTCAAACGAAATTGGGTCAACATTGAAGTGATACATTCTGCCTGTGTGTTGATTCACCTGCTTGGTAATTTTGCCTACCCTTGCTAATGCATCTTTGGTTCTTTCTGTCATTGTGTTTCTCCTTGTGAAATTAAAATTCATCATTGCAAAATGATGTGTTATTACCTGTTGTTACTGCGTACTATGTTTTTAAACTTATAGATGTTATTGTGAAACTTATTGTTGCTTCTGCTGTGTGTTAGGAAAATGTTTCTTCTTCTATAGTGGGTGGTATTCATTTCGTGATTGATATCAATAAATTACGTTGCTGATAGGTAATCTCTTGTGCATCATGTTAATGCTCTGGTGTGCTATCATACCCCTCTTCCTCCTGATAGGTGGTAACTTAACCGCCTTATATTACAAAGGATTTTCCACAGCATCATGTTATTGTAATAAAGATATTTAACCCTTCAAAGCCAATACATCACTAAATCACTCAAGATTGATTTTGTACGAATAAAGTTACAATGTTCCAAAAACTTTAATGATTCTCTACATCCCAATGTGATGCTGTATCCCATTGACAGAGCTGACATCCTCATCGTCATTGGAACAGACTTTTCTCCTATAGTGGGTGGCAGTTGAATAGCGAACAATATCAATTATTTATAATTGCCCTACAGAGAGTACTCATAGAGTAGCTCTTCAATACAGAGAGTTAGCCTCAAGAGTTTTTAATAAAGACTCTCCTTCCATAAATGTGCTGTATGATTTGTAGGTGTAATATCAATCATTTACCTGACAGTCTACTGTGAGTATCACCGTCAACGTGCCCATAGTGTCAATGCATCATCAAAATCATTTTCAAGAGGGGTACGCTAAACTGCGGGGTACTACGGGGAAAAGTGTGTCTTCTCTTGATGACGCATACTCCTTCGCATTTTTGTAATAAAAACAAAGGTATAGCGAATGCAATAGCACAAAATGTTCTGTAAGTTGCTGATATCATTGAATACAGTTAAACTCACCCCCCTTTGAACAGCTTGTAAGTTATTGGAATTGTTCAATAAAAGAGCTGTTTTTTTTTCCTGTAGTGTTCATTTTGAACACTTTTTGACTTATGTAGTTGAAATCATTACGTTTTAATTTTTCAAAATTAGCACTTAGAGAGCATTTTTGAACAGTTAATTTTTATCTTGAGTAAAGATACTGTATCAAAAATCATTGTTCACATCAGGCATCACCCATGCTCCCTGCTGTTTCATCAGCTCTAACACCTCTTGAGTTTTTTCGATAACCTTGCCCCTCGCAACACCGTTCCCATCAAGTGTCTTGCTCATCGCTAAAGCAAATTCTAAGGAAGCAGTTATCTTTTCTATAGTCTCATCGCTGTCATCTTTCAACTTCTTACCTCCCATCACTCCATACAGATTATCCTTATCTCTAAGCATCTCCCATATTTCAGGGTAGTCTTCCTTCATCCAATACCAGAGTGTTGTGTGCTTAACAACCATCAGGTCTACTGCTATTTCTCTATAGCTCTTCAGCGCACGGCTATACTTGTTCATGTACTTCTCTGCGTCCATGTACGCCTTGAAAGCATTCCGCTTCTCATCTCTCGTCAGCGGCTTCCCATGTATCAGATTCCTCTTTGCAGCAATCCACTTCCACTCTTTCTCAGGTTCATCGGTCACAACTGCTTCAACAACCTCTGCACTTATTTTCTTCAATGCTGCAAGTCTATGAAAACCGTCAATCAAAACAAATCCATTTCCTTTCTTACCGACTTCCACTGGTGGAAAGACTGCTCCGTTACGATATGCAGTAGCGTACTCTTCCACTTTCCAGTGATACATTTCATTCCTTATCTGAAGGTCTGCATCAATAAGAATACCGTTGATAGGTATTTTTAAAACCTTCCTTGACTTTACCTGCTGCTGCATCTTCTTCTTCATTTCATGTAAACCTCACTTCAATAAAATACTCTCCTTTTTATTCTTTAAATGGAAACCTCACCTCATCAAATAACTTTGCATAATCAAGCTTCATGAGAACCTCTAACAATGGTTTAGGGTTATACGATTGCCCATATGTATCAAACGTTATGTTAGGATGTTTATGTCCTAAAATAGCTGCAACAGGAGCTTCACTAATAGAGATTCCCTGCTGCTTTAGGTTATCTGAAAGCGTATTCCTAAACACATGAAAGTTCACCTCCCTGTCATCTGTAATATGCTTATCGATGTACTTGTTGAACTCTGTGCTGTAGTCCTCTTTGTAGTTCCCTTCCTTGAACTTCAATTCCATCCACATCCTTTCATTCCCCTGCTCTTCCATTATCTTCTTGTACTCAATTAATCCTGCTTTAATCACCACAGGGTGTAAAGGCACTATCCTCCTTGCAGCTTTACTCTTCAGTCTCTTGTCAGGAGAATTCTTATTCACATCGATACACCAAACCCCGTTGATCTCTCTGATATCTTCTGTGTGTAGTTGACATATTTCATTCATCCTCATTCCTGCAAACAACCCGATAAGAGGTATGAAGAATTGATAAGCTCTTTCTAAGGGTAGATTCTTGTCAGTAAAGATAGGTGACTGAACAAACCTAAGTAGCTCTTCTCTTGTATATGGTCTTCTCTTCTGCTTATCATCATCATCGACCTTCACTGCAAGGTTTTTAAAGTAGTTTTTATCGCAATAATCTGCATCGACACACCATTTAAACAACATCGATACTCGCTCAACATACTTCTTCCTACTGGAATCACTGAGAAGTTTAAATGTACCCTCCTTTTCCTTGTTCTTCTTCTCAACGATCTTCAAGACCTTGTCAATATGTTTGCCTTTAAACTCTTTCATTACATTCATGTTCTTCGGTATTTTATTTACTACTGACATGAACTTGATTGCTGCATCCTTATTAATTGTTCTGATGTCAACATCACCAATAACCTGTAAGAGAAGATTAAATATGCTCATGCTGTCTTCAACGGTCTGCTTACTATTCTCTTTCTTACCCACCTTCACATCAATGAATTTCTCTATAGCTCTTGATAAAAGTACTTCTTCCTTGTCACTATTGCGGTTGTTTGTGGGAGTGTGTTGTTGCTGTCGTTGTGAAGAATGCTGCATGATCTTTGATATCTCTGCACTATCATATTCGTTGTCATAATTCCCCTTGAGTCTTTCAATCTCGATTTGCCAGAACTTTATTCTCATTTTCAAGGCTTCTCTACAAAGTTTCCGATATTCATAGGAATCTTTCTCTATACTTATACCCTGGTCTTCTAAAGCTCCATCTAACCAGCCCTGAATACCCTCTAACTTGCTGAACTTAAGACTCTCAATATCTTGCTGCTGCATGATCCCATAAGCCTTGATCATCTTTTTAAGGGTTGATTCGTCTTCTATTGTGTTACCTTTCGACCTTCCCTCTTCAAAGTTTTCCAGAGTACCGTGAAAAAATTTGCTGATTATGTCCCTAATATCTTCATTAGAAATCATTCCACACCTCACTAATGTAAATAGTCTTTCAAGTTGATAATCGTACTTCTTAAGGATTAATTTAGCATTAGATAGCTGTGTAGTGTGTAGTGATTTCTTGATGACCTTCTTCTTCAATACCTTTTGCATATCAACAGGAACTCTCATTCTGAAATAGTAATGCCCTTTCACCTTGAAGAGATGCAACATTATGTTACCTCTCTTAGAATTATTGATTCCTGTCTTGCTTTAGTTTGAACTAAAGAATGTGTTCTAAAAAGTGACCAAAATGGACGTGAACCTGAGATTAACTTATTGAAATGAAAAGGTTTTGCATACTTAAATAGAGAATAAAGCCGAAGCGGGGATTTGAACCCCGGACCTGCTCATTACGAGTGAGCTGCTCTACCCCTGAGCTACTTCGGCATTTCTGTGAAATAACAAATTGAATTACTATATTAGAGGAAATTCCAAAGAAAGGCAAGTAGAATGAAAAGGCCCAATGACACCATCAGCGCTATGTATAAAAAATGTAATTGATTTTTTAGGCCGTTGTGTTTTGTGAAGTTTTCTCTTTTTTCTTTTCGAGTTTTCGTTTCTCCTCATCTCTGATTTCTCTTCTCAGTAACTTGCCAACCTTTGATTTTGGCAACATATCTCTGAACTCTATATAACCGGGCACTTTGTAGGGGGCTAATCTGTCGCGGCACCATTTAATAAGCTCGGTACTCCCTATTCCCTTTGCATCCTCCTTAAGAACAACAATCGCCTTAATCCGCTCACCAACCTTTGAATCGGGCACACCAACAACACATGCACCAATTACTGTAGGATGATCCTGTAAAGCAGCTTCAACTTCCGAGGCCGAGACCCTATATGCCTTGTACTTAATGATATCCGCAGTTCGCTCAACAAACTCAAGTTCACCTGCTTCATTCCTCTTAACAAAATCCCCCATTCTATAGTAGGTCTCTCCATTGAGGTTAACATAAGAATAGGAAGTCTCTTCAGGTTTGTTCAGGTATTCTTTTATGGGATACGGTGAGGTCACAAGTAGTTCACCAAGTTCCCCAGGAGGTAATGGTTCCAACGTCTCTTTGTCAACTACAATTGATTTTCTTGTTTTCAGGGGCTTTCCAATGGTGGTAGGTGACGGATCCTTATCGATCGGGCTATATGTGACATGACCGATCTCAGTTGAACCATAAACCTGGTAAAGAGGAATGTTGTACCTGTCTTTCCACGACCTGAACACTTCAATTGGTAGCACATCGCCGCCACAGTAACAATAACGTAGTGAGCTCAGATCATACTGTTCAAGCCTATCATTTTCCAGGATCATTCTGTAAAGAGCGGGGACACCCAGCACCCAACGAACTTTGTATCTTTCAATGGCCGATAACACTGCATCAACCTCTGGAAGTGGCATCAAAACGACAGTATTACCGTAGTTAAAACCAAATGCGATAGTAAAGCCCTTTGCCATGATGTGAAAAAGAGGGTTAACCATGAGCACCACATCTTTACCCTCATCTATGAATCCCTCAATTACGTCTTCCATGATGTCATTAATGTATGACACTTCACCAATATGATTGCCAGGAACCCCCTTGGGAAATCCTGTTGTTCCACCGGTATACATTATATACGATAGATCCTTCCAAGGATCCAGATTGACTTCGGGTGGTTTTGGCCAACTTTGTTTGAGAATGTCGTTGAAGAAAAAAATGTCTTTGCCTTTTTCTACTGTTCCCATGGGAATCTTGTCCAACATATGACCCACCATTCTTTTCCACCAGGGAATAAGATCAACCAGGTTGGTGACTATCACTCGTTTCAGGCCAACTCTTTCCTTAACCTCCCTCACATAAACAAAGTTTGTATCAAGACATATGACAGTATCTATGCCCGCATCCTTCATCATATACTCAATCTCAAAAGCTGTGTAAATCGGAGAAACAGGAACAGTCACTGCCCCTATTCTGTTAATGGCATAGTTGGCAATCAACCACTGGGGGCAATTGGATATATACAGCATTACCTTGTCGCTTTTCCCTACCCCAAGGTTCGAAAGCCCTGTTGCAAACTTGTCAACCAACCTTTCCAAAGCACCATACGAAAATTTTTGTCCAAGGTATATAAGTGCAGTTTTACTTGAATATTTTTGACATATTTCATAAAAACGCGTGAAGGTTAATTGACTTTCAAAATTCTTCATAAATTTTCCCCTCAAACACCAAAATAAGCCGATTTTACATCTGGGTTATTAAGAAGTTCTTCTCCTGTCCCTTCTAAAACAGCAGAACCATTCTCAAGAATGTAACCATAGTCTATGATGGGGATAACTGGGCGAGCATACTGTTCTGTGACTATTATGGTGATACCTTTCGTATCGCGGATCTCTTTGGTTCCTTTCACCACAATGTCCATATAAGCAGGACTGAGACCCATGAGCGGCTCATCGAGAAGCAAAACCGTGGGATTCGCCATAAGCGCTCTACCAATGGCCAACATCTGTTGCTCCCCACCACTTAAAAATCCACCTTGTCTGTTGAGATGATCCTTGAGACGTGGAAATAGATTCAAAACATAATCGATATTATTTTTTGTATCCAGTCGGCTTGAGAGATAGGCACCAATTTTCAGGTTTTCCATGACAGAACTCTCAGGAAATATCCTTCGACGTTCTGGACATAACACTATTCCCTTTTTTGCCCTCAAGTGGGGTTTGAGATTGGTCACATCATCTCCATTGAGGAATAACCTTCCAAACACTGATATCCGTTCTCCCCCCCTCATCTCTTCTTTTTTCTTAATATCGAGGATTATACCTGAAAGCGCATACATGAGCGTGCTTTTGCCTGCACTATTGGAGCCAAAAATGCCGATAATCTTCGCATCAGGTGCATTAATACTAACGTTGTTCAGTGCAATCATGTTCTCATAAAAAACCATCATTTCGCGTGCTTCAAACATAGTATCTTACACCTCTTCACTTCCAAGATAGGCTTCTTTTACCTTCTTATTTTCAATGACAACGCTCGATTCACCTTCAGCAATTTTTTCTCCAAAATTGAGGGCCATGACCCTATCTGCTACTCTGAACAACTCACGCAGCCTATGTTCAATCATGATTAACGTGATTCCTTCTGATTTCATTTTCTCAATTAATGGGAGCATGCCTGCAATTTCGCTCATACTCAGACCTGAAAATACTTCGTCGCAGAAAATGATCTCCGGTCGCATAGCCATACACCGGGCTAGCTCAAGTCTTTTCTGGTATCCTGTAGGCAGGGTAGAGGCAAGTTTATAAGGAACCCTGGAATCTCGCTCAAATCCGATTTCCTCCAGAATATCGACCGCTACGGTATCCCTGTCCCCATGTTTTCCTCCACCTCGCCATCCCCCTGTCGTCTTAGCTCTAGGTGACCAAAGGGGGACTATGAGATTCTTATATGCCGGAAGGCTATAATATGGCCTCATGATCTGAAATGTGCGGCTAATACCTATATGCGCGATTTTGTGAGGTTGCCAACCGGTGATATCTTTTTCCTTGAATAGTACCCGGCCTGAATTGGGTTTAATAAAACCTGTTATGCAGTTAATCAGCGTTGTTTTCCCTGAACCGTTCGGCCCGATGATTCCATATACCTCTCCGCGGGTTATATCAAAACCCACATCTGCCAGTGCTTTTAGACCACCAAATGTTTTACTTATTCCTTGTACAGAAAGAATAATCTCTTCGCTCATACCTTCACCCACCTTTCAAATTGGTGGTATTTCCTCATCGCGTACACCATTATTCCCTCGCTCTTGAACACAATAAATCCTGTGAGAAGGGCACAATAAATGACTATTCTGAAAGTGCCAAAATTTCTGAGAACCTCCGAAAGGGGAACCAGTATGAAACTGCCAATAATTGCACCCAATAGAGTTCCACCCCCCCCGATAACCACTGATGCCATCGGTATTATCGAAAAGTCAAGCGCAAACATGGAAAGCCCTGACCACATGTACATATGTGACATGTAAGCCCCCCCAAAACATCCCATGAATGCCGCTATGCATACAGCAAATGCCTTCATCTTTGTGACGCTTATGCCAGACGCCTTAACTGCCTGGTCATTGTCCTTAACCCCCCTTATTACAAGACCCACATCCTGGTTGACAAAACGCCTCATCGCGTAAAGAAAGAAGAGGGTCATCAGTATGATAGCATAATGTTCAACATACTCATTCGGCAGGCTGTCAAGGCCTGTAATTCCATTTGTTCCTCCTAATATATCAAGAGCTTCAATGACCCTTGTTGCAAGAAGTGGATACATGAGGGTGACAATCGCAAAATACACCCCTCTAAGAGGAAGGCACGGCATCAGAAGAAACGTACAGATAAAAGCTCCACAGATCGTAGCCAGAGGTATGGAAAGATAGACAGGGAAGTGAAGATAAACGTTAAATATGGCAGACAAATATCCTCCGACCCCAACGAAAAAAGCCCCTCCGAGACATACTAACCCCACATAATTTGCAAGAAAATCGAAAGATAGGGCAAGCAAAGCATATACGCACATTATGTTAATTACTCTCTTCCAATATGGTGCAAGTTCAAGAATAACAGGAAGCAATATAACACCTATGATAAGGGCAAGTGGAGGACCCATAAGGTAGAGCATCTCTCGCCATGAGGAGATCGCATAAAGGCCTGATGCTCTGACTCTAACTCCCCTGTCAATCCTTTCCTTCCGCATTGTTTCCATAAATTATACCCTTTCCTCAAGCTCTTTCTGTTTACCAAATATTCCGGATGGTTTTATGAGCAGAGTAATGATTATTGCAAAAAGGGCTACCACCATCTGGTAGTGAGTGGAAAGAAAAGCTTCTGTAAGTATTTGCGCAAAACCTATGATGAAGGAAGCGAGTATCGTACCTCCCCAGCTGCCCAACCCTCCAATAACACACACAGCAATAGCAAAGATAAGGACGTTATATCCTACTTCCACTATTATATTTCCTAAAGGCAGAAGGAGGATTGCCGCAAAACCCGCAAGGCCAGAACCTATTGCAAGAGAGACTATGGCGGTCATGTCGGAGTCTATACCCAGCATCATGGCAGCTCTCTCATCCTGTGCTATCCCCCTCAGCGCAAGCCCTACCCTGTTAAAATGTGTAAACAGATAAAGGCATGCGAAGGTCACAATACCTATTCCAACAATAAGCAACCTTTGATAATCAACGCTTACTCCAAAAAGTTGAACACTGCCTGAAATAAAAGGAGGGAGGGTGAAGGTCCCCCCCCTTAACCCTCCCCACCTTAACCCCTCGAGGATCGCAAGACCAATTGCATAGGTGGCAATGATTTCTGAAATTTCCATCCCCCTCACTCTTATCAGGATAAATCTGTATATGAGCGCACCAATCACAGCAGTGACACATATAGCAATCGCAATTGCCAGAGGATATGGGAACCCCGTAAGCTTATTCAGCAGGATCCATGTGATATATCCTGTTGTGATATACAGGGCACCGTGGGCAAAATTAGGTACCCGGGCTATGCTGTATACCAGGGTAAAGCCAAGCGCCATAAGTGAGAGAATTATGCTGTTAATTATTCCATATATAATTATCTCCACGTTACCCTCGATCTCCTCTTTTACTATTTCATCCAAGGTGGAAGTAGAATTTTTCCCTCTGCCACTTTAGGTGGGAATATCTGTACCCTTTTACCGGCCTGCCACTGAATCATACCGGTGACAGCTCCCTCTTTTGGATCCCATGAGTGAATGATCTGGTGCGTTTTCTTATCAAACCTCATTCTGCCATATACACCCATAAAGTCCTGGCTTTCCAGCGCTGCAATAACGGCATCTGATTCAGTTGTTTTGGCTCTCTCTATAGCATCTTTCAACTGATATACTGCCATATAGCTTGATGAGGTACCGTATCCTTCTGGCTCAAGCCCCCATTTCTTTTTGTATGCTTCAACAAACTTCATGGTCCATGGAGTAATTTTTGCTGGAGCATTTCCACCGTTTACGAGGTTAACAATCATATATTCACCCTTTCCACCGGTTGCTTTCCAGAAACCAGGCTGTTCAGCAGCATTCATAAAACCCATAGGAAGGGATTTGAGCTTCATATTGCTCCACTGCTGAAGAAGAGCTGCGCTTTCCGGCATATCCATCCAAAGGAAGAGTATTTGAGCGCCTTTTTTGCCTGAATCGATAAGTCCCTGAGAATAGTCAGTAGTTCCAGTTGGATAAATCTTCATATCAACAACTTCCCATTTCTTTTCTGAAAGGGCTTTTTTCATATATTCTCCACCAGCTCTCGCATGTGCTACATCCTGTACCATGATGTAGGCTTTATTAAAACCTTTAGTCTTATGAAGGTCTTCAAGCAAGGCCATGAAATCACCCATCATTGGTGGAACCTCACTTGAATTCCGGAAACAATATTTATATTTGCCATAATTTTCTGCAATTCGTTTGCTATAGGCCGGAGTAAGAACTCCTGTAGTCAGAATGCTTATTTTTTTGTGTTTGCTTAGAAGGTCCATTGCCGCAAGAGCAGCCTCTGAACGCACAGGGCCTCCGACGATGAAATCTGCTTTCTTCTCAAGAATCAGCTTTTCCACTGCGAGCAGAGCATCTGCAACCGGAACGCCAGGCTCAAGATCTCTTGTATCAATAACTTCGATTTTTAACAGCCTTTTCTTTCCAGCAACGTTCACCCCGCCTGCAGTATTGATTTCATCGGCTGCCAGTTTTATCCCGCGCTCAGCGTCCCATCCATAAAGGAAAGCTGTTGCTAAGGGAGCACCTATAACAATAGGTTTCTCTTGTGCAAAGGTAGCTATTGGGGCGCAGAATAAAACAACAATAATTCCAATGGAAAAGTAAATCAACTTTTTCATAAACCCCCCTTTTTCAATTTCTTTGTTCTTTTCCTTTTATTTGCTATATAACCCCCGCCAACGCCAATAAAAAACAAATTAGCAATTACTATGCCACCCAAGAAAATGTTTATTTGTCATTTTATTCCAATATATTAGACAATAGACCTTACAGAAAAGAAATAACTTATTGAACTAATCTTTTCATTTTTGAAAATTATTTTCAATCTTTGTCATAGGACACTGAAAAGTAACATAAACATATTGAATAAACGTATTTTCGAAATATAGTGTAAGTTATTTTCACAATTTCAAAATGTCAATAGACGCTGGCTGGTAGGTTTATTTATGGTTTTTTGATTGTAATTGGTTTCAAAATACGAATCTGTTTCTTAATAACTCTTTCTGGTACTTTGAGGATTTCACTTGCTTTTTTCATATCCCATCCGGTTTTTTCAAGGACCTGGAGAATGTGTTTCAGTCTTATTTCATCGAGGCTTTGCATGTTGTAATAACAGATATATGTGCAAGTGGAATACCATTACAGACTCTTAATAGTTTAAAATAGTTCACGATACATGGTGAAAACCTGTTAAGGCTTACAGTGTATGGGGAATGGATTATTCGGAATCAGGAGTTGAGGCAACTATGCCATATTCTTTCATTTTTTGCCTTAATGTAGGACGAGAAATACATAAAAAATCGCACGTCTTTCCAAGATGCCAATGTGTATGCTCCAGGACCCTTTTAATATGCTCTTTTTCCACTTCCTGCAAACTAGGCATGATAAAAATATCTTCTTTTTCTTTAAAATCCGCTTTGTCAACAAGAAGCGACAAGGACTCGTCCAGAATCAGCTCACCATGGGTATTAATGGCTGCACGGGTAAGAACATTCTCCAGCTCTCTTACATTACCTGGCCAGTCATATGCCATAATGCGGTCTGCAGCTTTTTCTTCAATGCCTTTGATATTCTGATGTAATTCTGTGTTGATTTTTTTCAGAAGATATTCAATCAGCAGGGGTATATCCGTCCTCCTCTCTCTCAATGGGGGAACTTTGATCGATGCCACGCTCAAGCGATAATAGAGATCTTCGCGAAAAACTCCATCTTTAACCATTTGCCATAGATCTCTATTTGTTGCCGCTATAACCCGTGCATTCGATTTTAGGCTTTTCTCCCCGCCTACTCGTTCAAATTCTTTTTCCTGTAGGAATCGCAAAATTTTTGCCTGAAGTTCAAAAGGAATCTCGCTCACTTCATCGAGAAATATGGTACCTTCACCTGCTAACTCGAACTTGCCTCTCTTTGTTGTTATGGCACCGGTAAATGAGCCTTTCTCATGTCCAAATAACTCACTTTCGAGAAGCGTTCCAACTATAGCTGAACAATTTATGGCGAGAATTGGCTGATACTTATCAGAACTGTGATAATGGATTGCCCTTGCAATTAATTCTTTTCCTGTACCAGTCTCGCCTTCAATCAACACAGTGACTCTGTTTTCAGATAAAATACCGATAGATTTGAATATTTCCTTCATGATCCTGCTTTTGCCGATTATTTTTCCTTTTTCGTAAGTCAGCGATGGATCGAGGGAAATTGCATCTCCGCTTTCCCTCGCTGTCCGTCCTACGGTAAAAACCCTTTCCACTGCCTGCTCAAGTTCTTCAATATCGATCGGTTTTGGAATGTATTCAAAAGCACCTCGTTTCATTGCTTTTATTGTGGTATCCATATCATGAAAGGCAGTAATAATTATGATATTCTTTCCGCGATGATTTTGTTGTAGTTCTTCAAGGATATCAAGACCATTTTTGTCCGGCAGCCTAACATCAAGTATAATAACATCTGGCTGCACCGACTGGTTCATTTCAAGGCCTTCTGTAGCGGTAAGTGCACTGTAAACATGGTACCCTTTTTCACTGAAAAACATATCAAGTGATTCAAGAAGAGACTGTTCATCGTCAATAATCAGAATTTTTTCTTTTCTCATTTTGTCTGCCTAACCGGGATAACGAGCAAACATTGGGTACCCTTTTGTTCTCTTGCTACTATGCTAACTGTGCCACCATGAGCTTCAAATACTTTTTTTGCATTTGAAAGTCCGAGACCGGTTCCCTTCTTCTTGTTGCTGAAGAAAGGATCAAAAACATAAGGCAGATCTTCTTCGCATATTCCCGGACCATTATCAGTTATCTCCACATATATCAGTCCGTTATTTGATTTTTCCATCTTCGATCGAATTTGTATTTCTCCTTCCAAAGACAAAGCTTCTACAGAATTAAGAAGCACATTGATAATTGCCTGTTCAAGCTTATCCCGATCAAGCATGGTCCATGGGATTCTCTTTGAGTACTTTTTTTTGACTGATATACCTTTTTCTTTTATTTTGACATCGACAATATCAAGGCACTTGTCGATTACGCTGTTGATCGATGTTGGTTCAAGGTATAAACGAAGTGGTTTTGCAAAATCGAGCATCTCAGCAAGTATTTTTTCAAGCCTTGAAATCTCTGAGGACATGATTTCCATGCGTCTTTTGTCGTTTCCATCAAATTCCACGTTTTTTAATAATATTTGAATATTCATTTTAACAGAGGATAACGGATTTCTGATTTCATGGGCGAGAGAGGTGGTAAGTTGTCCAATATGAGCAAGATTTTCAGACTCACGAATCTGTTTCTCCATCTCCATGCGTTTTGTAATATCTCTGCATATTCCCGCAATAGCTAATTTATCCTGGTACATGATGGTTTTTACTTTGTTCTCTGTGGGAAGGCTTGTTCCATCTTTGTTTAAACGGTAATAAGTATAGAGGTTTTGTGAATGACCTTTACTAATCATTCTATCATTATACAATCTCTTGACTAATCTCTTGACCTCCTCTGCAGATTCCTGGGAAATAAAATCTAAAAAAGACCTGCCAACGACTTCTCCTGGTTTATAACCGTGGATGTTGCAAAATGCCTTGTTTGCGAAGACGATGTTTCCGTCTTGAGTGACAAAATATCCATCATTTATTTCTTCAACCAATACACGGTATTTTGCCTCAGATTCAGTAAGCTCTCGTGTTCTATTTGCTACCTGATGCTCAAGCTTTAACGCATGGTCCTTAATCTCTCTTTCATGTAAAGATTGAAAATAATTGCTGTATCGCCTAATGGTATAAAAGAGACATGTGTTTAATTGTTCTATGGCTTTCGATAGACTGGGACCTTTTAATTCCTTTGTTAAGGCTGGAAGTAGAAGTACTCTATAAAGTTCATACGCATTTTGAACCTCTGAGAGTGAAAATCCACCTTCAAGCCTTGCTTTCGTAATCCATTCTATATGGCAGCCAATTTTTGAAAAGTCATTGTGTATCAGGACAGCATGGCTTGCATCATATGCACCTGCAACTGTGATGCGAAGTTCATCAAGGGGTCGTTCTCTGTATCTCTCGCTGGAACCAGAATGAAGACGCTCAATCCACTCTTCGATAATCTGGTCACGATATTTCCTTAAAATGTTTTCAAGATTCACGCATAGATTGTATCCCTATAGCTAAATTTGGTCAACTAATATCAAATTGTAAATTGCCTCCCACATCGTCAAGCCAGAGCCAAACACATTTTTTTAAGACTGATTATTCCGTCACTGTGCAGTGATGCTTACCCACCGAAGGCGTACTGTATGGAGAGGAAAAACTGCCGCTCAGGGGAAGGATACAAACCCACTTTGTTGGCAAAGGAGCTGTAAACACCGTACTCACTGTATCTTTTTCCAGTCAAATTTTTTATTGCAAAAAGAGTCATGAATTTTTCGGTACGCCAAACCACAGAAGCGTCATAAGTCGTGTAACCGGGTAATTTTGATTGCTGATTCTTCTGGTCGCTTATGGCGAAACAGTTGCTTCTCGTGACAGCCATGAGGTTAAATGTGAGCTTATCTAATGCTGTATAGGATAACTTGACGCCAAGTTTGTTGTTTGGCACAAGGGGAACATCATTTCTTCCAAATACTCCGCCATCGAAGATAGCTTTGACGTATGAATAGGTTACTGTAACAAGAAAAGGATCAAATGGCCGATAGAACACAGCTGTCTCTATTCCGGTCCGCTTCGTCCTGTCATAATTCATGTTAGCAAACAATATGGGATCATAATAGATTTCATTCTTATTTTTTGCCTGAAAAACCGTGACACTACCACCTGCAGTATTGAGAAGGTTATAACGCAAACCTATGTCTATTTCGTCTGTAATCTGGGGTTTAAGTGCACTGTTGACCTGTGTAGGTTGGCAGTATCCAAAAAAACAATACCCTGGGATAACAAATTCATCCGTTACCGGAAAGCGAAATCCCCGTCCGTAGCTACCAAAGATAGCCCCGTTTTTTCCGATTAGATAATTAATTGAAAACCGATAGGCTTCCTTGTCCTGGTGTGTTAACGCTGAAGATGTTAGGACAGGGTTAATCATATCACGGTGATCGATATCATATCGAGTTTTATGTCTTCTGTACCCTCCCTCAATCATTAGGTTGCTGAACGGATAGAATCGTTCATTTATGTAAAATGCATTGTCAGTTCTTTCAACATCAGTATCGGTATTTGATGGCCCGAGAAAGCTGTTTCCCGCGGCTTTCACAGTTGTAGAGTAATTGTAATAATCCCATCCAATTACAAAGCTACTCTTTCTTCCAAAGATCGGTTTATCTATTATAATCTTGGGCGTCAAGGCTATGGTGGAAAGATTACTCCTGCTTTCAGTAAAGCTTCCCGAACCGTAAAAGAAATAGGACGGTTGAAGTCTATTTCTAAACGATCCACCAATGGAAGCCTGTCCCACATTTCCAATTTTTGCATTAACCTCTGTATCAATAAAATTATCCTCTGTTCGAGCATGGTCAAATGGATGGGTTGAATCTTTTTGGTCGACGGAACCACTTCTAAGTTCATTAATATACAATGCCCCCGGCAAACCATACTTGTCTTTATGATGGCCAGCCTTAACGGCTATGTTCAGGTTCTGCAGAATGTCAAAAGAAAAATTACCAAATATATCTCTCGCATCAGAATAATTGTTATGTCTATACCCATCCGAATTGAGGGCAGACATGAGAGCAAAATAAGAGAACCCGCCCTCCCTGCCTGATATTGAGAGCTGTGAATTCAAATATTTGTCACTTCCGCCTGACACACCTGCAGTCGTCTTCAGTTTCCCTTCTCCTTTTTTCAGGATAATGTTCACGGCCCCCGCAGCTGCATTATCTCCAAAAAGTACGCTGGCAGGTCCCCGATAAATTTCAACACGCTCTATTGCATCGATCGGAATTTGTGACAAATCTGTTCCGGAGAGGTCGATACTGTTGACACGCCTGCCATCAACAAGAAAAAGCACATTCTGAGGCGCGGTTTCACCATAACCGCGAATATCAACCTGGGCACGCTTTGGATTGTTCAAAAGATTTGATGTGGTGACACCCGGCTCCATGTCAAAAATATCAATAAGCGTTCGTGCGCCTGCGGCTTTAAAATCTTCTTCGCTGATGATCGTGACATTTGTCGACGTTTCGATCAGCGGCATTTGAATCCGTGAAGCAGTTACAACAATATCTTGAAGTCGAAATGGGCCTTCCTGGGCCATAGACAAACCAAGACCTGCAAAAAAAATAACAATAAAAAATATAAAGGAAACTTTTTTCATGGGAGACCTCCTTATGCCTCGTAAGGACAATCGTTTGAAGTCTAACCCAAGGTTTCCTGGCTCAGGGTTACCGGCCCTCGCGCCTTCCCGTTCCAAATTCATCGGAACAGTGGCTTTAAAAACATGCGAGTCATTAACCCATTACAGTTGCGGGACAGCGGCAGGATTTCACTGCACTTCCCTTGTAGGTTAAACCCTTACTATCAAATCGTTGAAAACTATCACATTCTAAAAACGTTTGCAATGATTTTGAGAAGTTTTTGTAAACCCGACCCCGGGATGATATGTTATTGTATGTAGAGGGAAGAAAGTACAATGCATGAGGAATATATTAAAAATCTGTTTAATAATTGCAATGTTGGCAAGCTTCTGGGTATCGAAGTGTATGACCTCAAAGAAGGTCATGCGAAAGGCAAGCTGACAATTCGTAACGAGCATATTAATGTTTTTGGGACAGTTCACGGTGGTATACTATTCACTCTGGCCGACCATATAGGTGGTGCATGTGGAAACACGTTAGGAAAAAAATCTCTACTCATTGAATCAACAATGCAGTTCATGAAAGGCGTCTTAGCGGGAGAAACTCTGTTTGCAGAGGCAAAGCTGTGCTATGCAGGCAAAAGAATTGGCAGGATTGAGATAAAGGTATACAGAGAAAATGAAGAGATTGTGGCCATGATGCATATGGTCTTTTACATGAAAAGCGATGATCACAAAACAAAAACTCCTTAATATTTTTCAAACCCTTCTTGCATCATTTGGTCAACGAAACTGGTGGCCCGGTGAAACAGAGCTCGAAATAATAGTCGGAGCAATTCTCACTCAGAATACATCGTGGAAAAATGTCGAGAGGGCAATCAGCAACATGAAAGCCCATGGCGTGTTGAATGCAGATACCATTCAATCCATTCCTATTGAAAAATTAGAAGAAATCATCAAACCTTCTGGTTTTTATAAGCAAAAATCTGAAAGATTAAAAAGGGTTATCAGCATATTATTTAATGACAATCATAAATCCATAGAAAATTTGAGACTTTTTGATACTGAGTATTTGAGAACCCTGTTGCTTAATATTAATGGCATTGGCCCTGAAACTGCAGACAGCATATTACTTTATGCATTTAACAGACCGATATTCGTAGTAGATGCATACACAAAACGTTTTGTAAAAAATCACCAATTATACAATGGTAATAACAGATATGATAACGTACAGCAGTTTTTTATGGAGAACCTCCCACGCAATGAATACCTCTTTAATGAATTCCATGCGTTAATTGTATATTTATGTCAAAATTACTGCAAGAAGGTGCCAGAATGTTCTCACTGTCCTCTGAAATCAGAACTTAATATCTGAAAATTGTGCCTTGGGAGAATTTTTTTGACTTAAATCTCAATCAAACCATTATCGTATAAACGATTGGAGGCTTTTCGTTCTTAGGAAATTCGCGATATCGTGATAACTTCCTTTCCTGATACCTTCCGTATATTGCCTAGAAGAAATACAGTTTCTCCATATTTCTCCAGTAGGTTCATTATAGCCTCGCTTTCGTTCTGATTTACAACGAGGACAAATCCGATACCCATATTAAACGTTGAACACATTTCGTCAAATTGAACGTTGCCCATCTCTTGAATAAGTGGAAATATAGAGGGAATTCTGGCAGACGGTACATTCAGTTGTGCCCCAAGGCCTCTCGGGAGGATTCGTGATATATTCCCTGGAAGACCACCACCTGTAATGTGTGCCATTCCTTTTACTGTGTAACGTTCTAGAATTTGTTCAACCGATCTCACATAAATTCTTGTGGGCTTTAATAATTCTTCATAGAGAGGAATTTCCAGCCCTGTAACTATATCATGCAGTTTCAGTGAATGAACATCAAAAAGTACTTTTCTTACAAGTGAATATCCATTGCTATGCAGTCCATTTGAAGCAAGTCCTATAATTACATCCCCTTCACATATTGTCGTCCCATTTACAATTTTGTCTCTTTCAACAAAGCCTATCGCAAATCCAGCAAGATCGTATTCGCCATCTCGATAAAATGACGGCATTTCAGCAGTCTCTCCACCAATAAGTGCACAATCAGCCTGAGTACATCCATCACAGATCCCCATAATCACATCTTCATAAACTTTTTCTTCAATGTGACCAGTAGCAAAATAATCGAGGAAAAAGAATGGTTTTGCACCCATGGTAAGTATGTCATTGACAGACATTGCAACAAGATCAATGCCTACTGTATCATGTTTATTCGCATTAAAAGCTATTTTCAACTTTGTCCCTACACCATCGGTTGAGCTTACCATTAAAGGATTGTTGTAACCTTTTGGTATTTCTGTAACTGCTGCAAAACCGCCTATCGTGTTCAGGACAAAAGGATTAAAGGTGCTACATATGTTGTGTTTGATTCTGTTCAGGACGTCATCGGCTTTTTTAATATCTACCCCAGCATCCTTATAGGTGGTAATTGCCATGCGTTTAATCTAAAATGTTGGCTCACGAAAGTCAAGAATACAATAAAATATTACAATTAACACTACTTCACTATTTACATTTTCGGCTAAAAATGTTAATAAAAACCTCACGTGAATGCTTTAAGTAATACACCTTATATACCTTATAATTTGTGTGTTATTTCACGTTTTGAGGCTTTATCTTTCCAATCAATATTTGTTTGTGGTTTTATCTGCAAACGTTAATCATCTATAGGGAGACTCTTTATGGCGAAACCAATGGATCAATACAAATGGCACGAGCTTAACTTAGGCTGTGTCATAGAAGATGTTGGCAATGCACAAGAGTACAAAACGGGGGACTGGCGATCGCAAAAACCCGTTCATGATAACACAAAGTGCACTCGATGTGCCCTTTGCTGGCTCTTTTGCCCTGACTCAGCTGTCTTTGAAATTGAGGATGAATACTTCGATACCAACCTGGATTACTGCAAAGGTTGTGGCATCTGTGCAAAAGAGTGCCCGGCTGATGCCATCACCATGGTAGAGGAGGAAAGATGACGATGAAGAAAGGTATTGAAGTATCTATCGCTATAGCAGACGCAGCCAAGCTTGCACGTGTTGAAGTTATTGCAGCCTATCCCATCACTCCTCAAACCCATATTGTTGAGCACCTCTCTGAAATAGTTGCAAATGGAGAACTGGAAGCAAAATATATAAACGTTGAATCAGAACATTCCGCCATGTCCGCCTGTTGTGGTGCTTCTGCTACAGGGGCACGCACTTTTACATCGACAAGCGCACAAGGTTTGGAGCTGATGCACGAGATTCTCTTCATTGCCTCGGGAATGCGATTTCCAATTGTCATGGCCACTGTCAACCGTGCCCTTTCATCCCCCCTCTCAATCTGGGGTGATCAGTCCGATGTGATGGCAGCGAGAGATTCAGGCTGGATTATGCTATTTTGCGAAAATGGTCAAGAAGCTGTGGACTCGACCATAATGGCTTTTAAGATAGCAGAAGATAGAAGGGTCCTTCTCCCTGTAATGATCAACCTTGATGGTTTTTCACTTTCCCACGTCATAGAACCAATTTTGCTGCCTCCCCAGGAAGATGTTGATGCCTTTTTACCTTCCTATAATCCTGTCTACACCCTCCATCCAGATAAACCTGTTACTATGGGTGCTTATGGTATGCCGGAAATTTACACAGAAGCCAAGTTTGCTCAGGAAACGGCTTTAAGGAATTCCAAGGTTGTCATTGATGAAGTTTTGGAAGACTTTGGAAAAAAATTTGGCAGGTCTTATAAGGCAGTTGAGAAATATAATAATGATAAAACTGAATTCGCATTCATTGGTTTAGGCTCAATATGTGAGAATATTAAAACCTCTATTGACTATCTAAAGGACGAAGGAAAGGAAGCAGGCCTTGTGCAGCTTCGTCTATTCCGACCATTTCCAAAAGACGATTTCCTGAAGGCTATTGAAGGGAAAAAGCGCCTTGCAATTATTGAAAGGGCAATGCCGGGCGGGGCCACTTACGGTCCCCTATTCAATGAAATTGCAGCCCTTGCTCATACCCATGGTCTTGACATAGCGCTTGAAAACTATATTTGTGGCCTTGGAGGTAGAGATGTACAACCAGAGGAGTTCATGGATGTTTTTACGTCTCCCCAATCGGGGAAAAATATCACTGTTTTAGGGGTGAGAGAATGAGATTGAAAAAAATATATTCATATACAGATCATCCAGAAGTTGAATATGCCGTGTCAGGACATCGTGCCTGTCAGGGCTGCGCAGAGATATTAGGACTTCGTTTGGCCCTGAAGGTTTTTGGTAAGGATACTATTATGACCATGGCCACTGGTTGTATGGAAATCATTTCTACCCCTTTTCCTCTAACCGACTGGACAATACCGTGGATTCACGTGGCCTTCGAGAATGCTGCTGCAGTCGCCTCCGGTGTTGAATCAGCATTAAAAATACTCATGGAAAAGGGCAAGATTCCAAAAAAAGACATTCATGTCATTGCAAGTGCCGGTGATGGCGGGACGAGTGATATAGGTTTGCAGGCATTGTCTGGAGCTCTGGAACGAGGTCACAAATTCACGTATATCTGCGTTGATAATGAAGCTTATATGAATACAGGCATACAAAGGTCATCTGCTACACCTTTCGGCGCCATGACGACCACCAGTCCTCCGGGCAAGAAAAGCATGGGTCAGGCAACGTGGAAGAAAAACATGCCTAAAATTGCAGCAGCCCATAATATCCCTTATGTTGCAACTGCTTGTCCCTCTTATCCTTTCGATCTCATGGAAAAGGCTAAGAAGGCTAAGAACACAAATGGTCCCTCGTACCTTCACATCCTTTCCGTCTGTCCGACCGGATGGAGAATACCAACAGAGGCTGCAATAGAATATGGGAGACTTGCAGTAAGAAGTGGTGCATTTCCTCTCTATGAGGTTGAAAACGGAAAGTACAGGATTACTCAAAAAACTGATCGCCTGATACCAATATCTGAGTATCTGAAAGGCCAGGGGAGATTCCGTCACCTTACTGACGATATTATTGAAAATATTCAGACACGTATAAGTGCAGAGTGGGAAGAACTGAAGTTTCTGTCGGGGATTAAGTAAGGCTGCGGAGTTAATTTTCAGAATTTCGAAAAATCGTCTACTTTAAGTTTGAACCCCGGATCTTTTCTCTCAGTATCCTCCTTTTTGATCTGAGACATCTTTATGCGTAATCTCACATCGTTCGGGCTGTCTGCATAAGCAACAGCCGTATTGTAATCAATTCTCCCAGCCATATACAGGTCAAATATGTGTTGGTCAAACGTTTGCATGCCCTCATTATAAGACTGGGCCATTGTATCTTTTAAAACACCAATTTCACCTTTTAAAATGAGGTCTTTGACCCTCGGCGTATCGAGAAGTATCTCAAAGGCTGCAACTCTTGTACCATCTATTGATGGGAGCAGACGTTGTGAAATTATAGCCCTAAGGTTGAGAGAGAGCTGCATATAAATCTGGAGGTGTCTCTCTATGGGGAAAAAATTGAGTATGCGCTCCATTGCTTGGTTTGCATTATTTGAGTGCAAGGTTGCCAACGCGAGGTGTCCGGTCTCAGCAAACGTGATGGCATCTTCCATGGTCTCTGCATCCCTGATTTCACCAATAAGAATTACATCTGGCGCCTGCCTCATTGTATTTTTAAGTGCATTGAGAAAGCTGTGGGTGTCAAAGCCCACTTCACGCTGAGTAATGACGCTCATTTTATGCTCATGAACAAATTCGATGGGGTCCTCAATGCTAATAATATGCCCACGTTGATTAAGATTTCTATAGTCTATCATTGCAGCAAGACTCGTCGATTTACCACTCCCAGTGGCACCAACAACGAGAACGAGACCTCTCTTTGTCATCACAATATCCTTCAAGATTTGCGGTAATCCAAGATCATCAATGGTTTTAATTTGTACCTTGATTTGACGGATAACCATCCCGACATAACCTCTCTGACGAAAGATATTGACTCTAAATCTACCTAGCTCTGGGTAATAGAGAGCCAGGTTCATTTCGAGAGTTTCTTCAAAAATTTTTCTCTGACGTTCGTTCATTGCCCGATACGCCATAGCCTCAGTATCATCAGGTTCCAATACATCCCCTGTATATGGATACACTACGCCCTCAATACGAAACATGGGTGGAACACCAACAGTTATATAAATATCCGACGCATCTTTCTCAACCATGTATTTTAAATACCAAGTTAGATCTTCCATTTTCTCACCTCTGAACCTTTGAGAGATAGAAAGATACCTCGTCTTTGCTTACAAGGTTTCTGTCAACAAGATCTTGAACTGAGGATTCCATAGTCTGCATTCCTATTCCTCTGCTGGTCTGCATTACAGAAGGAATCTGAAATATCTTATTTTCCCTAATCAGGTTTCTTACCGCTGGATTTGATATCATAATCTCAAAGGCAGCTACACGCCCTTTTCCATCTCTTTTTTTGAATAAGACCTGAGAAACGATGGCCTGTAACGACTCGGCAATCATTGAACGAACCTGGTTTTGCTGTTCTGCTGGAAAAACATCGACGATTCTATCTATCGTGTTTGGCGCACCGCTCGTATGAAGGGTTGCAAAAACGAGGTGGCCTGTTTCTGCGGCTGTAAGGGCAAGAGATATGGTTTCAAGATCTCTCATTTCACCTACAAGGATTACATCTGGGTCTTCACGAAGGGTGCTCCTTAATGCATTTGCAAAACTATGGGTATGGGGCCCCAATTCCCTTTGATTTACGAGACAGTTTTTTGATACATGAACAAATTCGATCGGATCTTCGATGGTGATTATGTGGCTCTTGAACTCATTGTTAATAAGATCGATCATCGCAGCAAGGGTAGTTGATTTTCCGGTACCAGTTGGACCCGTAACAAGTACCAGGCCTTTCTCAAGCCTTGATACTGCTTTCAACACATTTGGCAAACCAAGCTGTTCAAAGGAAGGAATTATACTTGGAATTGTCCTAAAAACTGCAGCATCACCCCTTTGCTGCTTGAAAACATTACATCGAAACCGACCATACCCTCCAAGATCGAAAGAAAAGTCAAGTTCAAGGTGCTCTTCATAAGTCTTTCTCTGAAAATCATTCAGGATTCCATAAATCATGTTATGTACATCTTCCCTGTCAAGATGTGGTAATTCGACCTTTCTCATCTCTCCGTTAATTCGTATAAACGGTTGTTCTCCAGAGCTGATGTGAAGGTCTGATCCTTTGTTTTCTACTGCAAAGATAAGAAGTTCTGATATATCCACGTTATCCCCCTAGTTTTCTAAGGCTTCTATTTCTTTTAATGTCGGCAAATCTCCGATATCCTTAAGCCCATATACCTCGAGGAATGTCTCTGTTGTTCTAAATACTATCGGTTTTCCAAAATCGTCCGTACGACCGGCAATTTCTATCAGCTTTCTCTCAAGAAGTTGTTTAATCATCCTTGTTGAATCGACCCCTCTGATCATATCAACCTCTCTTTTGGTAATGGGTTGTTTATATGCTATGAGTGAAAGCGCTTCAAGCATAGGCCTCGTTAAACCTATTTCTCTTTCTTTTACAAATTTTGAAACCCACTCACGAAAGATAATCTTCGTTCTCATCTGGTAACCGCCAGATACAATTACTATTTCAATAGCCCTGTCAGAATGACTATATTCCTCTATCAACTCTTCCAGTGCATGGAGAACTTCTTCACTGCTGTAAATTGCCAGTTTCTTGACAAGCATTTTCAGTTTCAAAGGCCTGGAGGAGGAGAAGAGTACTGCTTCGATAATGCGCTTTAATTCAATCATGCTAAAAAATCGATGACTCTTTTTTTAATTTTATTGTATTCTTCTGGATACTCATACCAGATTATGTCTTTTTCGCTGCGGAACCAGGTGAACTGCCGTTTTGCATAATGCCGCGTAAATTTTTTTATATCTTTTACCATATCGTCATAGGTAATGGAATCATGAACATACTGTAAAATCTCCCTGTATCCAATAGATGTAAAAGGCTTCAACCTTTCATCAAAACCCATAGCAAGAATGCCCCTTACCTCCTCAACCCACCCATTTTCAAGCATTTCTTCAACTCTTCTATCGATTCTTCTAAAAAGCTCGTATCTTGGTTTTGTTAAACCAATTTTTAATACCCTATAGCGAGGAACTCTAAAACCATGTGTTTTTGACCATGCAGACATTGAAAGTCCTGTTATTTGGAATACCTCCATAGCCCTAACCATTCTTCGTTTATCACGGAAGCTGATCTTTAAACCATATTCAGGATCAACTTTTTTGACTTTATCGTAAAAACTTAAAGGGTTATTATCATATTCCTCTTCTAATTTTTTTCTCAGCTTTTTGTCACTCTGGACCTTAAAGAGGCCATAGATCAGAGCACGGATATACAACCCAGTGCCACCAACAACAATGGGTATTTTCCCCCGTGTCCATATCTCAAAGATTGCCCGGTCTGCCATATTCATAAAAATGGCAGCATTAAATTCCTCGTAAGGCTCCATGATATCAATTAGATGATGTGGAACAATTCGTTGAGATTCATTTGCCTGTTTAGCAGTTCCAATGTTGAAATGTTTAAAAACCTGCATTGAATCAGCGTTAATGATTTCTCCATTAAATTCTTGAGCCATATTCATTGCAAGTTCTGACTTTCCTGTACAGGTGGGACCCACTATTGTCACTATTTTGCTTCCGTTTGCTAACATTGAAGCTATACAGTATAATAAGATACGCAATGTATTCAAGAACTATCAAGCTCTCCATCCTTCTCATTATCCTTCCGGCAATATTTGGTGTTGGATTTGGATATGCACTCGTTAATTACCTTGAAATCCCCGATGTCAAACAATTAGAAACATATAGGCCAAAATCTTCAACAAGGCTTTACGCTGATGATGGCACTTTATTTTCCGAACTCTTTGTAGAGAAACGAATTCCCATCCCTATCACGGAAATGCCAACACATTTGAGGAACGCATTCATAGCGATAGAAGATGTTAGATTCTACAAACACTTCGGTGTTGACGTACGAGGTATCGCCCGTGCCACTTATAGAAACATTATTCACGGTGGTATTACAGAAGGAGCCTCTACCATTACTCAGCAGCTCGCCAGAAATCTTTATCTAACTCACCATAAAAGCTTTAAAAGGAAGATTGAGGAGGCAGTTCTTGCTATTCAAATTGAGCGGTCCTATTCGAAAGATGAGATACTCAACATGTATCTCAACCTTATCTATCTTGGAGAAGGGGCACATGGCGTTGAAGCTGCAGCGTATACATACTTTCATAAAAAAGCTAAAGATCTATCCCTCCACGAATCAGCCATGCTCGCCGCTCTAACAAAATCACCATCCAGGCTGTCACCTTTTAAAAATCAGATGAAAGCACTAGAAAGAAGAAACATCGTTCTTAGAAAAATGTACCAGGCAGATTTCATATCAAAAAAAGTCTATGCACAGGCACTAAAAGAACCATTGAGCCTTGCGCCTTTCAGGGCTTATGAGAAAAAAACCGGATATTTTATTGAATATGTTAAACAAATCTTTGATGAATACGTAACTGACGTCCAGGAAATCTACACAACCGGTCTCAATATAAGAACTACAATCAACCTAAAAATGACAGGATTAGCCTATGATGCAATTGAGAAGGGCATCCAACAATACAGAGATAGACATCCGGCAACGAAAGAACTTCCTGAAGTCGCACTTATAGTAATTGAAGTAAAATCCGGTGACATAAAGGTCATGATCGGAGGTAGAAACTTTGCTGATTCGCCTTTTAATCGGGCTGTGCAGGCAAAGCGTCAACCAGGTTCATCTTTTAAACCCATTATTTATCTTGCTGCCCTTGAGAAGGGCCTTACACCTGACTATATGTTACGTGATGCCCCTATATCTTTTACCAACCCATGGACAAAACAGGTTTGGCAACCAAAGAATTACAAAAATGAGTATTATGGGAGTGTTACTGTCAGAAAGGCTCTCGAGCTTTCCCTAAACACAGCCACTGTAAGGCTTTTAGAAAAAGCTGGATTGGAAGATGTTATTAACATGGCAAAAAGGCTCCATATCAACAGTAATTTTGAGCCCAACCTTTCTCTTGCTCTGGGCACAACAGAAATCGCCCCTCTTGACCTTGCATGTGCATACGCTGCATTTGCCCGCGGAGGGGTTTATATCCCACCTATAGCAATCAAAAACATTTCCACGATCGAAGGCGAGGAAAAATACAATGAAGAAACGCAGGGAGAGATCGTTGTAGCGCCTGAAGTTGCGGCCTCCCTCGTAGATATTATGAAAGGTGTAATAAAAAACGGCACTGCACGGAGCGCCTCAAAAATGCCGTATTTTCTGGCTGGCAAAACAGGTACTACTGACGATTTTCGTGATGCTTGGTTCATAGGCTTTTCTCCTGAACTACTCTGCGCAGTCTGGATAGGCTATGACAAGAAAACAAACCTTGGGAGTAAAGAATCTGGGTCGATGGCAGCCCTACCCATTTGGATCGACTTTATGTCCAAAGCCCTACCCTCCTATCCCAATGAAGACTTCGTATTTTAAAACGTCGAAACCAACCTGAACAGCGATTTCTTGTTGAATTTAGGTAGCCAATGCGCAAGGTATTTGGTACAATTTCCATTTTTATAGATCTCATGCAGGGAGGTAAACAAATGCCCTACCGAATAAGTCGTTTACTATTTATTGCACTTATAATCATCATCCTTTTTTCCCTATCCAAGATCATAGGCCTCTATGTTGACTGGCTTTTCTTTCATGAAGTAGGGTATGAGATAATGTTTACAAAGGTTATTTCTGCAAAGGTTCTTACGGGATTTGCCTTTGGAGCCATATTCTTTCTATTCGTTGCTGGCAATGTTTTTCTTGCATCAAGTACTAAAATTCCTGCAATTGACATTATGTTTATGGGACAAACGAGGATTCCCATAGACTTACGTAAATTTCAAAAGCTATTCAAGCTTTTTGGAAGTGGGATTGCTATTTTCGGTGGAATTTTGGTTGCTCTATGGGGCAGTACGCTTTGGGCAGTAATACTTGCGTTTTTTAACAAAATGAACGCGGGCAAGGTTGACCCAATTTTTAATAATGAAATTAGCTACTATATGTTCAGCCTTCCTCTCTTTGAGATATTGAACGGATTTTCCGGCTTAACCATTTTTTTGACAATTCTCATCATTGCAGGAAGCTATGCAGCGCGTGGAGGAATGCTTTTTGTGGGAAACAGAATATCACTTGCAAAAGGCGCTAAAAAACATCTCGCTGTTCTTATCTTTCTGTTCTTCCTTAAACTTGCATTCGGATTCTATTTACACAGGTTTGATCTTCTTTATTCTTCCCATCCTGTTCTCACTGGAGCTTCGTACGCTGATATCTATGGTCGTCTCATAGCGCTCCGTTTATTGGTACCACTGACCGTAGCAGGTGGTATTGTTTTTTGTTATGCCCTTTTAAAAGAAAAGTGGCAGGGCATGGCCTATCCGGTAATCGGTATTCTTTCCGTCTATATTCTTGGAGTTGCAATTTACCCAAACATTCTTCAAAGTTTTAAGGTTGCACCGAGTGAGCAGGCTATGGAGGAACCATACATCAAGAATCACATAACTATGACAAAGTATGGTTATAATCTTGAAAATGTTCAGGTAATACCATTTGATGTATCTTTCGATCTTACAAACAAGGATCTGGAAAAAAATAACCCAACAATAAGAAACATAAGGCTCTGGGATGAAACGCCTCTACTCAGGACCTATAGCCAGCTCCAACAGATTAGAACGTATTATCGATTCAGCGATATAGATACTGATCGTTACATCATAAATGGTGAGTACCGGCAGGTGATGCTTTCTCCCAGGGAACTGTCCTATAATGATCTTCCAAGCAAATCTTGGATCAATGAAAAATTTGTTTTTACTCATGGTAACGGTGTTGTTATGGGACCTGTTAGCAGAGTAACCCGGGAAGGGCTGCCAGAATTCTATATCAAAGATATTCCTCCTATATCGTCTTCCAGTCTTCAGGTAACAAATCCGGAATTGTATTATGGTGAACTCACCAGCGACTACGTCGTTGTAAATACCAGAATGCCAGAATTTAATTATCCTACCGCGGAAGGAAATGTGTACACATCATACAAAGGTTCTGGAGGTATTCTTCTCGATTCCATCTGGAGGAAGTTACTCTTTGCAGCCCACTTCAAAACGGTAAAAATAACCCTATCATCAGAAATAACACAGGAGAGTAAGATTCTTTATAATCGGAATGTTGTTTCAAGGATCCAAAAGATAGCTCCTTTTCTCATGCTTGATTCCGATCCTTATGTTGTAGCTGCAAAGGACGGAAAGCTTTACTGGATCATTGACGGCTACACTACCTCCGATAGACTGCCCTATTCGAAGCATCTGAAAAATTGGGTGAATTACATGAGAAATTCCGTGAAGGCAGTGGTGGATGCTTACAACGGACAAGTCACTTTCTACGTTAGCGATCCAGACGATGTAGTAATCAAGGTTTATTCCTCCATATTTTCTGGAGTCTTCAAACCGATGAATGAAATGGAAGACAATCTGAGAAAACATGTGAGATACCCCAGGGATTTTTTCAGGATTCAGACCACCATATACGCCACCTATCACATGACGGACCCAAAAGTCTTTTACAACAGAGAAGACCTTTGGGAGGTACCGGTTCACAATGACAAGAGTATGGATGGTAACTATCTGATTATAAAACTTCCCAGAGAAACTAAGGAAGAGTTTGTCATTCTTGTACCTTACACACCTGCTAAGAGGGACAACCTAGCAGCATGGTTCGCAGCAAGATGCGACAATGAGCATTATGGGAAACTAATCGTCTTTACCTTCCCGAGAGACAGGCTCATCTTTGGTCCAAAGCAGATCGACGCAAGAATAGATCAAGATGCATACATATCCCAGCAGATTTCACTATGGAGTCAGAGAGGTTCATCAGTGATAAGGGGGAGGCTTATGATCATTCCTATAGAAAACTCCCTCCTTTACATCCAACCGCTATTTCTGGCAGCAGAAGACAAAGGAAGTCTACCAGAACTCAGAAGGGTTATTGTGGCATATGAGAATAATGTCATCATGGAGGAGACCCTTGAACAGGCACTCAATGCTATTTTCGGTGGAAGAAGAACTGCCCCCACATCTTCGTCGGCCATTTCTACTTCGACTCACAGGTTATCCATTCAAGATATTGCAAAAGAGGCAGAACAGGTTTTTGAGCACGCCAAGTCTCTGCAGAAACAGGGTGATTGGGCTGGATACGGGGAAAGTCTCAAGAAACTTGAACAATTATTAAAACAGATGGCAGGGAAATAACAGTGAAAATAGCTGGATAGTAAGAAAAAAAAAGAAACTGTGGCATTATCTCAGGATCCCGTGACAAAAAATGCAGATACTTTGGTGGAAAATTGAATGAATAGTCTCTATAATAATGGAACCTATCAAAACAAGGGGTGAGCTTATGAAAAGATTGTTCGTTGCTCTTGGTATCTTATTTGTAGTTTGCATGACTATAATCTCGGTATCATCGGCTCAAGATGAATCCCCGGTTATGGTTGGCCGTATATATCACATTGAGGGCCCTCTGCTCCGTTATATCGATGCAGAAAATGACTGGGTAGCTGCAGTCCCAGATGCACCGTTCGGTGCAGGAGATACACTTTACACAGGAAGTCAAGGACAGGCCGAATTTGTTGTTCCAAACGGAACCTGGATCAGGATTGGGGATAATACACAAATTCAGTTCATAGGTTTGGATTTGGATGTTTCTGAAGTCGATGTTGCCTCTGGCCTAGCAAGATTTTACAACAAGGACGATAACCTGGTGATTAAGTCCACGAGTCCCTTCGGTTATGTCCTTGTATACCCCGGTGGTGTCTTCGACTACTACGTTGGAGAAAACTCTGTAGAAATTGTACCTATCAAGGGTAGAATTACCTTCGTTCATACAACGACGAACACACGGTATGAACTATCCCCGGGAAACCCTTCAATATTGGCAGATCAAAATCAGGTGAGCTCAGGAGAGGGCGGAGTTGACCCTGGCTGGGATGAATGGAACAGAAGTCGGGAGAGTTTTTGGGCTTCAAGAGCAAATGTGACTGGCCCATCAGCTCAATATCTTCCACCTGCCCTTCGTCATGATGCATACGTTTTTGAGGAAAATGGTCGATGGGAAAGAATCCCTTATGAAGGGAGTCCCAGATGGCTCTGGCGACCAACGAGAGTACCCGTTGGCTGGGCTCCTTTCACCGTAGGTCGGTGGACAGAATGGTATGGAGACCAAACATGGATACCTGCCGAACCTTTCGGCTACACAACTCACCACTATGGTAATTGGATTTTTGTGAGAAACCACTGGTATTGGGCACCTCCTGTTGTGCGGGCAACCGTAGGATTGCCAATTCTAAACATTGGCCTTTTCTGGTATCCCGGTCGTGTCTCCTGGATCCATTACGGAACGCACATTGGATGGGTTCCCCTTGCCCCGCGAGAGACTTATTACTCACATTACCGATGGGGTGGCCCACATTTCGCTCGAGTCACCAACATAAATATAACTCAGATCAACATTCGTCCGCGAAATTACGCGTATGCACGACACGCAATCATCGTACCTCAGAATAACTTTTATACAGCCAATAATTATCGTGCGGTTCGTATAACTAATATCAATACTACGACAATCATCAACAACTATCGTGCTGCACCTATCGTGAACGATAAGGTAATTAAAAATTACTCTACTAATAGGCAAAGATTTAACTTTGCTAATGTTGAAGTGAGGGAAAAACCTCATAGAACTGTGCTGGAACGAATTAATACAAACCAAAAATTAGTTCAACAGGCAAGGAGGGAAAAAGGTTCTGTTTTACAGCAGCAAGCAAAAAGTATTCATGAAGGGAAAATAAGTCGTGAGGCAAGAATACAACAACCAAAGGCCACTAATTTTATTGTTCCCGCGAATGAAACAAACAAACCAAGATCAGAGATAAGGTTCCAACAACGTGAGTTTAGAAGGGCTGCCCGTGAAACTAAAGAAAGACCTGTTGAAACTGGTAAACCATCCTCTAAATCAATCAAACCTGTTACACCACCAGAGAAATCAGAAGAGTTACCAACGCCGCTGAAACCCAGGCCTGGACGACAGGTTCCACAGCCCGAAGCAATTGCTCCGGAAAAATCCGTAAGAACGACACCGAGGCCTGAACACATGAAACCTTCCATGGTTCCTTCTGTAGAGAAACCACAAGGTGAAGCAACAAAGGGCATTACACCAGAACGCGAAGACCTTGCACCGGTAAAACCTGTTACGAGACCAAAGATAGAGGCGCCAACTAAACCCGTTCAACAAATGAAACCTGAAGCCCCAGAAAGAAGGATTCCCAAAAGGGAAGGGGTTGTGCCGGCTAAACCAGAACCCAAAGTAGACAGTGAACCCCTCGACAAGCCCTCTTCTAAGCGGGGTCAAATTGTGCCTGCTAAACCTGACACTAAAATAGAAAGAGAGGCAGTTGAAAAACCCTCACCTAAAAAGGAGCGGGCTGCAACAACCAAAATCCGTCCAGCAGACAAACACAGAGGTGAAACTGACGAACAGGTTAAGCCGAGATAACCTTTTTTAAATAAAAAATTGAGGTAATTCTCTTCAATCATTAGTCACCTGTCAAGCTATCGTCTGTAAACCAATGAGTTCAAGCTAATAGGCTACAGCTGACTTCAATATTGTTTGAGACTATAAAACAAATATACTGCTTGGATAGAGAGAGGGTTTATTGAAAAATATTTTTTTGTTGTTGCTTTCATCCACAGTATTATTGTTTGTTCCTCATGTTTATGGAGCTGAGTGGTTATCAATTGGAAAAGACAGGCTAGGTAATGAATTGTTCTATGATCCAGACACTATAATAAAACTCCCGACAGGTGTTACGAAAATATGGATAAAGGGGATCTATTCTATGGAGGGGAAGAAAGAGAGGATTCAACGCAGGATTAAAAGCAAATTACCTGTCGAAAATTATGATAAACTAAATTATGTTCTGGAATTGCAGGAGATCAATTGTGCCAAAAGAGAGTACCGTGTCATGGCATACACAGACTATTCGTCTGATGGAGGAATTCTTAACAAATTTATTGTGGATCAACAGACATCTGTGGGATGGGAACCTATCCCTCCAGACTCAATGGGAGAGATAATAGACCGAATAATCTGCCCTCCCCCGTCATCATTGCAGAAAAAGAGGTAGCAAATATGCGGTTACGTTCTGCGTTGAACCTTGACACAATGAAAATCGCGTGTATACTTGTCCGTGTGGGTATCTTTGGTTCTAAAGGGGGTAACATGGTAAAACAAGGAATCAACAGATTATCACGGTCACACATTTGGTGACCTGTAGAAAGGAGAATTAACGGTAAGGAAATCAAAAAAATCATGGCTTTCACAAGCATGATGGATAGAAAACTTGAGCAGTTAATCAAAGTGATTATGAATACCACAGCTCCATGCAGAATTACAGGATTGAACCGTCAATTCTGCTCAAAAATCAAACCCCATTAAATTGTTCTATCCATTATGGTGGGAAACTATTGTTATGCTCAGAAAGCTTTCAATTTGGAGAATATCTGATTTCAATAAATTCTGACTCATGAAAAAACACTCTTGTAACACGTTAATAAATTTAGATCAATTTCCTACTGTTAAAGAACTTCAGCGAATGTCGATAGAGGAATTGGAAGCCCTTGTTGCAGTTGGCAAAAAAGAGCTGGAACATATGCAAAACCTAGTTGATTATTTCGAACAGGAGCTGAAAAATAAAATGAAGTAATATCTCCAAATATCCATTGCCAAAGTCAAGAGATAACCTGAGAGGCATCATCAATAGAATACATTTTGAGATGGTTAGAACGAAAGGAGAAGATAACAGGCGATACGATGACTTCAACAAATATAAAAATCCTCTTTGTCTGTTTTGCAAACAAAAGCAGAAGTCCCATGGCCAAAGCCCTTGCACAAAAGATGTCCTCCGGGAGACTCTATGTGGACAGTGCCGGTATCGATTCTGAAACATCTGGTGGCGCCAACTTCAGGGCGATCAGTGTGATGGGAGAATATGGGGTAGATCTCATGGGTCATCTCGCCAAGGGCATAAACAATATCCCTATCTCAGAGTTTGACCATGTAATTACTATGGATCATAATGTCTTCAACTCTATCATTCAAAAATATCCTGGAATAGTCGATCGGACAATACAATGGCAGATTGAAGATCCGTTTTACGGAACAGTCGATTCATACAGAGTCTGCGCTGAGGAAATTTTTAATAACCTTAAAATCCTGTTATCCAGACTTGGAATGTTCTGATCAAATATTCAACGAACCTTTAATGTCAATAACAGGGTTGAGTGTTGATAGTATTACACCTACGAATTCCCCTAACTTTTTCTAAAGAACCAACAACAAAAAGAAAATTCCCATGGACAGGTGCATTACGCAAAATACATGTGCTGGCTGTTTTTTGTAATTGCGTCATCTATGGGGAAAACATTGCAGGCTGCATATCCCGTATTATCAGTCAACTATGAGTAATGATACGAGTGTGTGAATCCATATCCCAGCACAGCCACGCAAAGAGGTATTTAACAACTATAAGATAAGCAACTCGTAAAAATAAAGAGGATAGAGGTGTATACCACCTCGATTAAAGGATACAGATAGCTGCCTCCAAGATGAAAATATGTGCTATACTCAAAATACGGTTACAATAAACTTCAAGGAGTTTTGACAATGAGTACCTTAGAAGAAGATGAGAAGAGCAAAGGAAACAAAGGAGCACAGTATAAGAGTTGGCTGTTCATCATCAGCTTCATGATATTCTTTTTTCTCATGGGACTTCTCGTAAAATGGTTTAGCGCTAACTCTCATAGTCCCCATTAGACATTATGTTCTCCTGATATATTTTTTTGTCATTCTTATTTCTTGAACTGTCTTATCTAAAGTGGAAAAAATAGGGGACAGTGATCGCAAACAATGTTCAGCCTCCGGCAAGTGGTTCCATATATGCCTCTACATGCACTGTATCGCCATCAGAAATCTTTTTCTGTAACCCTTCGGAAAAGGAAAAGTGACTTTGTCCATTGAGGTATACCTGTCGGAGATCATCACCCATTTCTCCTTTCTCAATGAATCGAAGATAAGGAGGAAACCTCTTGGAGACTATCTGTAAAACATCTTTTAATGTTGCCTGATCTTCGCTTAACTCTATTTCTAAGGGGGTTTCAAAGATATTTTTAATTTTAAGGTTTGATTCAATCTTTATCTTCACTTTCATCATTTAACCCAATTTTTTATTTAAATAGTTATTTATTATGAATATATGTTGTCAGGTGTGGTTAAATCAAGCCCTCCTAAATAGCTTTTGCGACATCCCTTCCATAATTTTGCTCATTCGGTTTCCAAGTGGAGACAGAAGGCAGATGGGATAGTAGATTCACTCTAGGAAATTCCCAACTAATTATGTAAGCAAAACACCCTGTATCTCCTTCTCAATAGTTCATATATGTGGTCTCCGTCCCTTACAAGTTACAGCTATGCAACTCATGCTGATTACTCGTTCTTTTCTTTTAGATCTTCAGCTCAAGATTGATCATGTCTCCACGGCTAAAACCCATCTTGTCGAAAAACTGTAGAAGGTCCCAATCTTTCCAGTTTACAAAGACATAGACAGTATCCACACCAACCGCCTTGAACATATCCAGCATCTGCCGAAAGAGAAGCCGGGCTATCCCTTTTTTTTGGTATTCTTTAATCACCCCCAGAGTATCTATCCATCCAAAATTACCAGGAATTGAATATTCCCCACCACTGGCCCTCCCCAGGATAAAACCGACCATCTTGCCATCCACTTCAGCAGCAAGGGAGGGAACAGCAGAACTTTCAGTGAGTTGAATCTTTTCCTCCCAATATCTCTTTCTTTCCGCCCCAAGAAGGCTATAGTCGATTTCGGTGACCGCATCTAGATCTTTCATGGTCAACTTTCTCAACCTTGCAGGGTATATCTGGCTCATAGCTTCAAACCCCCTTTCTAATTGATTTTTGAATGTACTGCAAATTAGGATGGTTGTCAAGAAATGGGGCTTTGCTGGGTCAGGTATATGCCGTTTAATCGTAAAAACACACTTAATACTCGATAAGGGCTACAGCCCTGCGGTACGAGACGGTCAGGATTCAGGGCTTGGATTTTTGATGATCATAAACATTAATAAGACTATGCTACATTGTTTTCTGAATGTTGAGATATTTTGATGGAATCTATTTTCAAATCACGGTGTGAATCTATTACGGGGTTTTGCCTTGCCCCCCTTCACCAATAAAGCCATTAAAGAGCCTCCCCCTCAAATTCATGTCATTCACTGTATTACTGCCCACGAGAGAGGCAAACCACATAAAAGGTCCATACTTTCAAAAAAAAGGGGTAAATGCACTTATTCATTCACCCGCAGTGTGTAATTTTAGTGACATAGACTTGCCCGTGTGAACCTACTGTGCTTTATTGATATCATTGAGAGCGTCCCCAGGGGGATTCGAACCCCCGTTGCCGGCTTGAAAGGCCGATGTCCTAGGCCAGGCTAGACGATGGGGACACTATTATGGGCCGTGCAAGACTTGAACTTGCGACTCTCTGCTTAAAAGGCAGATACTCTACCAACCTGAGTTAACGGCCCCTGAAGGTTATAAGAATATGAAATATTATGGCTATTGTCAAGCCTAATACTGCTATTTTTGTCGATCCTGTGGAGATCAATTTCCTTCATCATTCCAGTCCTTAAACACAAGCAAATGCTAAAAGCAATTTCATTATTTTAGAGATGACCTAACAACAGGACTTGCGGATAGGGCTCTTTTTATCCTCACCTAACCCACTGAAAAGGTTGATTTATAGAGACCGCTGTAGAGTGTGCAGTGGATATTCATTTTTGGTCATCCGACTGAACGCTCTCGGAAATCATTACAGTTTTAAGTTCACAAAAAATTCACTACAATCGATGTAAAGTCTAATAAAATCGATGAGCACATGTGTCACTTCCTCAACTTGTTCACAGGTTTTCCATAGTTTTTGTTAAAAACTATGGAATGCTGCAAAGGCTATTTTGCGAAAAAGAGAATGAGCAGACGTGTGTATGTATAAACGCCTGAATGCCAGAAAGAAGATACATGATTTAATACAATGCAAAAAGAAAAAACCTGATCAACAAGAACAACGCATCTAGATAACAGCTTAGAACGAATTCTTTAAAAGTTTTGTTTTTGTCCCATTTCTCATCCGGCACTTATCAGCCTTACCGGCTTTAATTTCAAGGACATACCGAGCTGGTTTCCGAGAAGAGATTATGCTCTCATCGAGAGGTTTTGCATTTTTATGAATGTCTACAACCAGGAAGTTGTTATCAATGAAGACCAAGTCGAGAGGAAAGAGCGTGTTCTTCATCCAGAAATGTCTCAACTCCTCCCGTTGGAAGATAAAAAACATCCCTGCTTTATCATCCAGTGATTTCCGGAACATTAGTCCCCTTGCCTGCTCTTCATGAGTTATCGCAGGCTCAACATCGAATCGGCATGTTTCCGATCCCATGTCGGAATAGATTATCAGGGTTTCACTGTTGGTCACGCATGGCACAAAAAAACAAATAGTTATGATAATGAACTGTAAAGAAATCGATATCTTGGTCACTTGCTATCAAAAACCTTTAATTTTTAATCTTTATTTGCCGGTGCAGTTAACATCTTTTGACGCATAAATTCGATAATACCCGGTAATATTGATATAATAATTATGGCAAAAATAACGAGGGAAAAATTCTCTCTAATCATGGGCAGGTTCCCAAAAAAATATCCGGCAAGGGTGCAGATAAGTATCCAGGCAATCCCACCAATGATATTATAGCTGATAAATTTCCAGTATGTCATGCTGCCAATTCCTGCAACAAAGGGGGCAAACGTTCTGATAATAGGGACAAAACGAGCAATGATGATCGTCTTGCCGCCATATCTTTCATAGAACTGATGTGTTCTGTCCAGATATTCTTTATTGAGAAAACGCACTTTTTCTTTGTGAAAAATCTTGGGCCCTATGTACGATCCTATCCAGTAATTAACCGTGTCACCTCCAATGGCAGCAACGGAAAGAATCGCAAAAAGCCATACTATATCAAAGGCACCTAACGCAGCAAATGCCCCGGCTGCAAAAAGAAGGGAATCACCTGGTAAAAAGGGAGTTACAACCAGACCTGTTTCCATAAAGACTATAATAAACAGTATCAGATAGGTCCAGAGACCGTAGTTCTGTATGATTTCGCTTAGGTGCTTGTCAATGTGAAGAAAGATGTCGACAAGAGTCTTGAGCAATTCCATGCGGTATACTACACTGATCGATAGCATGAGTCAACAAACTTAAGGACTAAGTTGTCTGACTTATATAGTGCCTTTAAAAAACAAAACAAAAGAAGTATACTATGTTTGATTTAAAACCTAACAATTTTTATGGTGGACAAATGAATCAGACAAAGACATTCTTTCTGATGGTTGTACTTACAATCATCTTTGTTGCTTTAGGAAGCATGATTGGCGGACGAGACGGAGGCATGATTGCCTTTTTCATAGCTCTTGTTATGAATTTTATTAGCTATTGGTTTTGTGACAAGATTGTCCTCAAAATGTATAGGGCTCAAGAAGTATCTGAGGCTGAAGCCCCGCAGCTTCATGCGATGGTATCTGCGCTTGCACAAAAGGCGTCCATTCCCATGCCCAGAGTTTACATAATTGAAAACGACAGTCCCAACGCATTCGCAACAGGAAGAAGCCCATCAAAGGGCGTTGTTGCAGTCACCACCGGTATTATGAGAATACTAAGTAGAGAAGAGCTAGAAGGCGTTCTTGCCCACGAGATTTCCCATATTAAGCACCGAGACATCCTAATCCAAACAGTTGCGGCAACCCTCGCAGGCGCAATCACCATGATAGCGAACTTTGCTCGTTTTACAGCATTTTTTGGTGGAGGAAGCAATGACGACGAGGGAAGAGGAAACATTTTTAGCGTTATTATTTTTTCAATGCTTGCTGCTTTTGCTGCAATGTTGATACAGTTAGCAATTTCCAGATCACGGGAATATATGGCTGATGATCGTGGAGCACAGCTTTCAGGAAACCCCCTCTACCTCGCCGGTGCCCTTAAAAAACTGACCTTGGGGGTTGCCCGCTCTCCTATGAATGATGCCAATCCCTCAACAGCACCGCTTTTTATTGTTAATCCGTTCAGCGCAAAAGGGATTATTACCCTTTTCAGTACCCATCCTCCAATAGAAGAAAGGATAAAACGGTTGGAGGACATGGCTTATAGACGATAAATCCTGGTTCACTCTGCGTTCACTTATAGTTACAATCATTGAAAAGGTTGAATCCGGCTGGCTTCTTGACGAAACGATAGACCACTTCTTCTCTGGTGAGCGCCTGCCGGCTGAGCAGAAAAGTCTCATTCATGAGATTGTTTCGGGTGTATTCCGATGGAAGGGGTATTTTGATTGGGTACTCAGACAATATGCCAGAAAAAATGTGAAGAAACATGTTAGATATCTCATTTGGGCTTCTCTGTACCAGGTTGCCTTCATGAAAAAATCCTCTCACCATGTAGTAAAAGAGTCTGTTGAATATGCAAAGGCTGAACACGGTATCAATACTGCCGGTTTTGTCAATGCTGTTTTAAGAAAATACCTCAGAGAAATCGAGACAAGGCGTATTTCTAAACCAGGCGTTATCAGCCAAACAGGATCCCTGTCACCTGATATAATGGCTGTAGTCTACTCATTTCCCCAATGGCTTGTACAACGATGGAGGAAACGTTTTGGACATTCTAAAGCCGAATTACTTTTCTCTCACCTTAATAAACCGCCTGAGTTCGCTCTTAGAGTTATTGAGCATAACATTACAAAATGTGAGGCGATCACGAAACTTGAAAATTTGGGTCTCATGGTTAAACCTGGGAAATTTCTTGAATCCGCCCTCTATGTCAATAGGCTTGCCCCTTTAATCCAGGACGAGCTTCTCAGAAACAAATTAATATCTATCCAGGATGAAACGTCACAGCTTGCCGTCCATTCGCTTCAGTTAAAACCCGGTAGTCTTGTTTTGGACGCATGCTCTGGACTGGGTACCAAGGCTTCACATATTATGGATCTTGCCACTGGTATCCGTCTGGTTGCCTTGGATAATAGTTTAAGCCGTTTAAGCTTTGCTGATCGTCGCTCCAGCCTGATACTGGGAGATGCAAATTTTGCCCCTTTTAAAGGTGAGGTTTTTGATGCCATCATCCTTGATGCGCCATGTTCTTCCCTCGGCATAATACGAAAACACCCTGAGATTAAATGGAGAAGGCGCGAAAACGATATTAATCATTTTAGTCACAAACAATATGCCATGCTTAAGTCGGTTTGGGATAAACTCAAAGTTGGTGGGCATCTCGTTTACAGCGTCTGCTCTTTCGAACCGGAAGAGACAATCGATGTTATTAACAAATTTAAGAATATCAGGAAGTTTGCACTTGAAAATCCCCTTCCCTTCTTGTTTAATAAGGAGTACTTCGTTTCCTTACCTTTTGAAACCGGAATGGATGGCTTCTTTATAGCAAGGTTGAAAAAGTTATGACATGGAAAAAAGGGTTGCTCTATTCTCTCCTTCCCTTCTTTGTTTTTTTTGTATCTGTCTATCTTACCATTGATCTTTTACTAAAATCTGGTGGCAATGTCATCTGTCCTGATATACGAGGAAAAACTGTTGACGAAGCCCGGGAGGTTGCAAAAAAAACAGGGCTTCCCCTCGTAGTATTAAGATATGAAAACAGGAGCGATGTTCCCTATAACCATATAACCGTACAGAAACCAGAAGCAAACATCCCTATTAGAAAGGGCAGGATTATCCATGTCATAGTTTCTGAGGGTCCTAAATTAACGGACGTGCCCAACCTTATTGGCATAACCCTTCAGGAGGCCGAAGAAACGCTAAAAGAAAAGAATCTTGGGATAGGAAAAATTATTCATATTCCTCATATTAAAGAAGGTAAGATTATAGCACAGACACCAAAGGGTGGAGAAAAAATACTTGAAAAAAAGGAAGTAACGCTTTTTATTGCGCAAAATGAGTCCAAGTATTATTTTTTACCGGAATTGAAAGATTTGAATCTCTGGGATATACAAGGGGAAATGGATACAAAACAAATTAAATACAGGATCACCCTATTACCAACCGTGATGATTAATGACAGAACGGTTCAGCAAGAAAGCCTGAGACTTTCTCTCCCCTCCAGGACCATATTTAAAAGAGATGAGGAAATTCTTATATACATAAACAGTGGAGGCTGAAACGATGAAAAAGACCTTAATAGCTCCCTCAATCCTTTCGTGTAACTTTCTCAAGCTCGAAGAGGAGATAAAAGATGTTGAAAAAGCTGGTGCCGATCTTATTCATGTTGATGTTATGGATGGCCATTTTGTTCCAAATATTACGATCGGGCCCATGTTTGTCAGAGCACTTAAGACCATCACTACAACAGTACTTGACGTTCATCTTATGATCAAGAATCCACAGCAATACGTATCTGAATTCATTGAGGCCGGAGCTGATATTGTTACTGTACACGCTGAGGCTGACGTGCACCTTCTAAGGACCATCGATATGATACGGTCACAGGGCAGGAAAGCTGGTGTATCATTGAATCCTTCATCATCGCTCAATCTCATTGAATATGCATTATGCGCGATTGATCTTCTCCTCATTATGACCGTGAATCCTGGATTTGGCGGACAACAGTATATTACAACCATGGAACCAAAGATAACTGCAGCACGTGACATGATTAAAAAAACGGGCAGGAATATCGATCTTGAAGTGGATGGTGGTATCAAGGCAACAAATGTTCAGCGTGTTGTAAAAGCCGGTGCAAATATTGTTGTCATGGGTACAGAAATATTTCACAGTGGAGACTATGCAGCAAAAATTAGGGAAGTGAGAAAGATAGTAAGCTCCCAAGACTATGGAACACATTAAACAGAAGGTTTACAAAAAAGTCTACCATATGGCATGTGAAGAGCTTCTCAATGCCAATATTCCGCAGCGTTGCGAAGCAGCAGGCGTATTCTATAAGGAAGGTTCAAACAATTCAATCATAGCGATACCTTTTTTTAACGAAAGCATCACAGTCACCGTCCCAGGATTCACCTTCAAGAGTTCGAAGAATACCAACATTACTCTCGTTACAAGAATAATCCTTCTTCATTATCTGATCAAAGCATCAGGAGCCAAAATTGGGAAGGATATGGTACCTTATGAGGACATTCCTGGCCTCAGACACTACCTTCCTGTTTATCAAAAAAGAGCTTTAAAACCACTCCAGGCAGCATTCGGATTTGACCGACATGCATTTCTTGAGGCCGGCCTCTCATTAGGTGCAATTCAGCAGGAATACGGTGATGCGTCGTTTACTTTACATGTGCTGCCAAGAATATCTATCACATTTATTCTCTGGGAAGGAGATTCAGAGTTTCCACCATCGATAAAAACGCTTTTTGACCCAACCATTCCGGATTACTTGCCCCTGGAAGATATTGTTGTTGTCTCCAAACTCGCTGCAACGCGTATTTTAAAAGAAGCAAGACGGCAACATGCTTTCGATGCAAGCGACTATTCTTAAAAGAGTACTATTTCAAAAAGATTAACCATTCAATTTTCTCGCAAATATAAGAAAACCTGTATGAGCAACCATTCTGTCTTCTGGCCTCACCCGCTCGGGAACAGTCTTATACCTCCGCAACATGAGTTCCAGCACCTCAACATCTCCGAAACCTTCACTGAGTGCACGGAGTGTTTCAACAATCTGATTTGTGGTGGGCACTATAATCCCTAAGTATGTGCTTCCTTTCATGAGACTCCTTATCTTTTCAATAATCAGCCAGGGTTCCCGCACATCAATGAATGCAGCATCAAAATTTCTTTTGTCAGAATCCATGATATCACCGTGATGAAGATCAACATTATCCCACTCGGTAAAGCGTTCTATATTTTTGCGTATATTTTTATAGTGCCTCTCTTCCTTCTCATAGGTTACAACACTGCCTTCAGGCCCTACCATTCTCGAAAAAATGCAGGTTAATGCACCGCTTCCTCCTCCAACCTCACAAACCTTTGAACCATTTCTGAGATTGAGCTTGAAGCAAATGTGATAGGCTTCCTTCGGGTAAACAATCTGGGTTTCCCTTCTAAGCCCATACATGATTATGTCTTCCAATGTGGGCTTGAAAAACTCGTAACTTCCTCGTTTCACACCATATTCAACACCCACAAGATCAGAATAATTTATTACACCCCCTGTACCATGAAACGATTTCCCCATCTCAACTTTTTTGAAATACCTCTTTTCCCTGTAAACAATTAATACGTAATCGTTTTCCGCAATTGTGTTCAATTATATCCTCTCCGCTTCAGTAAATTCCCACAGAAGAGTCCGTGGAACTGGTATATCTTTTCCTTACGTGTGGCTAGTGTCACTGTTTTGCCATAATAATAAATGATATGGCAGTTATCAATTTACAACCTTATGTTGTATAATTTTTTCAAATTCTACAACTACTTTTGGCAATTCCATAGGAATAACACCGCCAACATTAAATGTGTTTGTCATCGAAACAATTGTGAGAAGTTTGATCATGACGTCTATGAAGGGTGTGTCTTCATGTTGACAGCATAAAACTCTTCTCTTCCATGCTGTATATCCCATTTAAGAAACATAATTTTAATCTTTCTCACAAGCAGATTGTAGGAAAACACTGAAAATATGCAAGGCAACACAGGGGTCGGATCGCAGTTGCCTTCAGCGCCAGCGCAAGACCTGTCATTATTGTCAACATACCCAGTATGCCATCTGCATAAAACGTTAGAAATTCCTCGTACCATGTCAAGAAGACCAGTGCATGGGCATTGTTTTCAATTGCTGCCACTAAAAAAATCTTTTTTTGAGGGCGGTTGCAAAGCTTTTTCACTATCTGAATACTCTTCAAGATTTACCTTTTTTATAAAATATACCTCTTTGAAAATACGATAAGTGAGGTTATTGGCATAAAAATAATACGTCCGATTATGCCAAATCTATTAAATAACCATGTTCCTTTCCTGTTAATCTATTATAAATAGCTATTATTGTCAAAACACTGCCATTCATCTACTTGAACTTATTTCTTCTTTAGAGTAAAACTAACAAACATGAAAAAATCTACTTCCATTTATACAATCCTCTCTGATTTGCCAGAATTTATTAAAGATAGAAAAATATCACTTAAGGGTTTGATTCGGGATGAAAAAGCCCTTTACGCTGAAGCTATGGAGGGTGTTAAGAAAATCTCCAAAAAAAAGACTATTATAAAACGCCCCAACACAATTATAAAAATTCATCCCATTAATCCAAGAAATGATCCTAAACATTTGCTGGAAGAAGCGATATCTGACAGACGAAAGATGAACGTGACAAACATGCCGGAGTATATGGAGGGTTACGCTGAAGGAACAAACCCTCTGGCTCTAGAAAAATTAAAGAACGGAGAATTCTCTGTTCAAAAAACCCTCGATCTCCATGGCCTTTCGATAGAAAATGCGAAATTGTCTTTCGAGCAGTTCATCATTGATTCTATAAAATTAGGCCTCACCTGCGTTAAAGTGGTTCATGGCAGAGGTTTAAGATCCAGAAATGTTCCAGTTTTAAAGGAAAATTTGAAAACATGGATTGTACGTGCCATGAACAGAAAATGGGTTACAGCTTTTTCCAGTGCCCGCATGTGCGACGGAGGTCCAGGAGCATCTTACATACTCCTTAAGAAAAACCCGGCTAAAAAAAAGATTCACATCTTTGGTTAAGAAAAGGGGGTCAAATGAAAAAAGTAGGGATAATCGGCATGGGCAATATGGGTGAAGCAATTTTGAAGACTCTTGTGAAAAACATCCAGCACAGAACGAACATAGCTTGTGCCGAGGCAAAACCATCCCGGGCAAGTTTTATTGTAAAAACATATGGGATAAAGTGTTATAAAAATCCCGGAGATGTTGTTAAAAAAAGTGATTTTGTGATCCTTGCCGTAAAACCACAGGATTCAAAAACAGTTCTGCAATCAATAGCTCCTTTTTTTAATGAGAAGAAGGTTCTTATTAGCATTATGGCAGGAATTACAACATCAAATATATTGTCAATGATAGGTAAAACCATAAAGGTCATTAGGATTATGCCAAACATCTGCGTGAAAGTTGGTGAAGGATTGATGGGCGTTTCTATAAACAACCATGTGGAAAGCGTTGACGTTGAAGATGTAAAGGCAATGTTTTCATTTATGGGACAAACCATTGAAGTCAATGAAGAATTAATGGATTCTGTTACAGCATTGGGTGGTAGCGGCCCAGCATTTGTTCTGTTATTTCTTGAAGCAATGATCGATGCTGGTGTTAAGTTAGGCCTCCCGCGAGATAAATCTTCTGCTATCTCATCTCAGGTTATTAAGGGAACGATAAAAATGCTTGATATGGAAAATCTGCATCCTACTTTAATGCGTGAAATGATCACATCTCCCGGCGGTACCACTATAGCAGGCCTTGCAACTATGGAACAGCAGGGCTTTAAGGGCATCGTGATTCGTGCTATCGAAGACTCTTGTAAAAGATCAAAGGAGCTCTCGGTGTAATGTTTAACGAGTATACTTCGAAAAGACAAAAAATGGTGGAAACGCAACTGATACCACGAGGAATTAAAGACCCTCGTGTCATTGAGGCCATGAGAAAGGTTCCAAGGCATCTTTTTCTTGATGAGGCCCTATGGCCAGAGGCATATGAAGATCACCCGGTGCCTATTGGCGAGAAACAGACCATTTCTCAGCCTTTTATTGTTGCTATCATGACTGAGGCATTACAGTTGAAAGGGAGAGAGAAAATCCTTGAAGTTGGAACAGGGTCAGGTTATCAGGCGGCGATTCTCGCTGAACTTGCTGATCAGGTCTATTCAATCGAAAGACTCCCTTCTATAGCAAAAAGGGCGAGGAAAATACTTGATCAACTGAAATATTCAAACATTGTCATCACAATAGGTGATGGTACCCTTGGCTGGAAAGAACATAGTCCCTATGATGGCATAATAGTTACTGCAGCATCTCCATATGCTCCAAATACACTTCTTGAACAATTAACAATTGGTGGACGACTGATAATCCCTTTAGGCGATGAATTCACCCAAGATTTAACGCTATACATAAAAGAAACCAAGGATAATTATAACAAGGAGAGTTATGGTGGTTGTAGATTTGTGAAGTTAATCGGAGAAAAGGGTTGGAAAGAATAATTGGAGAGAGTCAAAAATCTGATTTCTTTGCAGATGAAGAATTCAAGGCTGAAAAGCTTTATATGAAGGACTTGAGAAAACTTCCCGTTATCACGATGGAGGAGGAAAAGGAATATGCCCGCCGCATCGCACAAGGAGACCATGTTGCACGTAGAAAAATGATTGAGGCAAACCTCAGACTGGTTGTCAAAATTGCCAGGAAATACATGCATCAGGGTATTTCACATCTTGACTTGTTTCAGGAAGGAAATCTTGGTCTGATTCGTGCAGTTGAAAAATTCGATCCTTCCAGAAACTGCAGATTCTCGACATATGCAACGTGGTGGATCAGGCAGTCCATTGAGAGAGCAATAGCCAATTTTTCCCGTACTATCCGACTTCCCATACACATTTCATCAAGAGTGTACCAAATATCAAAGATTATCAGCAATTTTATGGAAAAAAATGGTAAAGAGCCATCATCTCAAGAGATAGCTGAAATCTCTGGGCTTCCACTCGATTTTGTCACAAATCTTTTTTCTGTGGTAATAAAGACATATTCCCTCGAAACCATCATAGATGAAGATGGTAAACTAACCCTTGAAGATGTGCTTGTAAACACTTCAGCTGAAGAACCACTTTCTGCGTTTGAACAGACAAGAAGGGTTGAAGAGGTAGCATCCTGGCTTGAAGTTCTTGGTGATGACGAGAAACGGGTTATAATCCTCAGGTATGGCTTAGATGGCGAAGAACCCCAAACACTTGAATCAATCGGGAAAGTATTTGGTGTTACCAGAGAGCGAATCCGTCAGATTGAACAAAAAGCAATCAATAAACTTCGTCGCATTGTGAAAAGAAGGAATATTGGGACAGAAAATATCTGATATAGATTCGGCACACACCTCAACCTCTGATATCATAAAAAAAGGCTCGGTCATCACAATTATCACTATGATCAGCAGGCCTCTTGGATATATTCGAGAGGCCATCCAGGCGTATCTTTTCGGTGCAACACTCCTCGTAGACGCATTCATTGTTGCCTTTAATTTTCCAGAGCTGATTCAGACCCTTTTTTTTTCAGGAGCAACAAGCGCATTTCTGGTCCCGGTGTGTGTTCATTTTATGAAAGATCATGAGGAGTACTCTTCAATATATTCCACTTTTATCAACATTTCTATTATTGTAACTGTTTCGATTTCGCTATTATTTCTTGCCTTCAGTCATGGTATTGTCAGCATAATTGCCCCAGGTTTCAGTTCTGAGGCAAAACAGATAACAAAAACATTATTTATTATTATGCTCCCTGTAATAGCTTTCCATACTATTCTTTCCGTAATAAAGGCTTTTCTTAATGCCAAAGACCATTTTGCTGCGCCTGAGTTATCCGGTATTGTGTGGAACATAGCATTCATTCTTTCTGCCTTCCTGCTTCGTCACAAGCTTGGTATCTACAGCCTTGCCGTTGGTGTTACTGTTGGATCTTTGCTCCAGATTGCCATACAAGTACCTTTTCTGAAACAATTCAATATTCGGTATAGAATGGTGTTTAACTTACAGCACCCTGCCCTTGTTGAGGCAAAAAATCTATTCACAGGCGCTCTGATAGCAACGTCCATTGTACCAATAAACAGTTTTGTAGGTCGTGTGATTGCGTCATATCTTCCCCATGGTGAAGTAGCCGCCCTCTCCTATGCATTCAGAATTTTCATTCTTCCATTCAGCCTCTTTGCTGTGCCCATTTATACAGTCATGTTTACAAAGCTATCAAAACTTTTTCACAGTCAAGACTGGCGAGGTATAAATGCCCACATAGACAGTTCACTGGTACTCATTGCCATTACCCTCGTACCATGTACTGTCCTGCTCTGTTCTGTCGGTGATGCTGTTATACGAGTTCTTTATGAACGGGGCGCCTTTACAGGAAATGACACGCTCATGACTAACAGAGCATTGTTTGGGTACAGTGTCGGTTTAATTTTCTATGCCCTTTCTATCTCTTTTGTACGAATATTCAACTCTTTTCATGACATGAAAACCCCTGCAATAATAGGCATTTCATCGGTGATAATCAATGCTATTCTGGCTTCGCTCCTCATGGTCCCGTTTCGCAATCTCGGTATTTCCCTGGCAACCTCTTTAGTTTCTTTCTATAACTTCGTGTTGCTCTATATTTTTTTGAAGAAAAAAACTGGATATTCTCCAAAAAAAGGTACAATTCGAGAGATTTCACGCTCCCTCATATGCGGTATTATCTTGTTAATAACGATCTTTGTTTCACGACAACTTTTTTCAGAAAATTTGGTTGTAATATTATTCACGTGTGCAGCTCTAACACTGATTATTTATGGTTTTGCCTTTAAAAAATATTACTATTTTTTTCTAAAGAAAAAATAACTTCCCATTTATTATTTTTTCGTAAAATTAAACTTGGCTTGTAAGTGCTTGAATTATTATATCTTATAAATCTTAATAAAAAAAAGTATTGATATTTTGTTTCCGTTGTATATTAAATTTAGAATAAATCATGTGAACATAATCACATGATATCCAACATCTGAAATCGAACAACAAAATATGTGAGGGGGTAGCTAATGGAAAAGACAAAGGGCCGCATTTTCTTCTCATTTTTCTTGACCGTAATAGCTGGTTTTTTTCTTTTGGGTTCAAGTACTATTGAACCTGTTCACAGGGAGGGAAGGCAATTGATCAACTTGGTCCGTGAGGCAGCAAAACTCATAGAACAAAAAGGTGAGTCATGCTTTTCTGAGTTTAAGAAAAAAGGAGGCAAATGGCTACACGGTGATACGTATGTTTTTGTAATCGATACCAAGGGATTTGTATTTGTGAATCCATCAAGGCCTGAACTAGAGGGGAAAGAACAGATTTCTTTGAAAGACCTCATGGGTAAACCGTTCATCAGATCCTTTATCAACGAGACAACAGGGTATCCATTTAAAAATGAAGGTTGGACTCATTATGTCTGGTACAAGCCAGGTGAGGAAATGGCAATGTGGAAAACTTCATACGTCAAGCTTGTGAAGGCACCCTCAGGCAAGGATTTTATTGTTGGTAGTGGGCTTTATGATATTAGGATGGAGAAAGCGTTTGTTGTTGATGTTGTGGATGAAGCTGCTGATCTTATCAAGAAGAAAGGAAAACAAGCATTTGCCCAAATCAGGGATCCACTCGGTGATTTTAATTACCTCACCACTTATGTTTTTGTCATAGATTCGAAAGGTATGGATCTTGTCAATCCAGTATTCCCCGGATTTGAAGGACAGAACGTTCTTGACCTCAAAGACAGTGAGGGCAAATACTTTATAAAAGATATGATAAGAGCATTGGAATCGACAGATACGGTTTGGATTGAATACATGTGGCCTAAGCCACGCCACGCTGTGCCTACTAAGAAAAGCACATACGTGAGAAAGGTTCTCTATGGGGAAGAAGTATTTTATGTAGGGTCCGGCGTCTATCTTGATTAAAATTGTTCACATCATAATTCTATAGAGGAGGTTAATATTATGCAACCTGATACCACGACACTTATGCTTCCCTGGTACATCTGGTGGATAATGATTGTTGGTTTATTTCTGATGACATTTATTGGCACATGGCTCATAACGAGGAGGTGGAGCGAATGAATACCCAATTTCTTCCAGTTCCTGAAATAACATGGACCATGGCAATTACATCCTCCATTGGTATTGCTGTGCTCCTTGGTGTCTCAATCCTCCTTGGCATCCTCGGCAAAAGAGAATGGAAGTCATTTGACGAATACCTTGTGGGGAAGAGAGACATGGGGCCTCTAGTAACAGGTTGTGCACTTTCTGCATCTTATCTTTCAGGTTGGGCGTTCTGCGGGTCAACAGGCATCAGCTATTCCGTTGGATTCTCCGGTATGTGGTTCGCAGGCATGTGGAGCTTAATAGGAATCATCCCATGTATCTGGGTGGCATCAGCAAAAACGCGGAGTTTCGCTGTCCAGCTCAGCGCAACAACAGTACCGGAGCTTATGGGGCGCAGATACGAATCAAAAATGCTCCAGACTGTCATAAGTTTTTGTATGTTATTCTTCCTCTTCATTTATTCTGTTGGCCAACTGAAAGCTGCCGGTGGCGTCTGGTACGCTGTCACTGGCTTTCCGCCTGTTCTTTGCCTGTTCCTTGGCGTTTTTATTGCCTGGATTTACATGGTCCTTGGTGGATATGTGGGAACAAACTGGTCAATGGCTTTCCAGGGTGCTTTTCTCGGAATAGTCGGCGCAATATTCGGCATATGGGCTCTACTATCTTCAGGTGGCTTTCTCGAGATTTCATCGAAATTATGGGAACAGGACCCGAAACTTCTCCAGCTTATCAGACCTGATCTTCCAAGTGTGGGTCCGACCGAATTTTTCTCAAGCTGGGCTGGTTTTTTTGCAGCACCTTTAATCTTTTTTACCATGGCAATAGGCTTCCCGCATAACCTGGGAAGGTTTCTCGGGATGAAAAAAATGAATAAGAAAGAATTTTGGCTCCTTATCCTGATTGTCTGGTTCATCACCGGGATACCTGTTATGCTTGCTTCCAGTACAAACGGTTTAATCACTCGGACACTGTTCGGGCCCCAATTGTTTAACATTGAACCATGGAAAGCAGACCTTGCAGCCCCTCTTCTCTCATATGCAGTCGGCGGTATTCCTCTTCAAACTCTTTACGTTATGGGCCTGTTTGCAGCCACCCTCTCAACACTTGCCGGAATGGTCATGATCATGAGTGCAAATGTTACCAGAGACATTATCACCCTATGGAGACCTCAGACAACTGATAAAACGCTGATCAGAACAAGCTACTTCCTTATTGCCCTTTTCCTGTTCCTCCCTTTTTACTGGACATGGAAAAGACCCCCTGAACTTCTTTCTGTATTTATGGGCCTTGCTGCCATGGGACTCGGTGCAATCTTCTTTTTTGTAACCGCTATGTCGTTTTACTGGAAACGGGCAACAAAGTGGGGCGCCTTCTGGACGGTAATCTATGGAACTGTCGCAAGTCTGGCAGGTGGTTATTTCGTCTTTACAAAAAAGGTTTTGGGTATGGCAACAATGGAGTTTATCCTTCTGGCGGGGTGCTTTATCCTTTTCTTTGTAGTAAGCCTTATAACAAAACCACCTTCACGTGAGCTCATTGATAAACTTTTTGCAAAAAAATAATAAAAAGGGGGTATTCTTATCCCCCTTTTTTATTATTTTCCACAGGCATCATTTCCATGAACACATTTTAGGTATAAAATTATTTTGTTCTGCCCTCATTGACCCCTATCCTTCCATGTGATACTATGGATGTTATGATTCATGCACCCACCATGGAATTTCATGTCTCACGGCAGGTTCGAGATTTTTACGATTTTAGCGAGAGCCTCTTCTCAACAACCGGCAATGTCATTTTTATTAATTTTCATAGCGCCAGAATTTTTGTTCAGAAAATGAACGATAAGAGAGATATTCTTAATTATCCGGAACAGGCTGTGAAAACCGGTCATATTGTTACAATGGGGTTGATCGATGAAATCCTGCATCATGTAGTTTTTCTCTATCGCCAAGAAATCGACAGTGAAATAATGGGAAAGGCCCTTGTTTTTCTCTATGAGACTATGGGGGAGGAAAAAGTAGATATTGCACTCAGGGCCTTTATAGATGAATTCCCTCCCCTCACCGTCTACAGGCAGGGATTGAGCGTGGAACAATACGCAGCGGGCATAACTGACAATGTTCCTAATAGATACATAGTTCTTGAGGAGATGCTCCTCCTTTGGCTTGCGAACATGAACCCTGCCTTTTCTCAATTTCGAGAGCTCTTCGACGATTCGAATTTGAAAAAAAATACGGTATACCTTGAAATTATTACTTATCTCAAGAAGTTCTTTGAGAAAAACCCCTTCTTTGGTCCATACAAACAGCCTCTCATTGATATGCTCCGAAGCCCTGCTGTAGAAGTTCCCCATTCTCTGCCGGGCCAATTGGAGTATATACGCCAACATTGGGGTTTTCTTTTAAGTCACTATCTTTCCAAGCTACTTGCGAGCCTTGATCTTGTAAAGGAAGAACAAAAATTAACGTTTCTTGGTCCTGGACCAGCAGAGGTTTACAAATATAAAGGTCTTGAACTTGAACCTGAACAATTTACTCCCGATCGTGAGTGGATGCCCCGGCTTATTCTCATAGCTAAAAATATTTATGTCTGGCTCGACCAGCTTACAAAAGCCTATGGACGACCAATTACGAAACTCAGTGAGATTCCGGTCGAAGAACTTCTAATGTTGAGAGACCGTGGGTTTTCTGGCTTATGGCTCATAGGCCTATGGGAGCGAAGCCCTGCATCACAAAGAATAAAGCAACTCTGCGGGAATCCAGAGGCTGTCCCTTCAGCTTACTCTTTATATGACTATCAGATCGCAGCAGATCTTGGCGGCGAGGAAGCTTATCAATATCTGAGAGATACGGCCTGGAATTATGGAATACGCCTTGCCAGTGACATGGTACCCAATCATGTCGGTATTTTCTCGCGATGGGTCATTGAACATCCTGACTGGTTTATATCCTTAAACCATAATCCTTTCCCCTGGTACACATATGGGGGTGTTGACCTGTCTAACGATGATAGGGTTGGATTATTTGTCGAAGATCATTACTACACGAGAACAGATGCTGCTGTTGTGTTCAAACGCATTGACCGCTGGACCGGTAACGAACAGTACATTTACCACGGCAATGATGGGACAAGCATGCCATGGAATGACACTGCACAACTGAATTACCTAAACCCAGAAATGCGTGAAGCTATGATTCAAACCATTCTTCATGTGGCAAAGAAATTTCCTGTAATCCGTTTCGACGCAGCCATGACGCTGACAAAACGTCATTTTCAGAGACTGTGGTTTCCACAGCCGGGAACAGGGGGTGCTATCCCGACACGGGCTGAGTTTGGCATGAGCAAGGAGGAGTTTGATAGAGCCATGCCCAATGAATTCTGGAGAGAAGTCGTGGATCGTTTAGCTATAGAAGCACCAGATACTCTTTTGCTTGCAGAAGCGTTTTGGCTTCTCGAAGGATACTTTGTCCGCACCCTCGGAATGCACCGTGTTTACAATAGTGCCTTTATGAACATGCTTCGAGACGAAGACAACGCCAAGTATCGTATGGTTTTGAAAAACACACTGGAATTCGATCCCGAAGTATTGCGCCGTTTTGTTAACTTTATGAACAATCCTGATGAACGCACTGCAGTGGATCAATTTGGCAAAGACAACAAATATTTTGGCATTTGCACCCTCATGGTTACCCTGCCTGGTCTTCCTATGTTCGGCCATGGACAGATCGAAGGGTACACAGAAAAATATGGGATGGAGTATCGCCGCGCATACTGGAATGAGCATCCAGACCAAGCCCTTATAGAACGTCACGAAAGAGAGATTTTTCCTCTTTTGCACAAAAGGCATTTGTTCGCAGGGGTCGAGAGTTTTCTCTTATACGACTTCTTTAACCTCGATGGAAAAGTTAATGAGGATGTGTTTGCCTATTCCAACAGTTTCGGGCCAGAAAAGTCACTTGTGGCTTATCACAATAAAAACAGCCATGCTTCTGGGTGGATAAGAACATCTGTTATGTATTCAGCAAGGAATCTTGAAGATGGTACGCGAATCCTCATGCAGAAGACTCTGAGTGTTGGTCTGGCTATTCCACCCTCTGGCAATCGCTTCACAGTTTTCCGTGATCATCAGTCAGGACTTGAGTACATTCGACATAATAACGATCTCTGTGAAAAAGGTCTCTATATAGAGCTAGGTCCGTATGAGTATCACGTTTTCATTGATTTCAGAGAATATTCAGACGATGAACACCATCATTATGCTCGTTTAACAGACTGCCTGAACGGAAAGGGAGTGCCAAACATTGATGAAGCACTCCGAGAAATTTTTCTCCAACCAATCCATCACAGCTTCTCCCAACTCTCAAACCCAGGTTTTTTGAGGTACTTGTGGAGCATCCGGGGTACTCTGATGAACAAACAGATTGACTCAATACCGCCAGATGTTTTGTCTGACATACGGGTCAGATTCGACAACTTGTTTTCAGAAGTAATGCATCATACAAAAGGCAATGGCAAAATAGAGGAGCTGGCAACAAATACAAGCTCTATGATTAATTGTCTTATTACAGGTATTGACTTACAGGCAAACGTTCCTCAGGATATTAAAGATAACTTCCTGCAAAACATCTTCGATATCACAGAGAATCTCAAAGACGATGATCTGGTTTTCTACACACTTTGTCACTGGACGTTTGTTCATGCTCTTGGAGCCATTGTTTTTGAAACCGGAAGAGATGCGCGAGAACTTAGTAGAAGCTGGATTGATGAATGGTTTCTTGGCAGGTTTATCAGTCAGACTTTAATAGACTTAGGTTTTAACAGGGAGACAGTATCCCGTGAAGTTGCTGTTGTTAAACTTCTCACGAGTTATCAGGATTGGCATAAGGATTTTACAAACACCTATGATCTTTTTTCAAACCTTCTGCGAGACAACGAAGTACGTGACTTTTTACAGATAAACCGCCACCTCGATATTCTATGGTTTAATAAAGAAGCCTTTGAAGGGCTTATCTTCTGGATGATCCTTGTTGCGGTAGTGAAGATCAGTTGCGAAGCAATTAAAGAGGAAAATAAAGAGGCCTTGGCAAGAAAAGCAGTCTTTCTTATGGAACCCCTTTATACAGCTTTGGAAAATTCTCAGTATCAGGTAGAAAAATTGTTAGGGCTTCTAAGAACTTACAGCTCTAGCCAGAAATCCGAATAGAGGTTTTGTCCGAGGAGAACACGGGTTGTCTTCACATATTTTATCTCCTCCTCAGAAAGCACTGAATTGTCTATATCGTCTCCGTCCATCACACTGTAAACTAGCTTTTCAAGTTCAGGCCTTTGCCCTTCTGCAATATTCGCCAACTCTGAATCAAATGCATCGACTATAGCTGAATATATCCCGTAACGTTTGAGCATAATCAGGTAAGTTCTGTTTAGCATTCCTCTTAAATTCCTCGGAACACCATTTGATATATTGGAACCTCCATATATGGATTTACATTCTGGAAAGGCCTCTCTAATCATCAGAGTAAATTCTGTGCATCCTTGAATTTGTAGCTGCTGGGTTTTAATAGGAGGCGCAATAGGGTCTAGCCAGATGTCTTCCTCTGGTATGTTGTATTGGAATGCTTCAGCAATAATTTGTGCAGCAAAAAGGCCTCTTTCATTTGCATCTCTGGGAAACCCTTCGTCACCGAGGGTAAGACCGACAAAGGCAGCATTATATTTTTTCGCAAGAGGCAATAAAGCGGCCATGCGTTCTGGCTGTGCTGAAATCGAGTTTATCAGTGCTTTGCCTTCATGAACTTGTAGACCCGTTTCAATAGCTTTTATGTTTGTCGTGTCAAGGGAAAGAGGCAAATCCGTTACCTCACGGACTGTCCTGACAACCCAACTCATCATCTCCGAACCTATCTTAGGTGCAGGGCCAATATTGATATCAAGCATGTTCATACCAGCTTTGGCTTGGGCTTCTGCAATTTCTCTGATTATCTTCCTGTCCTTATTCTTCAGAGCCTCTCCCACCTTTTTCGAGCTCACATTAAGGTTTTCTCCTATAAGTATCATACGTTAACTCCCTCGAACCTAAACTATTAGCTGTCAATGATTATTGAATAACACAATCAATTTAAAAAGTTTTTTAACTGCCCTCCTGTGATAACAGCTAAAACAAAAAATGTTTTAAATCTGTTAGCTGTTGGCAGGAAATTGTAAGCTGATTCATTTCCACATTTTCAAGTAAGCTGGAATGTGGACTGCTTCACGTGGTCCAACTTGAATCTCCCAGCCAGGTAGTTCCTCCTCCACTTCACCGAGTATCGATGCTGCATACCCAGGAATTATGAGTTTTCTATGTTCTATCTTTTCAATTATGCCGCATTTTTTGATAAACGAACCAACACTATCGCCAAGAAATTTGCCAGCTGCCCATGCAGTAAGAACTGAAAGCCCTTCAGTGTCCATGACACAGAGCCAACTAGGAATACGTGAATTTTCAATTTCTCCACTAACAATAAAATAGGTGAGGGAGAAGTTGCACGTTATTAGAACCGGTGAAGCACTGTCAGGATTATTTATTGGATAGATACCTTGCTCTGTCGTCATTGGCCTCTGGGGATCCGTATAAATATTGAGGCGCTGCAAAAGAAGGGGAAAGATACTCTCTCCCTTAAAATCTGAAAGCACTATGATACCGGCATACTTCGCCACGAAACATGATGCAATAAGAGTTTCTTTCATCAACGAGTCTGTCATCTCGCACGGAAAGGTAATAGTAGGAAAACCTAGTTGTTTATTCTTGCCCACCAATGCAGCTCTCCGGATGATGATCTGGTCCTGAAAGCTTTCTCTTACACCCCGTGAGGAAGTGTCCAGTACAAGGTCTTTCACACCCATCGCAGTGAGCTGTTCTGTCAAATGCATAACTTCCTCAATGCCATTACCTTTAACAGCTAAGGGGCAGTTGAAGGCTTTGGCAAGAAAACCGAGTTCCTGAACATTTTCAGTGGTTGCTGCATAGATAAGTGGTTTTCTTGCCTTGCAGATTTCAACCGCTTTTTTCATCAATGAAATTATAGGGCATATCAAAACGATCCCGTATGGCTTTTCAATTGCTTTCTTGACAAGGCTAATAAATCTTTCATCATTGCCTGTAGCTTTCAATGCAACAAGTTCGGGGCGTAGTGTTGTTCCTATGCGATCATACTGGCAAAAGTTTACCTTCTCGAAACGACTCTCTATTTCAGCGTCATCCATTGTGTCGGAAATGAGAATTGCAAATCCTGGCTGATTTAAAAACGTCTTTTCGTGTCTGAATAATACTGTTTCGCCTCCAATTTTAATTTCATAATCACTACTTCCTATACTAACTTGTCGAATAGGTGGGGCGCTTGCCTCTGAAAGTTGCAATCGCCCTTCATCGGTGATGTAAGGACATGCATCAATCTCGGCCTTACTCGAGGCCAAAGCCATTGCAAAAGCCAGGCAAGTCGGGTATTTGCATTCACCACAATTTGTTTTGGGGAGAAGCTTAAATATTTGAATTCCTGTGAGCGCCATTTTTTCTCCTTTTCCAAAATCCGAATTGTTCCATACATGATCGGGTCCTGATCAATGCAGATTTTTTGATCTTATATCATGGGATCCATACTTATACAGGGATGGTTCTTTTCAGCAATGTAGGCGATTACTTCTTCTTCAGTACGTGCAGATGTTTCATCGGCAATCATATCTGGCAAGTTCTGAATACCAAGTTCCTCACCTCTCTTGCTGAGCCTTTCCCAAATCTCTTCTTTGAGCCTCCTGGGCATCCAGACTATTCTCAGCAAACCCCCTTCAGCTTTCAAAAATTTTTTTTGAGTAATATTGTATTTACTGTGTCCGAGAAAGCCTGGATTCTGTACGCCACCACCTACGGCACCTGCCAAGGTTGTAAACTTCATGCCACAGGGCGTCATGTCAGTAAAATCCCTGTCGACTGTCATGATGCCGTTGGCAACAGGAAGAATGGCGGCAATGCACTCACAGCAGCCACAAGTTGTCATAGGATCAACAAGAAGACTGTAGAGGCTCACGCTTTCAATTTTCTGCCGCGATGCATTTCGGACATACTCATTACACCCTTTAAACTGCCCATACTGCTCGTTCAAACATTCTCCTTTTTGTATGGGCTGGTTTGGCCCCTGTGGATTGATTTCATACGCTGCCCGACAATCAAGCCAGTTATATGCGCCGCACAGACCAGTTCGTTCGGGGCTGACAATACACACATGACTCGGTGCAAAGGATTGGCAGAGCGTGCATGAATAGAAAGTGCTCACGTTTTCATCAGTCATACCTTCAATCCTTTGATCTCTCTGCCTGTAGGACGATCTGGCTGCCTCAAGGATCTCCCGTACCTTTTCTTCATCTGTGTAAATCTTAACCTGTACCTTGTCAAAAATCGCTCCAAAGTCCTGATGATATTTGGCGTGTATAATTTTTCCTATATGCTGTAGTTTAAAACCTTTTTCCACAGCCTGCTTGGAAATTCTTATCCATGCAATATCTCTTTGTCCTATATGCATGATACCTTGGGCTTGATTAATCAAATGGTGGTTCTGCCTTTCAAGAATAGGCTCGAAATCTTCTTGAAAATTTCTGCCTGCCACCTCTGCCACGAGGGCAAAATGTGCCTGTGAACCGACGTGGAACTGATCGATATTGGGACCAATAACCTCAACCCTACCATCTTCGACTTCTTCCATCTTCTTTGTTATAGTCCACTCAACTGCTATCGTTCTTCCACCACCCATCTCTAAATAAATATCTTCACCCCTAACACGTTCCCCCTCGAAGGCTGGTCCATATGATACGGGAATAGGCACCCTTGCCACATGAACTTTAAGCCCTCTCACCTCTACTGCCTTCTGAACAATCTGATGGTGGGGAATATTAGAAACCACGTGCTCGTATGTGCAAATACCGGTCGGCAATACTTGTGGGATTGGCGTATCAGCTATAGTTGGGAATCCCCAGTTGATAGCACCTGCTGCATTTGCATACCATTCGTCCGTTACATTGCCGAGGGCAAGGACAAATGCGTATGTTCGATCCTTGTTGTATATGAGATTTCTTCTGAAATCCCCCGGCCTTATGCCTCCGAAGGCCATGGCCACACGGCATGCAAAACCTATGGCAAATACAGCCTGGTATATATCTGGTCCGAATGGGACCAGCCTCGTTGGCCAGCCTATTTGGACCCCAGTTTCTGCAAGTTGCTCTGAAATTCTTTTTCCATCATTTTCTCCACACATGAAAACATAAAGATTCTTTTCCTGCAGCTCGAGGGCAATTTTTGCGGCAGTTTTAGAATCCGGTGCTGCACCAACTATAGCCGCAAAACCTGGAGCTGTCCCATCAACAAACTCGACACCCCTTTTCCGAAAAATAACATCATTTGCAGCGCCGAGCCAATTAGAGCTCTCCGTGAGATCTTCGCTGTTTGCAGCATAAAAATCTGGTGTTTCAAGATACTTGATGGCTTCCAGTATCTCTTCTGCGAAAAACGTTGCCATTCCTGCATCAAGAGCCGGAGCAAGATAAGGAAGGGAAGATATCTCCCGAACAGGGGGAGGAATAAGCCTCTTGCAGATATCGAGTACCTTTCTCATATCCCCAATCCTTTTAATTCCAATTCCGGTTATCGCGTAAATAATGGGAAGGTAATAGGCTGTGTTTGGGAAGCCTACCTCCTGGTCCGGTCCAAACCTCTCCAGGGCATCTTTGTATCTTTCCTCTGTTTTATTATAAATTTTATGTGCCCCTCGAATAGCTGCCGATGCTATGATTTTGGACAATAATCTCCTCCTTTCTATTCTATTGCCCGTCTCATGGCCATATCAAAAAGCACCCTTTCTCTGGATTTATCAATACCAAGTGCCTTCCTCTTTTTTTCAATGTGAGAAACCATAAGTTTCGCTCCCTCAACAGGGTCCGGCTCAAACGCCCACATTCCTTTAAACATGTCCTCGTATTCTTCAAAAAGGTGTTCGGTAACCCTGTCGCTTCCCATAGTAGGCCAAGTAGTGCCAAACACTGTGTAAACACCGGAAGCAACAAAATACTGCCCTATTGCAAGAGCCTTTTCACTCATCCATTCCGGCGCAGCACCTGCAACAGGCAGATCGCCTATATCATCGCCAAGTCCCCCCTCTTTTACCATTGCTGTTGCAGCAATAAGAATCCTCGAGTTATCAACACATGACCCCATGTGAAGAACCGGGGGAATGCCCACTGTTTCGCATACTTCTGCTAACCCCGATCCAGCATATTTTGAAGCGGCCTCTGGAACAAGGAGGCCTGCCTTACCGCATGCCATAGCAGCGCAACCTGTTGTCAAAACGAGGACATCATTCTTAACAAGCTCTTTAATCATGGTTATATGACCAGAATCGTGAATAGTCCTCACATTATTGCACCCCACTACACCTGCCACACCGCGTATCCTTCCGTTAATTATATTATCATTAAGGGGACGATAACTGGCCCTAAAAAGACCTCCAAGAAGATAGTTTATCGTTTCATGACTGAATCCAGCGACAATATCTTGTGAATATTCCGGAATATAGACCTCGTGTCTCCTGTTGGGATAATTCTCGATTGCTAATTTCAGAATCTTTTTTGCAGTATCAAAGCCATGCTCAGGATGAAACTCAATATGGGTTGCGCCCTCTATCTTCGCCCTGTCTGAGGTGGTAATAAGCCTGGTGTGAAAACATTCAGCTACACTCTGCAACCCTTGCATCTCACATTGCACATCTACAGTCATCAACTCTACTGCGCCGGTAACAAGAGCAAGTTCCTGTTGGAGAAAATTACCAGCACAGGGAATGCCATGCCTCATGAGTACTTCGTTCGCCGAACAACACATACCGGCAAGATTCACTCCCTTTGCATTTACTTTCTCAGTAAGCGCTTTGATTTCTGGATCTTTACTTGCAACAACAAGTAATTCAGGAAGCAAAGGTTCATGGCCATGGACAATAACATTCACCTCATCGTCCTTTAATACCCCAAGGTTTATACTTCCAAGGACTGGTACAGGGGTACCGAACATTATATCCTGCAGATCCGTCGAAATCATAGAACCACCCCATCCGTCTGCAAGGGCACATCGTGTTGTCTGGAGGAGAATATGATGGTAATCCTGATCTACCCCCATATGAGTGCGATGCATGATCTCTACAACTTCTCTGTCAATACCCCGTGGAATAACACCGAATTTCTTCCATATCTCCTGCCTCTTGAGTGGTGCTTTTCTAACATACCTCAGCTCACCATTCTGTCTCCCAAATTCTTCCAGAACCCTACCGCCCAAATCTAAAGCAATCTCTTTTACCTCTTTATTTTCTATTTCAACTCCAAAATCTAGGGCCACCTCCATAAGTTTTATTTCATCTTTGATTGAAAATCCTTGTGATTCACCTCTCGCAGTTTTTATAAATGTTTCGGCAACCTCCCTGGCATGATCAGAGTGAGACGCAACGCCTGCAGCAACCCTCCTCGCAAAATTTCTAGCCACAATTGTATCAATCGTTGCTCCGCAGACTCCTACTCTTTCCTTCTGCAAGGCTTTCTTTGTCCTGGGTAGCCTGCAAGGCCCCATTGCACAAATCTTACAGCAACTCTCTTCCAACCCCACAGGACACGGTTTTATCTGTTCAGCGCGAGAGAAAACTGTACCTATCTCGTCCTTTTTTGCCTTTTCAAGGAGTTCAGTCGTTGCCTTGTCAATGCTTTTTAGTGTTTCATCTGTCATCTATATCCCTCTTGATGTCAGTTCCTTGATCATCTCTTGTACAAGTGCAATGCTTTCAGGATGTCGCATGATAACAACATCGGCTCCGGCAATTAACATGCTCATGGCACTAACCGATTCCAGAAGAATGGTTCTTTTTTTCTCATCACCAAGTTTTGGGTCATCCTCCTGTGTCAATTTCGCCTCTTTTGTTTTCCATATTTCTTGTGCCAGATTACATACAATGGGGTACTGAAGTTTTATGTCTTCCTGTGTCAACCCTGCCATCTTATCTCTTTCAATCACAGAATACGAGTATTCCAGCCCATAGCCAAGGCCACCGGTTGTTGGGTCGATCAATATCTTTTCATCTTTGACTCCAAGGTTACCTAGAAGAATGTTCAACTGTTTTGCAAGATTTACATCAATGGGGGATGAAGCTAGCACAGGGTGATTATACGCAATTGCCGTTGCCCCAATGTGCTTATAGTTTTTTTCCGACAAAGGGCCGATGGCCACATTTTTACCCTCACACACCTCAGCTACTCTTCTTAGGAGAACAGCGTCTTTCTCGTCATTTGACGTACCCCATACAATAACAGGCACATCGACTGCTTCAATAACATTTTTGACTACGCTAACGACCTCCTCAACAACCCTATCCTTTCCATTCGGGTCAGCACCTTTCAAATTTAAGGCAATAATCTCTGCATGGAAGACTTCTACACATTTTCTTGCCCATGCTGCAGGGTTGCCTATAACATCTCTAAAGGGTTCTATTGCCCAATCTTGCCAATCATCAGGTTCGAAATCCCAGACTTCGAAGGCAATTTTTGGTGTATTAGGCATCTCTCCTTCAAAAAGATGAAAAGGGTAACATGTTTCTCCTCCAATGATTACAGCTTTTTCACCCGATCCCAAGGTAACTTCTTTAATCTTGCCTGTATATTTTACCTTTGAAATCTCAAACACTTTTTCTCCTCCCTTTACTAATCACAGAGTAACTAATCCATCCTCTGCTTACTGCTCACCATTCACTACTTATCCTCTTTATGCTTCCTGTTTTCGTTTCTCACTGCCGTACCATTCGTTACTGTACCAGTAACGCAGGGCGGTTCTCAGATAACCAAGCCTCTCTTCATGTGTCGTCAGTTTGGCTAGCCAGTTGCCCGTAGCGTCAGGCTTACCTTCTTCGAAAGTTGATCCCAGCGCCTTTACATTTTTTCCTTCATAGTTCTTTTTTTCTTCATAAACATAATCACCCATACAAGTCTCCAAATCAAAGGAACTTCATAACTCTTTTAATATACCATCTGATGATGGAACAGATAAAGTCCTTTTGGGCTTTTGGGATAAATAGCCAAGTGTTCACCTCAAACGATTGCGTTGGCAGTATTCAGGAACTATGGTTTCATTTAACGTGTACAGCATTAATAGTTTTGGCAAAAATTGAATAAGAATCAGAAATTGCTGACGATTCCCTAGATATCGAGAAAATACTTACCCCTTCAGTATCAGCTTTTTCAAGAATCTTGTCCTCCCTTACAAACCCAGTTACCTCAAACCCTCTGTTGACTGCTAAATCACGAACTTTTTCTTCTTCAGATTCTCTGGCCATGTTTACGATGATGTGCCAATTTTTAATGTTAAGCCTCAACTCCTTGACTAATTCAAGGATCCTTTTCCCGGTGAGCAAACCCCTTGGGGATGGGTCAGAAATCACATAAAGATGATCGAGATCCTGAGTGACAAGCCTGCTCAAGTGTTCCATTCCTGCCTCGTTATCAGCCACTACAAAAGGATAATTCGTTTTGAGGGATTCAATGGATCGCTTCGCAAGTGCGTTTGCAGCACAATAACAACCAGGTCCTTCAGGTCTACCCATGACAAGCAGGTCAAAGCCCTTTCCCTCAATGATGGCTTCGTGAACTTTATACTCAAACCAAACATCCTTTGTCATTCCCGTGGGTACATCTTTTTTCAGCAACTCTCGTGCTTCACCAATAGTAGTGTGAATATTAACGCCGAGTATCTCGTTCAGGTTTGAATTCGGGTCAGCGTCCACTGCGAGGACAGGTGCTACTTTTAACTCTTCTATGAGATAACGAATTAGTATTCCTGCTATTGTTGTTTTTCCAACACCACCTTTGCCTGCAAAACCAATAATTATGGGCATTGAAAACTCTCCCTTCATCTTTCATGGTAACAGCTTGTATCTATGAAGTTTTTTCAATACTCCAGGAAACGCTTTATCATCGGTATGAGGCAAAAAGGATGCTGCCACAAATTCATCCATGAATTTTTGACTGGTTGAGAGCTCTACATTCGTCATCTTTTTTGATATGCTTTGTGCCTCGTCTATAAATCTCCTGGAGAACGAAAAAAGCCTTGTTCCGAGAAGTGATCCATTGCCTACAAAAATAAAACGTTCAAGAGGCAGTTCCGGCAAAAGCCCGATAATTTGAGCCTTTTCAAGGTCAATATAATGGCCAAAACCACCTGCAATAATAACTCTCTCAATATCATGAAAGGTTAGGCCGATACTTTCGACAAGCACCTTGCAACCCGCATAGAGTGCAGCTTTTGCACGAATTACATTGGCAAGATCAACTTCGGTAAGTACAATATCTTTACAAATTTGCGTGTTTTCTTTTGATGCCACAACATACTCAAATCCGCTTTCGCCTTCTCGTACACGTGAATCATCCAGATCTCTTTTGAACTTACCGTTCTGATCAAGAATCCCTGTTAATAAAAGTTCTGAAATACCGTCTATAAGGCCAGAACCACATATACCTTTTGGCTTGGCCTTGCCAATCGTTATGATCATGGGTTCGTAATTTACCGGATTGATCTTCAGCTGTTCTATGGCACCTGTTTCGGCCCGCATACCAAACTGAATTCCACCACCCTCAAACGCAGGACCTGCCGAACATGAAGCACAGATGAGCCAGTCTTTGTTTCCAAGAACAATCTCGCCATTTGTCCCTACATCTATGTAAAGCGTAACCTTTTCGCTTCGGGACATGCCACACCCTACAACACCAGCCACAACATCTCCACCAACGTATGAAGATACGCATGGTGAAGCTATAACATATACATGACCTTCCAAATCCAGTCCAAAATCCTTAGCGATTGCATGAGGATAAACATTTGTTACAGGTGTATAGGGTGCAAGCATTATGTTTTCAGGGTCAAGACCAAAAAAAAGATGCGTCATTGTCGTATTTCCTGCAAATATGAGGTGAGAAATTGAGGCCTTCCGAACGCCACTCTTTTTAACAAGTTGGCTGATAATTCCATTTACAGTATCGCCAAGTGCTTTCTGCATATTGGCAAGACCGCCTGTTTTCCGGCAATACATAATTCTTGATATAACATCGTCTCCAAATCTTATCTGCCCATTGTAATCAGATGCCTCAGCAAGGGTACAAATATCGTGGCCGTAATTTGTCAGGTCAATGATTTGTCCGGAAACCGTGGTAGTTCCTATGTCAAGTACAATTGCGTAATTCTCGAGCATCTTTTTTCCGGTCTCAACATTTACAATCCGAAATCCATTATTACACAGAGTCAGTGTGACAGTGATTTTCCATATGGATTCACGGAATGTTCGAGCCATACTTTTTAAAACATTAAGGTCAGCAGAAAATATATGTTTCTTCAATATCCTCCCAAGTTCCCTGACCAATCTCTCAAAATCTGAAATATTGTCTTCTGCAGTAGGTTCAGGAAGTTCTATATATAATTTGAAAAAAGGTGGATCCGCTTTCCGTTGTTTTATAAGCATTCCTAGGTCTGAAACCAGCAGAATAAGTGGTTTTCTGCCATTGTCTTTCAGTATGCTTCCATCAATTTGTGACTCTATGGGTACTTCTACGACTAGATTGCTTTCCGGCCTTGATCTGCAGGCAAGACGATAACCTTTATCATAGTCAGCCTTTGAAATCTTTGGATGGCGCGTCGAAATGACACTCCCTTGAATTACTTTAATCCTGCATTTACCGCATGAGCTATTCCCTCCGCACGATGCATTTATGTAAACACCAGCCTTCATTGCTGCATCAAGAATAGTATCACCTTCATGTGCATCAAATATGCGTTCGGACGGTAAAAATGTTATACGATACTTATTCATCAAGTGAGATATTCCAATATTTCGTAGGCCATTGTCAAGTATAGTGAAGGGTCACTACTCTAAAGTATACTGATAGTTCTTCGATATTATTATAAATGGCAACAGGCTAAGATTAAAAAATTAGTAAAGTGTGGATTGCATAATCAATGAGGTTATTTTTAGCAAAAAAGCAGAGGAAGTGGGGTTCAAGACGCTTGACGCGTTGAGGGGACTACGTGAGTTTTAGCCCCTGAAGTCGTGACAAGAAGCATTGACATCATTATGAAAGAGTAATAGACTTGTTACGTATCATCATCCAAATCACAGGAGGATTTTATGAAACGTTTTTTTCTGTTCAGTGTTATAGCAATTTTTACGATTACTTTTTTTGTAGTACCGGTCTTTTCGCAGGATGTTTACAAAACATGGCAACCACCAAATGCTGAACCGGAAGGCGAAAAAGTTTTATGGGATGCTCTTGTTATGCGACCTGCAGGACTGATTACCTGTGTATTAGGAATCGGTGGTTATATTGTGTCTCTGCCGTTTTCACTGACTTCACAAACCCAGAATCAAGCCTTTGACAGCTTGATAGTGGAACCTATAAACTATACTTTCTCAAGGCCAATAGGCCTTTTGGAACCAGCTAAACCCTGAATGACCCGATCCTTTAAGCCAGATACTAGGGGTTGATTCGCAAGGGTTTCGTAGAGTTGCATATAAGCATTTGACTCTTGGAATCTACCCCTTTTTTTTGCCCCCATCGCGTAAATTATGCATTTTCTTTTTAATTCGTTGAGCGCTACCTTGCGCATTTCTGGGTTTAAAGTACTGCTTTGTATTATTTTAACAAGACTCTGGATTCGAAATCTGTCCATAGCCGGATAAGCTCTTGATAGTTGATCTTTGTGGCCACCTCTTTTTATGATAAATTGCTTGTCTATAAATAAGACTGGGTACCTACATGTTATTCTGAGCCACATATCGTAATCTTCACATACGGGCAGACTTTCATCAAACAATCCAACCTCATCGAAAAGTTTCCTTCTTATTACTACTGAGGATGGGCTTATGATACAGAGAGGAAGGCACCGCTCAAAAATAAAGCCAGAGTACTTCTTGTGTCTGTTTTTTTGGTTTAAGTGCTCACCATTTCTGATCCAGATTTCATCTGTATACGAGATGTCAGCGTCATTGTCTGCCATTATACTCATTTGCTGGGTGAGCTTACCTTTTTTCCAAAGATCATCTACATCAAGAAAAGCAATGTACTCCCCCTTAGAGACCTGGATGCCCATATTTCGTGCGCTGCTTATTCCTCTGTTTTGCTTCCAAACGTAACGGAGGGGAAGATGCCTTACCTCTTCCGAGGATCCATCAAAAGATCCATCATCAACCACTATTACTTCTTTGTTTTTATAATCCTGATTAATTACGGAGAGTACTGCTTCTTTGAGAAATGCCCTTCTATTGTAAGTCGTTATTACGATTGATACCATTTACTGTAAGCTTCAAATGAATAGCTCTTGAACCGTTAGTTAAATCAATATCCCACACTGGCATGCACATGGTACTCTGGTAATTCCGCTCAAACCCTGTTTCAGAGAGAGAAACAACCTCTACCGGGAAAGTCCAGACTGAGATAGGGTGGTCACACTCGATGGTCGGTGCCACTTTTTGGTATGGGTCATAAAATTGTAACATTCGTGACGGCTTATATATGCCTTTTGAAGTCAAGGGTATTCTGCCTGACCCCAGGTCCATATATCTATCACCGCCACTTCCAAGGAAAGAGAAATTAAATTCCACACCAAAAAGAAAATTCTCTTTCACATCACCATCAATTTGATAATCAATGTACACTGCTGATTCATTGGCGGTCATGCGAATTGTTTTTTTAATGACAAGAGGAATTCCTATTCCTCCTTTCCAGTAATGACCTTCTCTCACAAGAGAAAGAATTGTGGACTTGTTTTCATTCTTACAGGACGCCTCGTATGGTTCCTTAACAAAATCTCCGGGTTCAAAATACTGACATCTGTAAAAGGACTCCCAGGTAACATCCTTGCCCATAACATGATCAACAAGCGAAGCACGCCGGTACCAGTCGTAGTATAGGAAACGCTCCAGGCCCTCTTCCTTTGCCATAAACATATCATGAATTGTTTTGGTGCCATCTGCCACGTCAGTTGAAGAAGTCATTTTGACCTTATCATGGTATCCTTCATATCGCCTGTAAAGGTTAGCCATTATATTTGAAGAGGCCGGTTTATAATCAAGTTCATACAGTGTGCCACCTTCTTTTAGGTAAAAGTAAGCCTTCAAAAAATTATTAGTAAGAACGGCTTCATCTATACCGTCCATGTTAACATCGTCAATTATCCCAGTAACAAAGGGTTCTTTTGGGTCCAAGATCTTTTCGGCTTCAATAAGATGTTCGTAGACGGACGCCCGTAGATGGGGCAGATAGAGCCCGCCAAACACTCCATGCCAATAACTATCGTTGCACTGAGCCATGTACACATGCTTCTTTGCTTCAGGGTTTTCATTCGCTATCTTTGTCAATGAAAGCATTTTTTTGTGCATGTCATTACTTTCAGGGTATTTTATCAGAAAATATTTGAAGTACCCACCTTTAATAATTGTCTTCTTACTGGGTTTTTTATCAGAAATTGCAGCACTATATTCTTTCGCAAAAATTGGGGGCAAACTCCATTCTCCCATTTCTTTATAGGACTGACAATCAAGATAGATAGGGCCTTTCGGGGGGGTCGTAAGGTACTCAGAGAACGTAACTGTTCTAAGCCACTTCTGATTCCCAGTTAAATATTCAAAAAACATTTTCAACCATCCCTCTTCATAGACTGACTTCTTCGTCCCCGGCCAAAGGCCGAACTTTTCACCATCATCACCGAAAACAGCAAGCTTGTGGCCTTTCCCATCTGCGTCTTTTAGATAAGTGTCCAAAACATCCAATGGTTTAAAGGGTATTGTATAGCGCAGAAATTCAAGGCCAGGGAAAATAGCCAATTTATGTCCTTCGAATTCGCTCATATAATATCCGAACAGGTCATCTTCGGTCATACCGATTGCTTTAAAATGATTGTCATCCACCAAGGTATATGTGATCCCTGCCTTGCTTAAAGTTTGCGGTATATGTGGTTCGTAAACCCGTTCAGCAAGCCATGCGCCCTTTGGCCTCTCACCGAAGATTTCTTCCATAAGGTCTGCATGCATCCTGATCTGATTACACCCATCATCTTCCGGAATAAGTGAAAGCACCGGTTCATACATACCACCTGAAACAACCTCGATCCGTCCTTGTTCCTTCAGTAACTTTAGGAGAGCAACATAATCAGGTTTCTTTTCCAGAAGCCATGTAAAAAGATAACCAGAGAAATGGAGATTGATCTTGATGTCTTTATATTCTTTGAGTACTTCAAAAAAAGGCAAATATGCAGCTTTATAAGCATCTTCAAGGATATAATCCATGTTGCCCACGGGTTGATGATTATGAATACAGATAATGAGGTTCATGTAGACCTTTAAAGAAATGGCGGGGTCGACGAGCTTCGAACTCGCGGCCTCCGGCGTGACAGGCCGGCGTTATAACCAGGCTTAACTACGACCCCGCATGAATGGTAGGCGGGAGAGGTTTTGAACCTCCGACCCCCGGCTTGTAAGGCCGATGCTCTCCCACTGAGCTACCCGCCCATACTATATCAGCTTACCACTCCTGTGTCAACCTTATGCAATTTCGGCCTCTTCTTCATAGATCAAAATTGGCCTGTCGTGATTCACAATGACTTCTTCACTCAATACACACTCTTTGACATTTGTAAGGGCCGGAATTTCGTACATAACATCGAGCATAACCCTTTCCATGATTGATCTCAGCCCTCTTGCACCAGTTTTCTTCTTCATCGCCTCCCGTGCAATACCTCTTAGGGCTCCTTCCGTAAACGTTAATTTAACGTTTTCCAGGTCAAAAAGTCGCTTGTACTGTTTTACAATGGCATTGCGTGGTCTTTTGAGGATTTCAACAAGATTGTCCTCAGTCAATTCTCCGAGCGTGGCAATAATAGGTAATCTTCCTATGAACTCAGGAATTAAGCCATATTTGAGAAGATCCTCAGGCTGAATATCTTTTATCAATTCTGAATATTGTTTGTCTCTTCCACCCTCTACATCAACACCAAAACCGATGCTTTTCTTTCCAATCCTGTTCGCAACGATAGACTCTGCTCCATGAAATGCCCCTCCGCAAATAAAAAGGATGTTTGACGTATCTACCTTTATATAATCCTGTTGTGGATGCTTTCTTCCGCCCTTTGGAGGTACATTAGCCACAGTGCCCTCGATTATCTTCAATAGGGCCTGCTGGACTCCCTCACCGGAAACATCACGTGTAATGGAAGGGCTATCTATTTTTTTTGAAATTTTATCTATTTCATCAATATAAACGATGCCACGTTCTGCCCGCTCAACATTATAATCAGCAGACTGGAGAAGATAGAGGATTATGTTCTCCACATCCTCGCCCACATACCCTGCCTCAGTCAAAGTTGTAGCATCCGCTATAGTAAAGGGGACATGCAGGATTTTCGCCAATGTCTGAGCAAGCAGTGTCTTTCCAGACCCTGTGGGACCAATAAGGAGAATATTGCTTTTTTGAATTTCCACATCATCGAATGTGGCTTTTGATTCAATTCTCTTATAATGATTATAAACTGCCACTGAAAGGACTTTTTTTGCAAAGTCTTGACCTATGACATACTCATCAAGAAGTCTTCTTATTTCATGAGGCTTTGGAATCGATGTTTTAATATAATCAAATCTTTCCTTTTTTGCCTCATCCTGAATAATCTCATTGCAAAGTTCAATACATTCATCACAGATGTATACCATCGGTCCAGCAATAAGTTTTTTGACCTCATCTTGGCTTTTTCCACAAAAAGAACAATGGAGTTTCATTGTCCTTCCGTTACTCTTCTTAATCATTGTCATTGTCTTTTCTCCACGATTTTGTCAATGATGCCATAATTTAAGGCCTGTTCAGCTGTCATATAAAAATCTCTTTCTGTATCGGCAGAGATCTTTTCAATTGGCTGACCTGTGTGTTTCGTAAAGATCTTATTAATCTCTTCTCTTATTCGTAGAATTTCCCGTGCCTGAATATCAATGTCAGTTGCCTGACCCTGAGCCCCACCAAGGGGTTGATGGATCAAGATTCTTGAGTGTGGAAGAGCATAACGCTTGCCCTGAGTCCCTCCAGCCAGCAGGACTGCACCCATGCTTGCTGCCTGTCCGATGCACATTGTTACTATGGGCGCCTTAACATATTGCATGGTGTCGTAAATGGCAAGCCCGCTTGTTATATAACCTCCTGGGGAGTTTATATAAACATAGATCTCTTGCGTAGGGTCTTCAGATTCTAGGAACAGAAGTTGGGCAATAATAATATTCGCCACATTGTCATCTATAGCAGTTCCCAAAAAAACTATCCTCTCTTTCAGAAGACGTGAATATATATCATATGCCCTCTCACCTCTTCCATCTCTTTCTATAACTATGGGAACCAGGTTCATTGTTTCTCCTTTACTACTGCGTTCTCCCGGAGAAAAGCAAGTGTTTTTTCCTCTAAAATATTTGCACGGAGGCTCTCTACCATATTGTATTCTCTATAGAATTTCTCTATCTCTTCATAACTTCTTCTGGTTTCCTCCGCCATTTTCTTCATCTTCTCATGGATTTCATCATCATTAACAGTAATCGATTCAACATCAGCAATCTTTTTGATAATAATTTCCCCTTTGATCCGTTCTTTGGCCCTCGGCTCAAAATCCCTTCTCAAGTTCGTATCAAGATTTACCTCTTCTTCCTTAGGTATATTATCAGTTTTAAATCGACTTTTTGCATCTTCAATCATCCCTTGTATCCTTCTATCGAGAAGTCTCTTAGGTACAGGGATTTCTATGCTTTCAAGAAGAATCTCCATAATTTTTTGCGAAATTTCTCTTTTTTGAGCTGTTTCCTTCTCTTTTTTCAGCTCTTCCCGAAGGCCAATCTTCATTGCCTCAATATTTTCAAAATTGAGGTCTTTAGCAAACTCATCGTTTATCTCCGGTAATCTCTTTTCTTTAACTTCCTTGACAAGAACTTGAAACTGCATTGTTTTCGTAGCTATTTCTTTGTCTGGGTAATCTTCAGGAAAGGTTATTTCAATTTCTTTCTCTTCCCCCACCCTCAAGCCAATCAGGCCTTCCTCAAACTCTGGCATAAGCGTTGTTGATCCCAATTCAACAGGATAGAACTCAGCACCAACACCTTTTGCAGGCTTGCCATTCATGTATCCCTGGTACTTTATTATGATAAAGTCACCCTTTTGGGTAACAGCATCGCCCTCTCTGGCAATCATCTCTGCATGCATGTGCTGCAGACCATCTATTCTTTTTTCGACATCCTCATCGGTAACATTAATTGCTTCGACTTCTACCTCCACCCCTTTATAGTGAGGCAACTCGATGTCGGGAATCACCTCGCATTCTAGCTCATAACCGTGCCGGCCTTCCTCCTCGATAAAATTGACAATAGGCTCACTCACAGGCTCAACATTTGCCGTGGTTAGAGCTTCTCCCATGGTAGACTGCACTATTCTGGTCTGTAATTCTTCCTCAATATAGTCCTTATAATATGTAGTTATAATCGATTTTGGAACTTTTCCTGGCCTGAAGCCTTTTATTTTGGCCTTTTTTCTCAGTTCTTCGTAAATTGATTCACGAAGTTCCAATAGCTGTTCTTCTGGAAGAAGCACCTGTACTTTCTTCCTAACCTTATCAAGAGACTCTACGTCAACATTCATTCATCACCCCGGAAAACTCAATCTGGTACAGACCATACTGGACTTCAGACAACTATTATACACCTAACTTCTTAAATTATCAAGCTATGGGATTTGTTGCCTTTTGCACGTGCACAGCGTATGATATCCTACAATGATGATGTGTTAAAGAATAACTTCAGCTACTGCACAGGAGAATATTTATGACAAATACAAAAAATAATGGAAGAATAATGATAATCGGCGCCGGGGGTGTTGCCACTGTTGCAGCGCATAAGTGTGCACAGGTTCCTGAAATATTTAAAGAAATACTTGTTGCCAGCAGAACACTTTCAAAGTGTGAAACAATCAAAAGTAATATCA
>MVQO01000027.1 GCA_002067585.1 Syntrophorhabdus sp. PtaB.Bin027
AAGTGGGTCAGATATCTGCCGGTCATCGATTCTCTTCGTCCATCGGTGTACTTGCCTGAAAGCAAAATAGACCACAGTAAGATCAACACGGTCTATATTAGGGAACTTATCGGCTCCGTTTATGATGATCACCCGCTATGCGAACTTGTTTTCGCAGGCTCTAATTATGACAGATTGCTCCTGACGCAGCGCTCTTGCCATTGGGACTATCTTTCTACTGGTAAATACGTGTCTGTGGATACCTATCAAAATAGACCAGTCGACAAGGTCATCCAGCAATGGTTGAAATTGCGCCCGGGCATGTCAAGAGAAGAGGTCGGAGAGCTTATTGGTCCACCGCAAAAAGCGACTTTTAACAGCGCGACGAACACGTGGGTTTCTGAATACGGTTACGGTCGGATACGATTCTACCGTGAAGGACTGTCAAACTGGCGGTTATATTGACGGCGGCAATCCTCTTCATGCTGATTAGGATTAATTCGTACATTAGCTCACGAATTAGAAGATCAGGATTGCAAAAAGGAAGTATGATATGAATAAGTACGACCTTATCACTCTACTCGCATCCAAAGAAAACCTGACCGAAGTAAACGCCACCAGGATCGTGAATCTCATCTTCGATGGATTCAAGGATGCACTGGTAAAAGGTGACAGGATCGAGATCAGGTGGTTCGGCAGCTTCGTGGTGCGGGAATATAGGTCCTATGCCGGAAGGAATCCAAAGACAGGGAAAGTGGTTGAGGTGAAGTCCAAGAGGTTGCCGTTCTTCAAGGTGGGGAAGGAGTTGAGAGAAAGTATAAATACATGATTTACTTGATTGCGAATGGTAGGTAATAAAATGTCAGTTGAGACTGAGAAAGCCACTCAGGAAGGCAAATCAGCAGAGCTCGCCGCTCGATGCCACGAAATTCAAACTGGACTCACTCTGGTCGAAGTACCGGAGTTTGATACTTTAACAGCAACGGGAATGGCTGTACGCCTTGCTTTGCATATTCGTGGTTTACCAGCTATTAACTTTGATGTATTAAGGCTCGTTGCCTCTCACTATCTAGGTATTCCCCCTGTTGTTGTTAAGCGTATAGTAGAAATCCTTGGCGAGGTAGAGTTCGTAAAAATTGCTAAAGAAGGGAAACGCATAAAAACGATTCTGCCAACTGTGCCATATTACCAGGATCTGTATAATACTCTTGGAGATTATGCAGTTACCCAAGGTCTTAATGAGTCTGAGCAGTTGAGCATAGAAATATTGAAGCGATTAGCCAAGTCGCCAGAAAAGCTGGAATCATTAAAAAGTCAGCTTGGAGCTGATAAAAAACTAATCAATAGAGCAATCGAAATCGGACAGGAAGGTGCATATCTGCGACAATATCGGTATCGTGGACGTGATGTCTTACTAAGTCCTGTGTATTTCTCAGAGAATGCGGATATATTTGCTGATATTGTAGCGGCAAAGGGGTCTAAACAAGTTCAAAAGGTATTAAACGCTGTTAAATCTGCCCAAGGGATACCTCTTGAAATAATTCGAAAAAAAAAGAAGATATCCAATGTAGATTTTTCCGATGAAGAAATTAGCCTGTTAATACGCTTAGCGCAGGATGGGGTTGTCAAACCACCTTGCATTGAAACTACCTACGCAGGAGAGAATTATTTTATATTTACTCCTACACCTGCGGGTGCTGCATTGGCACCTACAAAAAGGGACATTTACGAAAAAGCTATGGCGATAGTCGCGGCAGTGAGGCAGGGCCAATTTCTGCCTAAGAGGTATGCGATTCGCTCTCCTGGAGCAGTCCTGTATACATTGAAATCAAACTTGAGACTGGGTAAAGCGACTACTGAGGCTACTCAACAATATCGAAAACTTGTCCATCTAAGAGTCGCTCAACTAATAGATGTTGGCGGTGGATATAGCGAATTACGAATCATTGACACGCCAGAAAATTTAGAAGCCCTGAAAATAGCTTATTCTCTTGTAGAATCTGGTTCCGCAGAGGGAGTTGAAGTAGATCAAGATGCTCGTGAAGCACTTCAGCGAGATCAGGCGTATGTAGAATCGTTAATCGCGTCCGCTAAACTGCAGAAAAGAAAGAAAGTTCAATTATCAGATCAACAACAGCTCGAGTTAGAAAATTTATTTCTATAGTAAATTATGATTAAAGACAGAGAACAAAAAGCGAAAATACTCCGCTACTGTGCTGCGAAGGAATGGTTTCCTCAACTTGAGGTTGGACTGCAGCCTATAGGGGCATTAAAGAAAATTAGCCCACTAGTCACTGATTTAGATGTAGTGGCCTCAATACAAGATGATTTTGAGGGTGTAAAAAATATTGTTTTTGATTGCAAGACAAAAAGCAAAGAATCGCCTGTTAATCGCGCATTGTGGCTTAGAGGTGTACTGGATAGATTTAAAGCAGGTCAGGGCTTCTGTATTCTCAGAAGAGGTTCATTTATCGAGCTAGATCACAGATTGTCGGCAAATAAATTTGGAATAATATTACTTTCAGAAGATGAGTTCGATCTGTTCGCAGACGTCACGTCACGCAATTACAAGAAGGCAAAAGGACATATATGCTCAATCGATGCATGGGATATGTATTTAGATATAGGGGTTAAATACACTAAATTGCAACCAGTAATACTATTCAACAGATCGGGTTATTGGATGATAGAGGATGCGGCTGAGGCATGCAGGAAAACACTAAGTGCATTGATTTCGGCTCGTCCTGAACTGGATCCTTCTAAGGTGGTACACTCTGCACTGATATTAGACCTTGCGGCTCTATTTTCTCGGTCATTGGCAATAATTCTGTACAATATATTTAAAGCTTACTTACATCCAGGAAAAGAATCAGATTTATCCGATGCCTTGCGCATGATGTTGTATGGGGGACGCGATGCATACGATTACAGAAATACATTGTACAAGAAGTATCTACAAAGTCAGCGAGGCGACCAATTTGCAGCTGTGGATCTAAGTATGCCTGAGTGGGACAGATTTATTCAACTGATTAGGCAATTGTTGGACTCACCGACTGATGCACCTCGCATTCCACTGATTTTAAGAGAACTTAGTTTCGCATATATGGTCAATTCATCCGATTATGAGTACGCACGCCAGCTATGCTCTAAGTCACCACAAGCTGCTCGATTTGCTGTTCTCGTAGTAGACTATCTATGCAGGGCGGGTAAACTACCCCCCGAATTTCAGAAGATAATCGAGGGGACGCTCTTGAGTATCCAACCCTCATAACTAATATATTATATTATCTACTATTTTCTCTTCATCTCTCCCCTACCTGCTCATCCTTCTGCCTCCAGACCATCTCGCACTCGCAGAGAAACCGTTCACTCAGCATGACCTCCATCATCTCCCTGGCACCTTCCCAGTCTAATCCCCGCTCCGTGCAAAAACGATTGAACCTCCTGAATAGAACTGGTTCTGGTCGATCATACATCGTACGGTGAACACATTGCCTTGGATCATTCTCGAAACCTTCCTTTTGAAAGAGCTGCTGTGTGCTCCTGAGGTATATGCGAAGTTCCAGGATGAAGGATTCGAGTCGGACAGGATCCAGCAAGTAGGTCATGGTCGCCTCGCGGGATTTAATTTTTCTGTGGGGGATGGTGAGCATGGGGTATCTCCTTTTATGTTTGTTCCATTTCGACAGTGGTGCTATATACTTGAACATAATCTATCAAATGAGGTGCCTCATGAGTGCAGGACAAAAGTCGGATAGAACAGACACTGCATACGCAGCGAAGGCACATGAATTATCACTGAAGAACAGGAACTGGCTGCGACACGGCAAAGGAACGACTGCAGGTAAGATCGACGAGATGCTCCTGGATGGGGCGACTATTGAACAGATGGCCAAGAGGGCAAAGACCACCAAGGCGGCAGTATCCGTTCATCTTACCCATTTGAGGAAGGAGCACAAGCTGGCTATTGTGAAGAAGGATGGCGTCTACAGGTATGACGTGAAACAAGCAAAATAGACAAATAAGGCATCATAGACAGTTGGTCCGCTTTGCGAAATATCCGTTGAAGAAGATAAGGCGGTACGAGGGATGATGTATGGAAACAACAGAGAAGGGAGAAACACTGTCAAGCAAAGAAAACAGGCAGGAGAATGAAAACAAGAAGATAAACTGGTCACTTATCATATCCAGCTTGGCTTTAGGGTTCTCAGCGCTCGCTGTTTTGATATCCTTTCTAACCTTCTATTTTCAGTATTGGCGTTTTCATGAGGATTTGAAGGTTACAATTCTTACTGCTACACCGGAATACGATGGTACGGCTTGTACATCTGATATCGTATTCACAAACAATGGGAATCAGCAGAGTTCGATAGTAGCCATAAACCTCCTGTGGCACGATCCAGATTCTAAAATACTTACAGGTCCTTTTTCTATTCAGTGCGAGCACCTTACTCCATTCAACGTGAATAGCAAGGATGTTGTATCAAAACAGATTAGGATAGGGACGGAGGTAAATATCACCACAGCCATTGAATATTATAGGAAAGCCGGGGATAGGAAGATCGTCTATCACTTGTTTTTCGGTGTTGTCGACTCAAAAGGTCAATATCATGCAGCGACTATCCCGGTCTTTACAAAGATTATCGGAGAAAATGGGTGGAAGTTGCCTGGAGGAGAACCGAGAGTCCTACATCTGCTGCCCTCGCCAGAAGTATCTCCTTGGACACACGGTTTTCCGAGAAAAAAGGCGGTTAAATAAAAAAGGGACCCCGGTTGATTCGGAGTCCCTTCCTGATGGACGAACGTAGTACTGATAAGAAAACTACTTCACAGCATCCTTCAGCCCCTTGCCCGCCGTGAACTTGGGCACCTTCTTTGCCTTGATCTTGATTGCCTTTCCTGTCTGGGGGTTGCGTCCCGTTCTGGCTGCCCGATTGGCTACCTTGAAGGTTCCGAACCCGACGATGGTCACATCAGCTCCCTTCTTCAGCGACTTGGTGATGGCTGCGAAAACGGCATCGACAGCAGCCGCGGCCTCCTTCTTCGTGCTGGTAACCTTCTCGACTTCCTTGATCAGATCTGCCTTGTTCATGCGCTCCTCCTTTATGGGTTAATCCATTTCATGGATATGGAATTGCCTATTAAAGGATATTACAAAAGATATCAAGGAAATATCATGCAGGCGGACAGGTTCAGAGGAAGAAAGAAATTTCGGTGGATGTACCTGTGTTGCCTCCTGAAGTATTTGATATTTGAGATTAATGAGGAAAAGCAGATTACAATCCGCAACCGCTTGCTATGTTCCTGACGCAAAATACAGGCTTCTAATCATTTTCCTGATTTAGGCATTCCCTCGGGGTGACGATTCCGAAGATCCACAAATGTAAATGCAATGGGTAGTTCGCTAAACAATTATGTATCCTCGGAGAAATATTATTCTTGAAATAAGAATCTTTTTCGTTTACTAATTCTATCAATCCAACAAAACAGGCAATAGAAATACATAACTTCAGCCCTAAACGGCAGGTAGCTATGAGTTGAAAACCCCGTGACTCGTAAGAGAACGGGGTATTTTATACACTAAACGGTTATACTCCATTGGGCGGGAGGGAATATGGAACAGGTATCCAAGCCTTTATTTGATCAAGCATTCTGGAAGCAGGCTAAAAGAGCAGCTATTATTTTCGCTGTCTCATTTTTCGTATCAGCATGTGCCGCATCAAGAGCTAACGATCGCATCGGAACATTTTCTAAAGCTACTTCTGTGGCTATCACAAATTCAGAAAGAGCTCTTGACCTCGTCCAGCACAATATCTATCGTGCCGAAATATCGTCAATAGTAGTTGATTACGATCAACCGAATTTTAATTTTTTGGATAGAATGAATAAAGAGAAATACAAATTATTTGATGACCAAGACATCGCTGTGAGAATTGAAGTCTTAAATGGTATGAATGTTTATGCCGAAAATCTCACTGCGATAATAGGTGATAAGCAATTTGAAGAGTTGGATTCGCAATCCACTGCGCTAGGGAACAATTTGATTGAGCTAAGGAACAGCGAATCCTTAACTAAATTTCGCGGCACAGAAGTGCATGGTAAGCCCATTGATCTGAAAGTCATTACTATTCCTGGATACGTTTCTAATGTAGCAGCCATTCCAATTACGGAGTTTAGCAAGCTATCTGCTGGGATCTCGGAGGAACAAATCAATTTCTTTACTGCAGGTATCGATGCCATTGGTCATTTCCTAATCGAGCAGAAGAGGCAAAGAAATATCAAAGACATTATAAGAGATATGAATGTTCCGGTGAAGGCGGTATGCGCTCTTCTAATTGCGGATATTGGGCGGCCACCTGATAAGGATGGGAAAAATGGACATGGACTTCGCAGTATATCGTGGAGATCATATGACAGAATGCTTAGAACTCAGGATTCTTTCATTCAAAAGAATATTTCGGCTTTTGATCCCCGAAGTAAAGCAACAGAAATCTCAATACTTCCGGCTTTATTTCTTGAACAGAAGACTACAGATGATATCTTGAAATCCACTCAGGACTCCTTGACGAAGCTAGCGGAAGCCCACGAACTTCTATTCACCGCGTTCGAGGAAAATAGTCGCAGTCTAGACCAACTAATGAGCCAGATTATCAATGAGGGAAAACGAGTCAAAAACTATTACGATACTCTTGGAAAGAAACGGTAAACTGTAATGAGGAAAGGCGGTTCCTATGCAGAAAACAGATGATGACAAAAAAAATATTCAAGCAGAACTCAAGGAAGCATATTGCCAACTGTATAAGCATTTAACGACTTCGTATTGGTATGCATCAACAATTCAAGATAAGGATCGCATCCGCGGTCTTGCGGACTCTATTTATGAAATATTAAACGAAATGGATATTGACGAAATTAAAGCTAGAACTCATGAATATCAAGAAATGAAGCAGAATATAGCTGGTCTTAATAAAAAATTAGACGATTTTAAAAAAGAGGTGGACAAAATCATACACGTAATTACTGTGTCTCAAAATGTGTGTCAGGGCATCAGTCGAGTTATCGAAACTGCCGGAAAAGTCCTTATATAGAACAGAACGGATGACCGGAGCATCTTATGCCATGCGGAGAAGCATTCGATAGCAGCGTTTACGAAAAGGCAGTGGCAAATTCTAACTCCCAACGAATACGAAGACTGGCTAAACAGCAATCCTCTACATTTGTTCCATTGTTCCATCCTAATACTTACAACTGCCTAAATCGCCAGCATGTATTTCGTTCTACTGGCTTAATGTGACTTCTAACAAAAACATTACTGATATGAATTCATATCGATAATGGATGAAGGCAGGACCATCATGAATAAATTTCAAAGTAAAAATGTTATTGACAAGAAGAACTATATTTGTTATATATTTCCTGAATGAATATTCATTCAGGAGGAAATGTTCTTGAAAAATGTCGAAAAGCGCGACGCTATTCTACAAGCGGCCATGGAACTCATAGCAGAACACGGCTTTCACGAAGCACCGATGTCCATGATCGCCGATAAGGCTGGTGTGGGGACGGGTACTATTTACTCTTATTTCGAAAACAAGGATGGGCTCATTCAACATCTATTTTCTGAGTTACGCGAAAGGATCATGGCACACCTCCATGAAGGATATAGTGCAGAGAGATCCTTACATGAAAGATACATTCATCTCAAAACAAAGCTCATAAAGTATTGTATTGAAAATCCTATGCATTTTCGATTTATGGAGCAGTATATGAATTCACCATACGGAGTGACCGTGCGAAGAGAGAAGTTATTTAGAGAATCTATTGACGAATCAGATATCTTTCAAACACTCTTTGATCAAGGTGTTGCGCAAAAGATACTAAAAGATTTCCCTTTACCCGTGTATTTCGCACTTTCATTCGGTCCTATGCTCTCACTTACGCGAGACCATGTCCTTGGGTTCATAACGCTGGACGAAAAAATGATTGATGATTTCGTTGAAGCTTGTTGGGAAGGTATTAAAGCCCCAGATAAACATTAACTTAACGGTGGTTATTTTTTCAATATTTATGGAATGAATATTCATTCAGATATATTATGGAATTATACAACATAATTCTGATTCTTGCAGTGCTATGCAAAAGAGGAAAATGGAATAAGATAGCGCATGGTGTCAGATGACCATTTTTTTGATTTCCCCGTGGAATGAATGTTCATTCGAGAGTTAATCAAGTGAAAATATTTGATCATCATGCTTTTTCCCCACAGCAAAAGGGACAAAAAATGATTGAACGATTATCCAAAAGAAGCCTCAAATCTAAAATCCCAGGCAAAATTCAATTTAGGTTCGGTCCCGATAATGATGTGCTGGGAAACTCCCTCGAAGGGAATGACGAGGCTTACCTGAGATGGAAGACGGCCGCTTGCGCATGGAGATAAAAGAAAGGAG
>MVQO01000028.1 GCA_002067585.1 Syntrophorhabdus sp. PtaB.Bin027
TGGATCGCGGACTCATGGTGAACCTCCTTATAAAAAACAGGTGTTCGGTAATATCTAATTATGAGTCAATGATCCCTTTTTCATAAGCTCTTTGGTAAGATTTAATGTGAGGCAATTCGCATTTCAACTAAAAACTTGACATCTTCTGAAAAGCCGTATATATTCAACACCGACCAGGGAAGCCAATTTACATCAGATAGTTTCACGGGAATACTCAAGGCCCATGGAATCATAATCAGCATGGGCGGCAATGGCCGGTGGAGTGACAACATATTAATCGAACGTCTCTGGAAAACCGTCAAATATGAGGAGATCTACTTGAAGGCATATGAATCAATCAGTCATGCGAAAAAGGAGCTTACGAAGTTTTTTGATCGGTATAATACGCGGCGGCCCCATCAGGGTCTCAACGACAGGATCCCGGAAGATGTGTACTGGAGCACGCTGCCGAAAGTAAAGGATGCGGTATGAACAGAAACGGCGAACCATTTAAAATCTTCTGGAGGCTGTCTGAAAAGGCTTGACCGTCTCTCTGGAATCTTTAAGAGATACGCACTTCGGTGAATCAAAGCAACGTCATTATGAGAATCCTCTGGTTGAGCTCATTATCGTTGATAAGCCATGATGAAGGTGGCGGCAGTTGGCAGCGTGCCATAGCGCCGCATCTTCTGCGAAGTGGCCGGGTAACCTTGGGAAATGTAACTGTTGGTCCGGTATCCCAGACAGTGCGAGAGGACTACGGAGGGATTAGCCAGTGGATTGTACCCGGTGTCAACAATTCTAACAAGAACTATTTACCATCAGAAGCTGCGATTAGGGATATTGTACGAGTGGCAGAAGAGTTTCGACCTGATATTGTGCATGTCTGGGGTACAGAATTCTTTTGGGGCTTGCTTACAGGAAGGAGAATTCTCTCCTACCCATCGCTCTTGGAGATTCAGGGGTTGAAAGGACCTTTATCACGTGTATTTACCGGTGGTCTTTCTCTTAAAGAAATTCTTGCGTGTATCGGTATCAAGGAGATTCTGCGAAGACATACCATTCTGCAAGGAAAGAAAAGATTTGCCAGATGGGCTTACTTTGAAAATGAAATCATCGCCAAACACTCGAACATAAGCACACAATCACCGTGGGCTGAAGCCTGGATCAGGTTCATTAATCCGTCCTGCAATCTGTTCCATACCGAGCTTGTCCTGAGGGATGCCTTTTATGAATCAGAACCGTGGAAACCGTCCGAGGACTTTAACATTTTTACCTCGGCTGTTGCTCCAGCACCTTTTAAGGGGTTGCATGATGCAGTTCGCGCGGTTGCCATTCTTCGTGATCGGATCCCTTCAATAAAACTTAGAATTGCTGGGGGGCATCAGCGGAAGGGGATTCGCCAGGAAGGATACATTCGGTGGGTTAACAAGATGATCAGGCGATATGATCTTTCGAAAAATGTGGATTGGCTTGGCTCCTTGTCTGAAAAAGAAGTAGCCCAAGAACTGGTGGGTTGTGCCGTGGCGCTCGTGCCAAGTTACTGTGAAACCTATTGCGTAGCCTTTGCGGAGGCAATGCAGCTTGGTGTACCAGTCGTCTCTTCGTTTACGGGAGGTGCGGCATGGCTTGCGAAGGATGAAGAGACGGCCCTCTTTTATCCAGCTGGAGACCACGTGATGTGCGCTCATCAACTCTGGAGAATTCTTACGAATCCGGAACTTGCGAGGTGTCTGTCAGGGAAAGGGAGAGAAATTGCAGATGGTCGAAATGATCCGGAGAAAATTGTATTAAACCAGATAGATATTTACAGGCGAGTACTACATGCGAATAAGTGCACCTAACAATTTGTCAAGGTTTTGTATCTCTTTCCTCTTGAGAGAGGTAAGGTATCACGCGGTATGGTACAGGTTGGTCGTTATGGCCTCCCTATATGATGGAATGCTTTTGTGACATTGTTCGGAGCAACAGTTGGGAAGAATTTTGGATATTGCTTGTGTTTGCCGGTGAGGTGTGGATCTCAACCGCGGGGGCCGTTAGACACCGCGATCCCTGATACAACCTTCAAGAAATACCTGCATTACACGATTGGATTTTCCAGGATCCACTTGATATGACAAAGTATTCTTAGCTGTTTCTCGTAGGATGCAAGGCTTCCAAGGATTTAAATTCTCATTGAATTCAATTTCCATTCTTGATGGAGGATATCATGCGTAAGATAGACCGCGATAGCCTACCACATTTAGTCAACGTTGCTTGTAGAATCATTAGCAGGCATTACTTTACACTACTGGCGAAAATAGCTGCGTGGTGGTGGGGTGTGGACCTCGCTGGAAATTGTACTTTTTATGGGCGCGTGAGATTTTTTCGACATCCTCGAAGCAGAATTGCGATTGGGAGCGGTTGTCAATTTAGATCTTCTCCTACATCAAATCCGATGGGAAATAATAGACCTTGTATTCTAACTACTTTGGACGACGGTGCCGAAATCGTAATTGGACCGAATTGTGGGTTTAGCGGAACGAGTATTGTATGTAAAGAAAAAATAACTTTAGGCAAGAATGTGCGATGCGGTCCCAATACGACAATTATGGATACAGACGGGCATGATGATGATCATAGGTCTGGAACCAATAAACCAGTCTTGATAGAAGATGGTGTCTGGTTGGGAGCTAACGTCAGCGTATATCGGGGTGTTATGATTGGCGAGAACACATTTATTGCCGCTTCTAGTACAGTTACACGATCTTTTCCCGGCAATACATTTATAGCAGGCTCGCCAGCCAGACCGTACAAGAAAATGGAATAGGCAGCGAACCGTGTTAAAGGATGTAGCTACTTATGCAAACACATTTCTTTCCGCTTGGGGACTTTCGAATTATTCTCTGGCTGCCACAGCAATTGTTGTTAGTATCCCAGCCAACCCATAGAAAAGATTGACAAATTTCAACTAAAGGCCAAATAATCAGAAAAAAAATCAATCTTGTATTTGCGGGCGGTTTCACTTATCCCAGGGGTATGGCAGGAACAAAGCGAATCCAGAATGCTATCAACTCACTGAAACAATACCCTGATATCGCGATACGAGTCATACTTCAGCGCCAATCATCCGAACACAACGCGCTCTCGGGAGTGCATGAGGGCACACCCTACAAGACTGTCATGGGGAACCTATTTCGAAGCAAGATGTTTATCTTACTGCCAGTCCTTTATTATAAGAGCATCGTTGCATTGAAAGGGGCATTACGGCCTAATAAAAAGAATATTATCTATTTTTATGGCCCTTTGTTCCTTGACAGTATTGTACCCCTGAATTATGCAAAAAGGATAGGTTACAAGATCGTTTTTGATGTTATCGAGGATTATGATCTGTCGAATGAGGTTTCTGGTTCGTTCTACCACCATATTAGGAGCAACGCGGCAAACTGGTTTTCTTCAAGGATCATAGACCTGTCTTCGGGAATCATCGTTATTAGCTCGCACCTTGAAAAGAAGTATGAGGCTCTTACCAAGGGAGAGGTGCCTATTCACTATATGCCGATATCTGTCAATATGGATCGTTTTCCTGAAAAACCAAGGCAATCTAAATCAACCATATCTCTCTTATATGCAGGTAGTTTCAGCCAAAAGGATGGAGTGCACGTGCTTCTCGATGCATTCGATAGATTGGCGAACAGATTTGGAAATGTTCGTTTGATTCTCACTGGCAGCGGTGAAAGAAAGGCAATCAAAGAATTTTTTGCCCGTGTGGAGGCATCGCCTTATAAGAATCGGATTGAATTCAAAGGTTATCTGAACGATGCAGACTATTATGCCATGCTCAACGACGTTGACATACCCTGTATGTCCCGTGTGGACCTTGCTTTTGCACACGCTGGCTTCCCGTTCAAGCTAGGTGAGTTTCTTGCAACCGGTAAGCCCGTCATAGCCTCGCGGGTGTCCGATATCGATAGGTTCCTTGTCCACGGACATAATGCGATGGTTGTGCAGCCCGGTTTGAGCGAGGAAATATGTGAGGCAGTGGAGTTCCTGATTAATAATCCGGAATCTGCAGAGGCCATAGGGATGAAAGGACGTGAAGTGGCCAAATTGTCTTTCGATTTTAAGCAGCAGGGAAAAGCGTTGCTTGCCTTTCTACAAAATCTATAAGCAGATAAATGAAGGCGGAGCAGACAACAAGCTATGTGTGGAATCTTTGGATATAAAGGGAAAATAGACCAACAAGTTGGGCTAAAGTGTGTCAGGAAATTAGCTCATCGTGGCCCGGATGGCGAAGGAATGTATCAGGCCGATGGCATTTTTCTTGCCCATCGGCGGCTTGCGATCCTAGACCTGTCAGAACGAGGGAAACAACCGATGTCGTATGCGGAAGGGCGATATTGGATTACCTTCAACGGCGAGCTCTACAATTTTGTCGAGATTAAGAAAGAATTGACCGCAAAGGGCCATCGATTCAAAAGCGAAAGCGACACGGAAGTCATGCTCGCTGCTTATGTCGAGTGGGGGGAGAAATGCCTGGATAAATTCAACGGGATGTGGGCCTTCGCCATATGGGACAGCGAGAAAAAAGAGTTGTTCTTGAGCCGTGACCGCTTCGGAAAGAAGCCTCTTTTTTATTCGTTCATCGCTGATGATTTCGTTTTCGCTTCCGAAATGAAAGCCATTGTGCCTTTGCTAAACAGAGTTGAGCCAAATATAGATATTATTAAAGATACTTCTCGTATTTTTTATTACGAAAATACATCTGAATGTCTGGTCAAGGAAATCATGCGCTTCCCGGCTGGACATTACGGTCGACTCATGGATGGAAAACTATCCTTAGTAAGGTATTGGTGTACCCTGGACCATCTTGTAGATGTGCCACCAACCTACGAAGAGCAAACAGAAAGATTCAAGGAACTGTTTTTGGATGCGTGCAAGATAAGAATGCGATCGGATGTTGCGATTGGCACAGCTCTGAGCGGGGGGTTGGATTCCAGCGCTACCTTGTGTGCGTTGAATCATCTAAGTAAGAATCAAAGCGGCGATCGCGCATCTCGCGATTGGCAGCATGCTTTTTGTGCCTCATTTCCAGGCACTCCACTCGATGAAGTCGAATGGGCAAATAAAGTGGCAGATCATTGCGGAACGAAGACAAACATAATCGTGATAGATCCTCAAAAATATTTAGACGACTTTTACGAACAGATATATCTATTTGAGGATTTATACATCACACCTCATATTCCGTTTGTGAGAACCTACGAAGAAATGAGGAAGAATGGTGTGGTTGTAACAATTGATGGACATGGTTCAGATGAGTTATTCGGTGGGTACCACTTTGATTACTTGCGTATCCTAGACGATAACATGTTCAATCTAAAAAATTCTCTGGCGATAATTAACACATATTACGGTAGCCAAGATCCTTATCTAAATAAAAATACACAGTTTGGCTGTCTTCCCCCCAAGGGCATGTTTTTCCTCAAAGAGTTTGTTCGCAACGCAGCTAAGAAGATTTTGGGCCGCAAAAATAGAAATATTGACGATAATCATCCCAATTGGAGATCCCTCGATTATTTTGCAAAAGTATTGTACAGTTCCTTTCATCAAACTACTCTGCCGACATTGCTAAGAAACTATGATCGGTACAGTATGATAAACGGAGTGGAAATCAGAATGCCGTTCATGGACCACAGGCTGGTGTCGTACGCATTCTCGTTGCCCTGGACCTCAAAAATCAGAAACGGTTATACCAAGGCAATCGTTCGAGATGCCTTGTCGGACATTATTCCACCTTATGTTGCGTATCGAAAAACGAAAATTGGATTTAATGCCCCACTAGTAGATTGGTTCAAAGGTCCGATGAGAACATTTCTTCTTGAAACTGTTGAGTCAAAAGAATTTAATGACAATCCGATTGTCGATCCCGTTACCACCAAAGAGGCAATCATGAAAACTATTTATGATCCCAGCTCGAAGTTTAAAGATGCGGAAGAGACTTGGAAGATGATCTCCCCATTTTTTTGGTTCAAAGGCTTCTTAGACAAGGCAAAAGACGTATGCGATTAACCACTTACGAGGTTGCACCAGGAAACGCTTTGATCCAGAACAAGAGATTCGTTAGCATTCGTGGAAGAATAGCCAAGAGCCGTCACACAATTCGATCAGTTATGGCACTTGTCAGTAGTAACGTCATGTCATCAGTACTTTCTGCCATAGGAGGATTGCTGGTTGCCCGTTTTCTCTCGCCTGACGAGACGGGATCATTCCGCGTTTTTACAATTCCTTTAACATATCTAGTTTTTTTACATCTTGGAAGTTGGGATGGACTTTGGCGCCAGATACCTTATTATGTCGGCAAGCAAATGCCGGAAAAAGTTGACGCACTTGCATCCGCGGCAGGGGCTTTCAACATTTTGGTGTCGGCTGTCGTTTCTTGTGGATTCATTTTCTGTGCTTTTTACGACATAGCTCATGATAATCTTTCGGGCTTTTTTGGATGGATTTCTCAGGTTGCTTATTGCTGGGTGATTTTTTATGGTGGCTACCTTACATCAACCTATCGCACCTTGCATCATTTTGTCACTCTATCGCGAGTTCAGATAGTCCAGTCGATACTGGCCTTTTCTATGGTATTCCTCTTACCGTTTCTTAGATTCTATGGGCTCTGCGCACGCCTGGCTCTTCCGTCGATACTTGCGGTTTGGCTTTACCATCGAAATCGACCCCTCAAGGTGTCCTACCGATTCAACACTAAAGTTCTTTGGGAACTTATTAAATTAGGGCTCCCTCTCAGCTTTTGGGGGAACCTTTATACGTCCGTCTGGGTTGCAACCGAAAGTGCCCTGGTGCTTGCTCTGAGCGGCGTATTTGATCTTGGCCTCTTTTCGGTTGCAGTAGTCATGCGGACAGCTCTAAACTCCCTACCTTTGGCAATTTGGCAAGTAATTACTCCACGTGTTGTAACTGCTTTTGCGCGGGATGGAAGTGTATGCAAAGTGGATGCACGGATCAAATGGGTGACCGCGACGCTCACGGGTTTCATGATCATTCTCGCTTTTACGGGTTCATTTCTTTTAGAAATATTCGTTCCACACATCATTCCAAAGTATCATGCGGGCATCCCGGTAATGAAGGTGTGCCTATGGTTTTCCGTTGTGGAGGCTGTATTTTTGCCGACTAATGCCCTTTTTGCCACAGGAAAACCGTGGCTCTTCGGTCGTAATGTGATTCCCGGAATGGTTGTGTTTCCTTTGGCAACCTATTTATTACTACCTATGTTTAGTGGGCTTCTTGCAGTCGCAGTGGGGTCCCTGCTTGGTCACACTGCCAGAATCTTAGCCGCCTATGTAGATTTGATTTTTTTATCAAGACGCGAAATTGATGTTTGAAAATCAACACAATGTAGCTGTTTCGTGTTTTGAGGAAGTTCGGGGAAGAACATCCGTCATCGCATTTTTTCTCGGGATGGCAATCATTGCTGTATCTTTCTTTCTTGGGCGTTCATACCTTTTCTATGCTTCTTTTCTTGTCTTCTCAATGTTTATAACTCTGCTTTGGAGGAATGCTCCCAGACCCTGGATTTTCCTGGTCTCTGTCACGGCAGCAATGCCCTTCGCTTTGTCCAAATATGGTTACACCTGCAATCTAATCTTTGCCTTTTGGTTTGCGCTTTTTAACATGCGGCATGTATTCAGGCTACCCAGATGGTTTTACGTGCCGACTATTTTGGTTGTTTTTGGACTTTTCACTAGCTCGATCAACTGGATTTCTGGCGATGTCCCTCGCAGTATAATGCGACAATTATTATTTCTATATAATTTATTTCTGGGGCCGTTCCTTCTGCTACCTTCCGTCTACCTAGGGATGAAAGAGGGTCAAGATCATGGCATGAAATTACAAGGTCTACTGTTCTGTCTCATCATTCCGTCAACGTTAATACTTCTTCTCGCAAGGTTTCTTGGAAACCCGGTCAACGAGTGGGAAGCTTCATTGCACGGGGATATCATTTCGCATGGTTTCCTCATATACGAACTCGGAAAGTGGTACATCAATTTTATGAGGACGGAAGTGGGGTTTATTTTATCAGCTTTGGTCTGTGCTTCGGCCGCGATAATAGCGTCAGGTGTCAAACCCTTCTATCGGATCTTATCAGGAGCTTGTTTTGCCTCGAACGCATCTCTTCTTATTGGGGCCGGCAGTTTCGGGAGTGGCGTTGCATGCTTTTGCGGGATTTCAGCTATATTTTTTGCTCAATCTAACCGTGTTAGCATAAGGAAACGGGTCTTAGCAATGATTGCAATAGCTTGTATATTGTTCTTGATATATATGTTTATTCCTCCCGATGTGAAGGAATACCTTGCACATAGGTACGAACATCGAATTATCAAATCTGGAATGGATCAGGACAGGTTTATATTATGGGGGCATGCTTTAAGACAGCTCATTGCTAATCCGGAGGGAGTTGGTTGGACGGGACTGGTTGGAAATAAGGTGCAGACTTGGATTCATAATGAATACTTAACATACGCGGTAAGTTATGGATTATTTGGAGGATTGGGCTACATATCATTGTGTGCAGGATTGCTGGTTTCCTTTTATAGGAGGGGAAGGAGACTAATCAACGATTCATCTCTGCATGCCATATACCTCGCCGGCCTTGGTGTCCTAGTATCGCTTTTGTTAAATTCAATGACCGATCACGCTAATGAGAATAGATGGTATTTTAACGTAATGTGGTCGCTAATTTGGTACTGTTACTTTTGTAGCCTCGCAACGGACACAGAAGTGGCCCAGCGAGGTAAAGCATTTTAACAGCCTCTAAGAGGTCATGAACGGCTACACACAAAATTTAGTTATAAAGGCTTGCCATCACCCCAGCATAGGGATAATTTATTATCTGGGTGAATGAATCTTGCATTTTTAGTTGCTGCACAGACAGGATTTTCACTGTTCAATAATGGATAAATCAGAAATACGCGAGGATTTCATTGTCCCGATCTATTCTGGAATCCGATGATTTAAGAGAAGGAGGAGTAAGACTATGAAGCATTTTCACTCTAACCATGACTCTCAAGAAACAACAGCCAGAGCAGGGCCGGCTTTTCTTCGATCGCCTGCTAAGCGCAGAAGAATTGTTTTGACTTTGTTATTTCTTGCCGCTTTAGGGGTGGCGGTCGGTTTTATCCCTGTCGGAGGTACCAAGGTAGCACGTAATGATTTCTCAAAAAACGAAACAGAGGTAACCGCCATGAATTTATCTTCATATTCAAAGGATCGTCCAAAAAAAAGCTTGCACCTCTTGTTCATCCACCATTCTACTGGTGGACAACTAATGGCCGATTTCGGCCAGGACAATGGTCAAAGCTGCATTTACCAGACCAATGCAAATGGTGGTGGCTTAAGAGCACTCCTCCAGAAAGAAGGCTATATTGTTCATGAAGCGTCATATGACAGTGAAGTGGGGGACAAGACAGACATTTTTGACTGGCCTCGCAAGTTTAAAGAGATGATGGACAAGGTGCTGTTGTGCGATCACCAAAATACCTATTTTAAAGACGGCACAAAAAACCAAATCGTTGTATTCAAATCATGTTTTCCGCAGAACGATTTCGTGGGTATAGGTCAGGAGCCTGGAAATCCCTCTGGTCCAGATTTAACCGTAGCTAACGCCAAAGCGGCTTACGATTCACTTCTGCCTGAATTTGCAAAATACCCTGAAACCCTATTTGTCGCAATGACAGCCCCCCCATTAGTGGGGCATTTAGAACCAGAGCCTTTGTGGAAACACTTAGCCAGAGTTATTTTGCGCAGAACCCGCACAAAGCCTTCCACGGCAGGACATTTGGCCCGTCAATTCAATAATTGGCTGAAGTCTGAGAAAGGATGGCTCTCTACCTATGATCGTAAAAACGTTGTTGTTTTCGACTACTATGATATCTTAACGGATTATGGAAAATCTAATTATGCTGAGTTTCCATCTGGGAATGGCAACGACAGTCATCCAAATACTGTGGGTAACACAAAAGCAGCCCTTGTATTTCTTCCTTTTCTAAATCAAGTAGTCCGCAGGGCTGGTCTCGAATAAATAATTGGGCAGTGGTTTAAGTGAAGATGTTCTTGGACAATAACGGAGCTAAGGGAAAACTGTCTTCAATGCCTTGATATTAAACCTCGATTCGACTAAAATCTGGTGTTTTTGAAGAACGTGGGTGTCCACCCATATAACTAGGAAGGCTACTGGAAAATCCCCGATACTTTTAATAACAAATTCATCTGGGACGAAAAATCCTTCATCCCTTCGGACGGTTTTGTAGTAAAAAACCTTCATAAACGATCTTACAGAATTAAGTATCCTATGAATAAAGCCTTCTATATCAACTAATAATGCTGCTTTACTCAAATGGTATTTGATTTGCATAGCATGTAAAGAAAAAGCCATCTGGCACAATTTTTTGCAGTGAGAATAATGCGTGCTTACTACCTTTGACGTACGATTTTCTTTAGCGTTTTTTTCCATGTCAGTGATCGTGGCAGAAGTCGAAAATCCCAAATATTTTTTATAGTCAAAAATATAGTCAAAAAAATGATAATGGTAAATAATTTCGTGGGGAAGTGAGGTGCTGAATGGTATTTGAATTCCCGAATATATTGTACAACTGAGTTCATAACCGAATTTGTGACAAAAGACATTGACTCTGCCACCTGAAGCTCAGACGATATATAATGGAATACAGAATAATTTAATGAAGGATTGGTGCAAAGTGTAGGCCGATTAAAAGATTGGGAGGAAGCATGAATAGACACAAGATTTTATTTAAGAGTTATATCAGGCGCACATTTAACTATACATTCATTATCGCCCTTTTTTTAGTACTACTGATCTCTGCTCGTCCTGGGTGGGGGGCTACCTACTATGTTAAAAACGGAGGCAATGACAGCCTTGATGGTCTCTCAGATTCAACTGCGTGGGCAACGATTGCCAAAGTGCAGACCGCCGTTCGAAGCGGTGATACAGTTTATTTCCGTTCTCAGGATACATGGACAAGCTCATCTGTTCCAATATTAAATGTTACGACTGCAGGAGTTACCTATGACGGGTCAACATGGGGAAGTGGAACACGGGCAAAAATAACCACGACATATATGCCAAGTTCATCAAATGTGTTGGGGATTGTAAGACTAAGCGCAAACAACACCACGTTTAAAGGATTTGAAATTGATGTAAATGATTCTCGGTCAACAGGGATATGGGTAGGAAGTTCTACTTTTAGCATTGATAATGTCACAATCGACAATTGTGTTGTGCATAATTTAGGTGGAGTGTCAGGTGACTGGCATTACGGCATATTAGTTACTCCATATGCGGGGTCAGCGGTAGCTCTGGTAAATTCCAACATTACAATCCAGAACAGTGAAGTCTATGACACATTCCATGAAGGAATTGCAGTATACGCTGCATGGACACGGTATCGTTCCAGGAACAATAATATACTGATACGGAATAATTATGTCCATGATACAGGCAGTACATCGCAATCTGGTTGTGGGGTAGAAATTGCAAACGACTCTGATAACGTGACAGTGGAATTTAATACGATTACTAAAAATCATGGTGTAGGAATAGCACTTAGGAACTCTCCGGCGGGAGAGGGGGGCGATAACGGATACCGAGTATCAGGCCCAGACAACACAATTATTAGATACAATATAATAGCTGAAAACAATTATAACGGCATACAAGTATGGAACCCATCACGATACAGTGCTTCTGATTCTTATTTTGTAATATCGGCAGACATATATGGTAACATATTCTATAATAATGGTGTAATTAATACTCAATATAATTATGCCCATGATTTCTTTATAGAGGGTTATGAGGGTTACCGTGATGGATACGCTGGTTCGACATTTAACATATACAACAATACGTTTTTTAATACGGTAAACACCAATAGCAATAATAATGCCAGCGTATCACTTGGGTCTACAGGCGTAATGAATGGCGGAACTGTCAATTTTAGAAATAATATAATTTATTTTTCTTCTACCGCAACTGACTATGGTGCGCTTTATTACCGCTTGAGTGGCACTACTTTTAATTATTCAAACAACATAATTTACCGAGCAGATGGAGGGTCAAAGATAGCTGTAAGAAATGTTGGTGGTTCTAATTACACAAATTCTCAGGTTAGTACATGGAGTACAACGAGTTTTGGAACCAACCCTAATTTCACTGGAGGAACACTTCCCACAGGATTCACCGGAACGTATGGAACGAACATGGTTCCTAATACGACCTATTTTGCTATTTCAACAGGAAATGCTTTGAACAAAGGATATACGCTTGGAAGTCAGTATAACGGGTGTATCAACGGGGCGGGATTGGCAAACCCCAGTGTTCGGCCAGCGGGAGCATACGATATTGGGGCATATCAATATGTGTATGTCACCGCTGAACCTTCTGCGCCAACCGGACTTACTATTGTGCAGTAACCAGTAACAAGAGACAAGTTAGAAAAAAATTCCACCAAATGACGCGCCATTGGATGGCTCGCCTTGCACATTTTCCCGTTTCTATGACAAGTTAAGGTATCTGTTTCGCTCGGCGCGTCTACTTCATCGTTTTTTCACATGTTTATTGTAAAGGAGATTGATTCTTGGTTACCGAGACCATGAAGAAGAAGGTTGTAATGCTAAGTACGTCAGATAAAGGTGGCATTCGCTCGGTTGTCGAGGGGTATTTAGCAGATGGATTTTTTTTCCGATGGAACGTTGTGCTTCTGAATTCGCATGTTTCTGGTGCATTTACCATGCGTTTAGCCATGGCGTGGAAAGCACTTTTGCGCCTTATCGGACTTCTTTTGACGAGGCGAGTCAGTCTGGTGCATTGTCATTCAGCCATGAAAAGGAGTTTCTGGCGAAAATCCATGTTTGCATTGATATCCAGGCTGGCTGCTGTACCTGTGGTGTTTCACCTCCATGGCTCGGAGATGAAGGAATTTGTGGACGAACATTCAGCTTTGGTTCAAAGCTTGATAAGCTGGATTTTAGCAAAACAGTCGGTAATCATTGTGTTGTCTGAGAGTTGGCTTCGCTACGTGAAATCAATTTCGCCGGGGGCAAACGTCAAAATAATACCTAACTATGTTGTGATGCCAGAACCTAGCTTTATTAATGATTACCGCGATAATGAGATGGAGATTCTTTTTCTAGGTTACGTTGGCAAACGAAAAGGTGTATATGATCTATTACCTGCATTCAAAGATGCACTTGCACAGATTCCGACGCTTAGATTGGTTATCGGCGGTAATGGTGAGGTTGATAGGGCGCAGGCACTGACTAAGGAGCTTAACATTGAGGAACATGTTGTGTTTGCAGGTTGGGTGAGCGGTGATGAAAAAATTGATCTTTTGCGCCGTGCTTACATTTATGTACTGCCATCCTATAATGAAAACCTTCCGGTTAGTATACTAGAAGCAATGAGCTGGCAAATTCCGATCATATCTACAAGGGTGGGCGGAATTCCTGAAATGGTCCGTGAAGGTATTGATGGATTGCTAATCGACGCAGGTGATCGTCCGGCTTTATCCTCGGCAATAATCGATTTGACCCGAAGTGTCCATTTGAGAAAGAAGATGGGCATCGCTGCTCGAGAGCAGGTTGAACGACACTTCTCCAAACATGTTGTACTACCAAGGCTGGAAAACCTTTATCGCACTTTAATATTTACCGACGTTACGAGGCAGGATTATTAGGGCCCAGAGTGTCAATACTTAAGGCCCAAAGGTCATAGGATTATCCTTCTTGCCTTGGTAAAACTCATGGTTGTAACAGATAAGACCAAGTGCGTTAAGACAATTGATCTAAAATTAGGCTTAATACGGTTTTTAAGGGCTTTTTTATCTCCCTAATACCTCTTCAATGATCTTGTTTGTGAGGCTTCTTGTTGAGCCTCGGTGTACCCTCAACAATTCCTTTAGGTAGGCAAAACACCCATCAAGGGAATTGGTAGTATTTGGGATATTGAGTTCAGGATACTTCTGATAGGTGAACAGGAAGGGCAGGTTCAGTTTTAAACTCCGGTAGGCTTATGCGAAGTCGTTTATGGGTATAATGCAACCTTCCCGTTACAGGATCGGTTGTTCTTTCTTTGAGGAAGGAAGACCACGCGGCATACCAGACATCAAGGGCAG
>MVQO01000029.1 GCA_002067585.1 Syntrophorhabdus sp. PtaB.Bin027
GTGGGCAGTGCACGAATGAGTGAACTTGGGTTCGGCCTAGGCGGAGATACCTTGGCCGAGGCTTGTTCCGGTGATGAGGTGACAGTTGGCTTGATAACTGACACCATGGGTGAAGCGCGTATTGCATCCGCTGTATCAGGAATGTTTGGATATAAACCGAGCTTCGGTATTATATCCCGTCTTGGCATGATTGGACTCATACCATCCATGGAGAGCTGTGGTATCGTAGGAAAGCACCTGGAAAATGTTATTGCTGTTGCTGAGGTAATTGCAGGTTTTGATGAAAACGATTTCTCCATGGCTGATGAGCCGTTACCTGATCTTGGTGAGTCAATGAAATCGTTGAGGATACCCAGCACAGTTGGTGTCATTGAGGAATGCCATAGAATGCTGAATGAAAGTGAAAAAAACGTATTCAAGGCAGGAATCACGAAACTTAAAGATAAAGGGTTTAAGATTAAAGAGTTGAGCTTTGAAAACTTTGAGCTCTTTCGTGCTGTTCACAATGTGATCGGTTCTGTAGAAGCTTCTTCGAGTTCTGGGAAATACGATGGAGTCCGTTATGGCCACCGAGCAGCCTCTGACAAGAACTGGAATGATATGTATCTTAAAACTCGTGGTGAATCATTCGGAACCCTAATCAAATCATATCTTTTTCAGGGGGCATATTTCCAGTTTGAGAACTATCCTTCTTTTGAAGATGCCTGCAGAATCAGGGGCGGGCTAGTCCGGAAAATGTCGAGGCTTCTGGAGACTGTAGATGTGATTGCTCTTCCAACGAGGAGGTTAATGTTTGATGCTACGAATGCGACTACCATAGCTGAAACTTATGAGGCATTTTCTTTTACCGTACCTGCAAATGTAACAGGACAGCCATCTCTAAGTATTCCTCGTTTCGCCAGCGATTCCACGGGTGATGTAGGACTCCAGATTCTTGGTGAGCACAAAAGCGATGTCCGTTTGCTGGCATTAGGCATGGAGTTATCATCAATAGTCAAAGGAGTGTAAGACTGATGAGGTACGAAGCTGTAATTGGTCTTGAGATACATGTTCAGCTGAATACTATAACGAAACTTTTCTGTGACTGCCCCAACAGTCCGGGTGATGAACCGAACAAGAACACGTGTCCCACCTGTCTCTGGTTGCCCGGAGCCTTACCCAGACTGAGTGCAGATGCATTAGAGAAGGCAACCCTCGCTTGTCTTGCTCTTAACTGTACAATTCAGCCAGAGAGTGCTTTTGATCAGAAGGTTTATTATTATCCCGATCTTCCGAAGGGATATCAGCTCTCCCAGCACCATAAGCCCCTGGCGAGAAACGGGTGGATTGACATTATTGGTGAGGATGGTGAATTGAAAAGACTGCGAATACATCATGTCCATATGGAGGAGGATGTTGCCAGACTCGTACACGAAACAGAAGGGAAGACACCCATCAGCCTGGTTGACTTCAACCGTGCAGGTGCGCCACTTATTGAGATTGTAAGTGAACCAGATTTACGAAGTCCCCATGATGCTATTGAATATGTGAAGGCATTGAGGACCCAGTTGCGTTACACTGGTAGTGCTGAGTGCAGTATGGAACAGGGAACGCTCCGGGTGGATGCAAATATCTCTATGCGGCCAGTAGGAAGCGATGCCTTTAACACAAAAGTAGAAGTAAAAAACATGAACTCTATTCGCAATGTAGCCGAAGCTATAGCATATGAAATCAAGCGCCAAACAGAGAGTATTGAGAAAGGCGAACCCATTGTGCTCCATACGAGGCTCTGGGATCCGGATAAGAGGGTAACGTTACCAATGCGGGAAAAATTTTCGGGGCCCTGTGTTCCTGATCCGTCTGTGCCGAGAATTGTGGTTACCCCTGACTGGCTGGATAAGATTCAAATGAGACTGCCTGAGATGCCGATGCAGAAGGCGAACCGTTTTTTGAAGGACTACGGCCTCACCCCTGAAGAAGCTGCAGGTATGAGCCAGGAACGGGACATGTCAGAGTTTTTCGAGGAAGTGGTGAGAAAGGGATTACCAGTGCGAAGAGTGGCAAGCTGGATAGTAACCCACCTCATGCCAGCTCTCCGGGACAGGAACCAGACCATCAGGGAGACTACCATCACCACAAATAGATTCGCCGAGCTCCTGACTATGCTGGAGTCGGGCGTTATAAATGCCCACGCAGCCAAAGAGGTGCTGCTTCAACTACTGTCGGACGATCAATCACCTGAAGAGATTGTGGAGAAAGGAAGTTTACGACAGGTTTCAGATACTGCTGAACTTGAAGGGTTAATCGACAAAATCCTTGCAGATCATCCTTCGGATGTGGAGGAATATCGTCAGGGAAATGCCAAGATTATGGGTTTTTTTATGGGTCTGGCCATGAAGGCATCTCAAGGGAAGGCAAACCCCAAACTCCTTAAAGAAATTTTGACGAAACGATTGGGCTAGATACTGTTTTCGCTTCATCTTTTTTTAACATTTTTATATAACCTCTGATTCCTGCCATAAGGGGGGATGCATGGTATTTTCACCCCTTATGAGGCATTTAATGAGGATTAAATTTATTTCGTACAAGTTTTTCGGCATAATATCATTTTTTGATATATTTTTACCTCCTTTTTCATCTTCTTGCTTCCTTGGGATATATATCCCCTATGTTCCCATCATCA
>MVQO01000030.1 GCA_002067585.1 Syntrophorhabdus sp. PtaB.Bin027
GCAATGGTGGTCAGAAAACCAGGAAATGGTGAATGAGTTATTCGGAATTGGGGGGAAGTATGAGACGACCAATATCGGCTTCAAATTAGGAACTAAACCTTTAACATTCAAAGAAAAGATATCTAATTTTTTTACTCAACCGGCTTTAAGAGAACCCCAATTCGGGCAAACTACATGGGGAAGACAAGGAACAGGAGAAGCCGAATTATCTACCAGCCCTAAGGATATCATTCCTGACTTTGGAATTGAAAGACTTCAAATGAACGTATATTTCAATCCTGAAATGGCGAGGGATAGGTATTTCACGCCTGCACACGAATGGAAACATGTGCAGATAATTTTTGATAGTGTTAAAAGAGGATTTGCTGTTCCTTCCGGTCTCAAGCAACACCAAATGATAAACAGATTACAGGTACCCGCCTTAAAATAAAAAATTGAGGAGAGTCGAGAATGATTTATTTATACTATGTTATGATTGCATTCATTTTTTTTCTCATAATTGGAAACATCTTTTTTCAAGAAAATAAATTTTATCAGAGATTTCACTTCGTAAGTTTTCTCATTTTGAATTTAATGGTATTGCTTCGCTTCGTTTTGCAAAATATCTATTCTTCCCGGCAATTGATGGTTCTTGCATTTGATGAAATCAAAAATGTTATTCCAGACTATTTTTCATCTAATTTAACGGTAATCGCTTTGCAGATGGCCTTCAATTTGATCTACGTGGTATTGCTAATAAAAAGGAGATTAGAACACCGTTTTATTTAGATGTCATTTTGAGAGAGAAAAGACAAATCCTCAGGGGTTTCCGCGGCGGATGGTTGTCTTACTGGAATATTTACGGAAACGACGGAGTAACTGACCGCCTGGAAATTTCCCTACCAGAAGAGCAGGCCGGGGAAGGCGCCGGCGGGGAAGAGCCCGGCCGGGTGCTCCGCAGAAATTGTTCTACCTTAAAGATCATTTGGGCTCCACACGCGCGGTCATGAACACCAACGGCCCGGTTCGATCATCTAAAAATATCTGGCATAGCGGTGGAGAATGAGATATATTATGTCCGTGACGGAGAGGGAAATGTGATTGCCGAATATGATGGATTGGGAAATCTGATCGCTGAGTATGTTTATGGAAACAACCAGCGCCTGGCCAGGATCAATTCTGACAAGACGATAGACAATTCTCTGAACGACCATCCCGCAGGAGCGGGACAGGTTCCAGGCTCAGCTGGGACCATGGTTAGTTCCGGCTGGAGTGCTAACTATGCCGAAGGCATCCCTTTTTGGGACTATCCATTTGGAGAGATAGCTTCTCAGACGGGTTCAGCAGAGGATACCCGGTTTGATTTTACCGGGCAGGAGCGGGATCAGGGAACGGGATTGATGTATTTTGGAGCGAGGTATTATGATCCAGAGATTGGGAGGTGGATGAGTGTGGATCCTCTGGGAGAAATTGATTTCTCTATGAGTCCATATAATTATTGTCACGATAATCCTTTGACAGGAATTGATCTTCATGGTTGTGCAGATATTAGTTTAATAATAAAAGGCTCTATCAATACACTTTCGGGGGTTTTAGGATTATATATTTCCACCCGATATTATAGCAGAATGGGAGCCGGTGGTTCTTTAGCTTCAGGATCTAACATATTCCCTTATAAATTTTCTTCCTATTTAATGTTAAGTGAATTTTCGATCATGTTCGGAATTACTCAAATAGGAGTTGGTATAAACTATAATAAGGGTGATCATCCTTTAGATCGCAGTATATTAGAAAGTGCGCTGATAGAGGCAGGAGTAAATAAAATAGTGGCTGAAGTAGTAATTTTAATTATCATGGCCTGGGAGACTGGAATGAATGCCCATGATATCATGTCAAGGTTTGCTATTGAAATGAGTGATCTTCAGCTAATTTTAAAATCAATAAAAGTAACAGGACATACGGATAAGATTATACATGATTTCTTGAAAGATTGTGAAGAAAAACAAAAGAAAGAAAAGGAAAATGGATCGACGGATGAAAAAAAGCAGAAAAAGAAAAGGAGTTCCCCACTCGACGAAAGATGGTGGGATGTGTCCAATAGAGAAATGATCTAGTTTAAATTTTTATTGATAAAATAACAAAGATAGAGGACCGATTATGATCCGGAAGAGATTTATAGCCTTTCTTATTGATGGTGTAATTGCCAGTCTTCCTATCCTTCTTGTAACTTTGAAATATCCATATTCCTTTAAAATGATGTTATATTTAATTTTAATTCTTTACCTTGTTAACACCAGCATCTTTATTTTAGCGACTGGAAGCAACACGTTGGGTGAGGGCATGGTAGGAATCAGAGCCACCTCAGATTCGCCTGATAGTAAAATTACTAAAAAAATATTTTTGAAGAACATGGTCATCGTTTTATTTTTGTCAGGGATCATAGTCAATATTCCAGAACTGATGGGTAGTATTATTTTAACGATTCTGTTAATTATCTCAGTTATTCCCGATCATAAAGATAAGAAGACGGGTTACCTGAAGTCGATTTTGGATATTGTTTTCAATATTCATTATATTGTTTGCACTCCCGAAGTAAAAGAAAATAGCGGAGAGTAAAAGCAATGTCTATTTTTTTTATGATTAGAAATCAATGTAAAATTAGGCACTATTATTGAACCGCTCTTACTTCGCAAAAATTTATTTGGTAATTTTCACGAAGATATAACAAAAAATAATTTCAGTAAAAGTTTGATGACTAATTTTGCATAAAACCAATCAAAGGATCGCTCAAATCAATCCCGATAAAACAATCGATTATTATCTGAACGACCATCCCGCAGGAGCGGGACAGGTTCCAGGCTCAGCTGGGACCATGGTTAGTTCCAGCTGGAGTGCTAACTATGCCGAAGGCATCCCTTTTTGGAACTATCCATTTGGAGAGATAGCTTCTCAGACCGGTTCCCCGGAGGATACCCGGTTTGATTTTACCGGTCAGGAGAGAGATCGAGGGACTGGTTTACTGTATTTTGGGGCGAGGTATTATGATCCGGGGATTGGGAGGTGGTTGAGTATGGATCCACTGGCAGAGAGATATCCTTCTTTAAGTCCGTACAATTTCACAGCAAATAATCCCATCCTCTACATTGATCCGGACGGAAAATTTATTGGTACAGCAATAGGTACAATTATTGGTGTAGCGGGTGGAGCTATTAATGCTGCTATAAATGATGAAAATATTTTAGCTGGTGCATTGGAAGGAGGAACCGCAGGTCTTATATCAGGATTGGTTGTTGACATCACCGTGGCTTCTGGAGGTTCGGCCTTAGCCGTACTAGGAGCTGCTGCTGCGGGAGGAGCTTTAGGGAGTGGGTTAGGTGACGTAGCTGGACAGATTACCACAGATCTATTTAAGGGTAATGATTTAACAAGTGCTTTTAATAATATTGATTTGAGTCAGACAGCAAATAAAGCAGCAGTGGGAGGCATTACAGGTCTAGTTGGGGGAACTGTTGCAATTGGAACTAGGAGTCTGGGTAATACAATTCAGAATTCAGTGGGAAAATTACAAAACTCTATGGGTGAAACTGTTGAAGCTGTGGCACAGACTACTGGAAGTTTTGGGAGTCAAGGCACCCAGGAAGTAACAAAAACGATAACTGAAATTGGCGAAAATGCTTCAAAAATTGAAATCAAAATTGAAGTTGGAAGTACCACAATGACAAAAACAGGTCTAAATTTAATTAAAGGTTATTTAAATTCTGAATCCAATAAAGAAGAAAAACAAAAATGATTTCTTTTACTAGAATAGTGTTAAGGTTGGCACAAATTGTAGTGGGATTGATATTTATCTATTCGCTTACCATGTTGTTATTAAATAATGAACCTTTTAAAATATTTAAATTTGAAAAAAGCTATGGAGATGTTATTAAAATTATCAAGAAAGAAAAAGATACCTATTTAGTAACTTATCAATACAAGGTAAATGATCACTATATTATCTCCAAGGTTCATTTGACAAAAAACTTGTTATATAATAATGATAAAGTTGTTGATTTTATTATTATCTATAATAAAATCTTTCCCTCCATTAATCGGATAAATAATTTTACTTTATATAATGGCTATTATGTCGGATTAATTTGGGGATTTGTAATGTTGACGATTTTTATCTCAATCGATCTCTTTGCTGATAAAGAAAAATGGGCAGAAAGGTATAGCAGATTTTTCGGATTAAAATAAGTTCAATGTAAAAATAAGTCTATTTTTCTTGAACTTCCCGGGTGTGTTTTAAAATAGATTCTAGATATGATTTTACCGGTCAGGAGCGAGATCGGGGGACTGGTTTACTGTATTTTGGGGCAAGGTATTATGATCCAATTGTTGGTAGATGGTTAAGCGTGGATCGGTATATGGATAAATATCTTTCCTGGTCGCCTTATCATTACGTTTTGAACGACCCGGTTCGTTTTACCGACATTACCGGGGATACTGTGAATGTCGATCCCCAGTTATTAGAACCGGTGGTTTATACCGAAGGAGATAAGAAAGGCCAAACCAAAAGCTTTGCCGATATGACTCCGGCAGAAAAGCAGCGGCACTTCTTTCAGCAATGGTGGGCAGAAAACCAGGAAATGGTGAATGAATTATTCGGGATCGGCGGGAAGTATGAAACGACGAATATAGCTTTCAAATTGTCAGGTTATTCCAAAAAGTTTTTAGGAATAACAGTAATGTCGCCCAAATTATTTTTTGGTCATACTGCCTGGGCCAAACAAGGCACAGATGAAGGTTATTTTTATCATGGCGGTGATTTCTTTGAAGGAGGGAAGCTGTATTCCGATGGAACAATCACGCCGAATTTTGACATCGAAAAATTACAAATCAATGTTTATTTCAATCCTGAATTGGCGAGGGACAGGTATTTCACACCTCCGCATGAATGGAAACATGTGCAAATAATTTTTGATGCGGTAAAAAGAGGTGTGGCAGTTTCCAGTGGGATTAAGCAACATGAGATTATTAATCAATGCATTATACCTGAAATCAAATAAATTTTGTGAGGTAATAGTGATGTTGAATTTACTCTTAATTGTTTTGCCATTAGTAGGATTGGTTTTATTGTTGATTTTTTCGAAACTTAAACTCAAAAGTTGGAAGTATTACTATAAATTTAATTGGGTAATTTTCTTTTTAGCACATCTTTTAATAATTGCTTTATTTGTGATTAATTATTCAGAAGCTTACTTTGTATATCCCCAAAATATTCTTGAAATTTCAAAAGAGGCGATGACAGAAGTGGTTTTATATTATTTTAAAGTAATGATAATATTTATATTATTTAATCTTTCTTACATCTTTTTGACAAAGAAAAGATAAACCAGACCGGAAACAGAAAGTACACCGCCGGGCAGCGCATATATAAGCAGGTGGGCAGTAATCCGGCGGAGCATTTTGTGCTGGATGAAGACCGGATTTTAGGGGTGTTCCGGGTTGATGGGTTGTTGTCGTAGAATATTTACAGAAACAACTGATTGGCCGGAAGGCTAGAGGTGAGAATTTCTCAGGAAGAAGAGGCGGAAGGTGGCGGAAAGAATGTTGAGGAAATTAGAAACATGCAGGAGCTGGTTTATTTGAAAGCAAACCTTAGCTCCACCCATGCGGTGATAGAAAATTACGATTACTGCCTCTTTATGTAGAAGAAGCGAATGCCGATTTTTATCCGGCTACACTGACCACGACGAAAAACCTGTATACCGAAGTCCCCTGAAGAGTATAAACATCCATATAATGATTTTACTGATGAGATTTATCATACGGGATATTTTGGGGTAAATGTTTTTGGAGTAGGGGCGCGGTTCGATCATCTAAAAATATCTGGCATAGCGGTGGAGAATGAGATATATTAGGTGCGTGACGGAGAGGGGAACGTGATTGCTGAGTATGATGGATTAGGGAATCTGATCGCTGAGTACGTGTATGGAAACAACCAGCGAATTGCTAAAATAAATCCCGATAGAGCGATCGATTATTATTTAAATGATCATCCCGCAGAAGCGGGACAGGTTCCAGGTTCTGCGCGGACCATGGTTAGTTCCAGCTGGAGTGCTAACTATGCCGAAGGCATCCCTTTTTGGGACTATCCATTTGGAGAGATAGCTTCTCAGACGGGTTCAGCGGAGGATACCCGGTTTGATTTTACCGGTCAGGAGCGAGATCGAGGGACCGGATTACTTTATTTTGGGGCAAGGTATTTGGATCCGGGGATTGGGAGATGGTTGAGTGTGGATCCGTTAACGGAGAGTAATTTATCATCATCCAATTATTCATTTTGCAGCAATAATCCAATAAATAAATTTGATCCAGATGGTTTTACTGATTGGTGGGCTGCTGTAAAAGCAGTTGGTAGATCAGGATTGGGAATCGCTGAATCGGTAGGTGGTATCTTGACAATCATCGTATCTTTAACTGCCGAGCCTGTCACTTTAGGTTTCGCAAGTTTAGGTGTATTGGGAGGCAGTGCTTTATTTTCCTATGGTGGAACGGAAGTAGGTCTCGGAATACTTGATTTTAAAGTGGCCATTGAAACACCGGAGGGACTGAAGGCAGACGAATATAAAACCATAATTGAGATAGTCTCGGAGAACTTTGGAGCAGATGACAAAACACAAAAAGCTTTACAATTAATTAAAGATCTGATAAGCCTCACTGGAGGTGCAAAAAATATTGTATTTAATGATACCTTTTATAATTTTCTTAGGGCTACTCTTGTAGCAAATGGTACCGCCAATGATTTAATGGAATTAATTATAGAGGACAATGAATTTGAGAATGAAGCAGAAAAAGAAAATAATAATAATAATGCCACTTCAAATAAAAAAACTAATGATCAGAAATAGTAGAAATCCGTTTTGGTGCAAAATGATATTCCAAAACATCACTGACAAAATTTAGGATAAGAAATGGATGGGATATTCCTTAAACGGATATTTGCCAGGTTGATTGATGTAATTCTACCATGCTTGTTATTTGGTTTAAGTTATTACCTTGTAAATAATTCTGAACTTTCTTTAAAAACTTCGAATTTTTCTAAAATTATACCAATTAAATATTTTCTGTTATTGGGTTATTTAATTACAAATCTGACAACTGTTCTGTTTACCAAAAATAGTACGCTTGGAGACTTATTTATAAGGATAAAGTTATATGATTTCAAGAAAAAAACACCATCAATTTTCAGGATAATTTTACGAGAATTTTACGTTTTACTTACCTTATGGGGAATGTTAGAGTATTCGAATGGTTGGATAGGCTACATCTTGAGTAATATTCCTTTATATAAATCGAAAACTGAAAATTACATTTATACTCCCTTGGACTTAATATTTCGACTTAAATATTATGATCGTGAGGTGAACTGAAAGATTATTTTAGTTTTAAATCATATTTTTTGTAAATATTATTTTAAAATTTTTTAATAAAAAATTTCATCTTAATGTGAAGTAAGATTTTAATAATTTTAAAATCATTTATTTGGTGATGTAATGGCTGAAAATGTCTATGGGAATAACAAGTATACGTCCAGAATAGCTTTAGATAAAACCATGGACTATTATATGAACGACCATCCCGCAGGAGCGGGACAGGTTCCAGGTTCTGCTCGGACCATGGTTGGTGCCGGCTGGAGTGCTAACTATGCCGAAGGCATCCCTTTTTGGGACTATCCATTTGGAGAGATAGCTTCTCAGACCGGTT
>MVQO01000031.1 GCA_002067585.1 Syntrophorhabdus sp. PtaB.Bin027
GGCCTCCTACATATTGCCATGAAGTCTAATAATGCTCATATTGTCACATTGTCTTTGCGAAGGGACAAGAGCTACCAGAGTTCTTTGAAGTTTTTAAGACAGGAAAGTATTTTTCCAACATTTTCCAACTATTTCCAAAGAATGTTGGATTTTATTGGACTCATTCGGAGATGTGATTTTTTATCCAGTTATGTGGAAGAAGTTCCGCCAGATCCCTGCTATAGTCATTGTTGTATACCGGTATCCTGGTTAGTACGTCTGTCAGCCACAGCCCGGGATTGACATTACACGCTTTACAACAACCCAGCAGTGAGTACATGATGGCCGCATTTTCCGCTGCATCGTGGTTACCACAGAACAGATAGTTTTTCCGGCCCAGGGCCAAAGGTCTGATGTCATTTTCTACCAGGTTATTATCAATCTGATACCTGCCATCCAGATGGTATCTTGACAGGCGCTGGAACAACGCGTAGGTATAGGTCAGTGCCTTATACATTCTGCCCTGGAGTATAGCTTTGGGATAATAGTTTACAATCCATTTTTCAAAGGCACACAATATTGGATAAGCAAGCCTTGAACGAAGCTCCGCCCTCTGCTGATAATCCAGCCCCTGGTCGTCTGCCATGGTTTCAACTCCATAAAGCAATCCGATTTGTTCCAGTGCATAGCTCGCCCCGGATTTATCTTCTTTCAGTGCCTCTGTGAACTTCCTGCGTGCATGCGCCCAGCAGCCAAGCAACAGAACACCTTTTTTGTTTTCATAAATTGAGTAGGCATCATAACCATCCGTCTGGACGGCCCCCTGGTAATTGCGAAGAAGTTCTATCACCACCTTCTGGGCTCTTGAACCCTTATCGTAATGGAAAAACATCAGCTTCTCCATTACCGATCTCACCACCCAAAGGTATGATTTTACTGCCCGGTGCTTTTCATCATTAATCACCGGTACAGTGCTTTCATCAACCTGTATATAGTCAGAGGACAGCACAATATCCTTCAGCCTGTAGTACAGTGCACGTAATAAATCGCTGCTTGCGGTGAACCACCCATTGACTGTTGATGCTGGTATGGATACTCCTGCCTGCTTAAACATGGCTATTGAACGGTGGAATGGAAGATGATAGACATATTTACCAATCAGCAATTCTGACAGTAAACTTGCTCCGGCATTACTCCTTGGCAGCGGCAGGAGTGGCAGCATGGCTATCTTCACGTTCTTTTGCTCGCTTTCTCCACCATCTTCCGTGAGTTGCTGCAAGTCTTTTCTCAATGCATATTTCGGACGAACGATGCGGCGAACATAAAGCTCTCCGGGTTTATGCTCCAGTACCTCGGTTACTTCCTCACCGATGCAGATCCAGTTCTCATCTATACCTTCCGGCTCAATGACTTCTTCTTCGCGGCGAAGATCCTCCGGAAGGGGAAGCCGGACAGGTTGCTTTTTCTCTTTTTCCGGCTTTCTGCGCTCATACGATATGATTTCTTTTGCGGCTTCCTTTATCGCCACTTCCTCCTGGGGAAGGATATCCAATCCATCAAAATCAAGCCTTCGCTGTGAAGGATCCTGAGGTATGTACTTCTCGCTGCTTGCCTTCCAGAACTTGCGGCGGTACCAGGCAAGCTGATCTGTTAATTGCCGGATCTTATCCTCAAAGTTTATGATCTTATCATCAAGATCTTTGATCTTTTTATCCAGCTGGCTAACAGTACCATTTAATTGTCTGATCTTGCTATCTCTGTCCTTTATAATGGTCTCATAATGCTCCAGGGCACCTCCACTGGATTGTCTTAGTTTGGATAGCTCCTGATAAAGCTCATCGCGCTCAAGAAGGAGGGTCTCTATTAATGTATCTTTATCAGCTTTATTCTCCACAGATCTTTCGGCGTTTTGTCTGTGTCAAAGATAACAAAACAAAACGGGGTAACAAACTAATATTGTGTTAATAACTAGCTGAACAGCAGTTTTTTATTAACAATTTTATGCGGTTTTAAACTCCTTATTTTTACACTTTGAACCATACTCATTAAATCCTTCCAGTCAATGATAATTGAAGTGGTATTTTCATCAAAAACAGGAAGCTTAAACCTGCCTGATTCTAACCTCTTATGATAGATTACCAGACCGGCATATTCCATGTGAAGTATCTTCATCACGTTCTGATGGCGGTTCATGAAAATGAACACCCCTCCGTCACGAACATTCTGGTTCATACATGAATTTACAACACCACTAAGGGTGTAAAAGCTTTTGCGCATATCTACCGGAAGAGGGTAAAGATAATACTTAAGTGAGGCATGAAGATGGAACATGATCTCAGTCTAACAGGGAAACGAGTGAACGTAATCCGGCCAGGTCCAGATTTTGCTTTATACGCAGGGTGGTCCCGTTGCGATAGCTGATCTCCAAAGCAGCACTATCAATCCCGGTACCACCTGGCGGCCCTGGAGTTCGGCATCCAGCTAATCGCTGTGCCCGTACAACCAGGGGTATAAACCGATGTCCGTTCGCCCCCTCTCTGAGTTTTTTCTGCCAGTAATAGAATGTTGATGGTGCTATGCCTTCATTGGAACAAAAACCTCTGACGCTTAATCCTGACTCCTTCTGCCGTTCCTGAAGTTCCGTGAACCTTGAATGGTTTAACATTGCTTTTTGGGGCACAAGATAACTGGTCCCTATCCTCAAAAAAATACGCAGTTGCCCGAATGCTTAC
>MVQO01000032.1 GCA_002067585.1 Syntrophorhabdus sp. PtaB.Bin027
GCTTTTGTAAGAGTTCCATCACAGTCAAAAAAAGCTACTTTAATGGTCATCGACCTTTTATAGCATCAAAAAGAGAAGAAATCTATTTTTTTGCAGGTGGCTCTAGATTATAATACCAGTGTAGTGTTATGAAACCTGTTGATTGGGATAAGAGATATAAGGAGGGGTTTTACAGACAAACAAAAGAGGCACACCCACTGCTGCAACAATTTTGGCATAAAATACCGAGAGGAAATGTTATCGATATTGCTATGGGCAGCGGGAGAAACGCTTTGTTTCTTTTAGAGAGGGGATACTCCGTGTGTGGTCTGGACAGGTCATCAGAAGCTCTTAAGATTGCAAGGCAGGCAACGGTTGAAAAGAACCGAAGTATTTTCTTGATCCGTGGAGACGCAGGAAGCCTCCCCTTTAAGACCAGTTCTGCATCAGGGGTGATCATTTTTTACTTTCTCTTAAGAGATATCATGGAAGAGATTATTGGTCTCCTGAAAACAGGCGGGGTGCTTGTGTATGAGACTTTTTTAAAAAGGCAGAATACAATTGATCAGTACAGGAATCCAGATTTTCTTTTAGAAGATGGTGAGCTCCTATCGTATTTTAAAAATCTTGAGCTCCTTTTTTACGAAGAAACCATACTGACCATTGATGGAAAGCAGAAGGCAACAGCGAGATTTGTAGGGAGGAAGCGATGTTAATTGAATGGGATCCAACTCGACCGAAGAAAAAAGCCACCGATCTTATCCGAAAGACCCTTGAAGAGGGTGGTATTGTTGGATATCCAACCGACACCCTGTATGGTATGGGCTGCGATCTCTTCAACATCAAAGCCATAAGAAAACTTCACCAGATACGGCGGCTACCCACAAGATGGGCTCTCAGTATTATTTGCAGAGACCTGAAGGAGGTAAGCGAGTATGCAGTTATGAGTGATTATGCCTTTGGGGCTTTGAAGGAGTGCCTACCAGGGCCTTACACGTTCGTTCTCAAGGCAAAAAAAATTCTGCCTAAACTTCTGATGACAGAAAGAAAAGAAGTGGGCGTCAGGATTTCATCCCACCCGGTGCCGACAGCCCTAACCAGACTTATAGAAAGGCCTATCCTGAACACAAGCGCAAGGGTGTCAGGTCAAGAGCCTTTTACCGACCCTCGTGACATTGAAAAGGCCTTCAAAGGGGGTATAGACCTGGTCATTGATGGTGGAATCATTCCTGCCCAACCGTCCACGGTCGTTAGACTCAACGATGACAATATCGAGGTGTTGAGGGAGGGCAAGGGTTCTCTCAAGAATCTTCTGATGAGATAGCATTCTCCTGGCTCAAAGCCTCTTCCATGGACTCTTCAAAGTCCTCACCGAGTTCGTCCCCAAACTCTTTTCCCATACGGCGCATCACCCGTTCAACACTCCTCGGATCATTTTCATCAAGGTCTGAGAATTTTGATGGGTCAAGCATGCTTTCAAGGCGCTGCTCTTCGCTCTTCAAGACCGTCACCCTGGAAATAACCCTGATCACGTCCTTGTTTCCACAGTGCTTGCAATGAGGGTCGATTTCTTCGGTTATCCTCAGAAGCAAAAAAGATGAGAGTTTTTTACACTTCTTACATCGATATTCATATATAGGCATTGAACCCGCTCCTGATGTTCATGGAGTTGTAAAACACCAAAATCAACTATGATTATAGCGACAAGAATGCGGTATTTCAAGAACAAGATTCCCCAGAATGGGATTTTTACACAATACACCCTCCGTTATAAAAAAACGATAAATAGATTAAAAAGAAAGATAACCCGGACAGCGAAAGGGGATTGATTTTTGGAATAACCTTGCCAGCACTCTGGTCTCCATTCAACATACGTACTAGCCATAACTTTGTCAGCCAAAGCACATAACCGGAAACATTGGGAATGGACTTACCCGGAGGACCTGCACAACAGGTTCGTTCTCAAAAAAACTCAGATCAAAGTTTTATAATATGGCACCATCTAGTACCAGGAGTTTTCTTTTTGTACAGATTGTAGGAGGCAGGCACACCTGATTAAAGCCCGATCTTTTTATTAATTCGGTGTTCTGTGTTCTGCTTCATTTCCTCAATCTGTATAACCATATCCTTTAGGCACAAATCATGAAAAATGGCACTGCACCCATCAAAGCATCGGTGGCCCCTTGTTGCCCAGGGCTCTGCCATCAGCCTGTTCATCGGGGATTAGGCGGGCTGTGTCAAGCTGCTTTTTATAGAATACGATGATGGTCCTGCAAAATTCAATGCGTTCGATATACACAATACCTATGTTGCCCAAAAAAAAACCACTCTTGCTTTGCGAATCTCTAATTTGACGAGCCCTCTCCAGTTGTTTTTATAGAAACTAATGGCTCTATGGTAATAATTGAGGCCAAGATATAGGTTGCCAACATGGCCCAGTAATTTTTCTTCCTTGGCTTTGTCCCCAATTCGGCGGTATATTGCCAGTGCGCTTTCATATAAGTCAAGGGCCTTTAAATATACACCGAGCTGTGTCGAGGTGTTACCAAATTAACCAGAACCCAGCCTACACCCGAAGTGTTCCTAGTCTGACCATGGATCACAAGAGCATTTTTGTAAAACTCAAAGGCTTTTCATATTCACCCATCAAACAGAAATATGACCAAAGTTTGTGGAAACCCACAGGGATTATTGAACGACCTGCTGCGTTCCGTCAATAACTTTGGTGGGCTGTTGCACGATACGCCGGGGCACAAAACAGAATCAATTTTCAGTATCACTCGAGTACAATTTCT
>MVQO01000033.1 GCA_002067585.1 Syntrophorhabdus sp. PtaB.Bin027
TCTGCCACACGCGTGGTGATCAGTCCCGGATGAACTGTGTTTACTCGAATTCCGAATGGTGCACACTCGATGGCCGCAGCCTGCATAATCCCTTCAACGCCATTCTTACTTGCACAGTCAGCGGATGTACCTGCAGAGCCCTTCACCTCGCAATGGAAAACACTATAGCGATACTGCCCTCCATGCTTCTCAATGGAACATCGGCCATAGCATAACTTACAGATAGCAATCCAATTTTTTCCACAGCCTTGCATAGGCTGTCTTTCTGAAGGTCCACCAGCAATACTTTAGCTCCCTGCTGTGCAAAGAGCCTACCTGTAGCAAACCCAATACCAGATACACCGCCTGTGACAATCACCACTTTTTCATTTTGCCTGAATACAACAACCCCTTCTTTTCCGACAAACCGAAAAATTCTTTTGCTCATACAGGGTCTATTTCTATGCAGGATCCCCTATTCCAATTGAAATCATACCAATCGCCCCAATCTGATTATCTTTTTGTATAATCCAAAACATCGGTTGTAACCCAGTCAATGGCAGCCTATTTGTCTCTGCCCCGTAATTAAGGGAGTAGATGGTCGTCTCCGGTCAATTCAAATCCCAGAACCCACCGCCCTAGCACACAAATACTATTCCGACAGACATAGCCCTCGGTACAACTGCCGGATCAACACTTCTGTATATGGGGTAGATTTCCCATCCAGCCTTTGTCACCAGACGAAATACATCAATGCCTACCCCTTCCATAGAAGGTCGAGCCTTCAGTGGATATGCACATTTGTTACCTTGCAGAACCTGGCACGGTTTTCCCTCACAGAGGGCCACATGGCAGTTGAACTGGGAAAAACCCATGGCTAGATAGTATCCGAAACCAAAAGCAGTCGATTCTAAAGTGCCAGTAATTTCCATATTTCTTTTGGTCCATTCTACTCCTGCTTTCTGCTCCACAACGCGGTTTGAGAACTCCGCAACAGGTATTACATCGATGGCAAAGAGGATGGCCCATGTATACTTGCCAAAAGCTTGTCGCATGAAGTCAGGATGAGGGTTGTTTGGAGGACAATGGGGACTTCTACCAAAGTAAGGGCATAAAGGTACCCGGCACTTCAATATTACCCTTTCATCCACATCGATCCATGATGCGGGTATTATTTCAGCCATAGAAGCGCCTAGGTCGAGTGCCTTTTGTTTCAGTTGGTTCAAATCTTCTTCAAGTACTTCTTCGGTTATATGAAGAACAATACGCCGGGACGGCCCCTTCTTGGGATTCAAATTCTCACCCTCCTTCGACTGGCTGCTAATCCAATTCAGCCCTACATAATAATATTCGATTTTTTTCGTTTCCCATAGATTTAATGATTTTTGGAGAAACCCATTCTTATCATGATGTTTGGATAAGCCTTGATTAACATCTTCTCTATTTCTGAGAGTATATTTGCAACATAATCAAAATTTTCTTCAACATAGCTCCAAAGCGAACCATCACGAGGGATCTTGTTAAAGTCATAGTCTTCCTGGAGTAAATAGCCTTCCCACTGTGATATTTCACGAATTGTAAATATTATATCAGCCACCTTTGGATAGAGCCTTGCAATGTCATTTTTCTGATCCGGCAGTGCCGTAATAATCAGTTCAGCTCGATCTACCAATTCAGGGGTTAGTTCCTGGGATCTCCAAACATCTGGTACCTTTATGCCGTGGCGGAGCAAAACTGTCCGTGTCGCTTGTGGCAGAGTCCTGCCAAAAAAAGGATTTGGTGCACCTATCTTCAGGATAGCCATCTTATCTTTCATTCTTTGCGGCATAAATCCAGCTGATATGACACTTATTCTGTCTACAAGCTGCTTATCTCTTTGACTGATGAGCTTGGAGAAGAAAAACTCTGCAAAAGGACTCCTGTTCCTGTTACCTATACACACGAAGACCAGATGGTGAGGGTGATTCACTCTTTGTCTCCCCTCATCATGTTTACTTTTCGTTACCTACTATTACACAGCACCCAATGCCAGCACCGGCGTTACCGCCAAGGTTGTGCGTCATTGCAAGACGAGGGTTCTTCACCTGACGCGGCCCGGCCTTACCCTGAAGCTGTAAGTACATTTCATACAACATTCGCAAACCACTGGCCCCCAACGGATGGCCAAAGCACTTTAGTCCACCGTCGGTATTAATAGGTAGTTCACCTTTAAGGGTAAAGGTTCCTCCAAAGATGTCTTCACGGGCTCCACCCCTGGGGCTGAATCCCAAATCTTCATATACTATCAGCTCATGCGCTGTAAAGCAGTCGTGCACCTCAGCGCAACTGATCTCTTTTCTCGGGTTTTTTACGCCTGCCTGGGCATAGACCTGCTGAGAGGCACGGACGTTTTCATCGATGTGGACATAATCATAGTCCTGTCTCATCGATCCCTGACGTGCCCCGGCGCTGATAGCCATCCCCTTGATGTAAATAGGATCACCCCTGAAACTCTTTGCCATATCAGACCTTACGACAATCGCCGCTGCCGCTCCGTCACTGACACCGCAGCAATCAAGCAGACCAAGCGGCCAGGCCACAATAGGCGCTTTCATAACCTGTTCCACAGTTAAGATATTATGGAAATGCGCCTTTGGGTTCAGGCTTCCGTGCTGATGGTTCTTAACTGCTATTTCCGCTAGCATCCTTTTGCCTTCGTCACGATCAATGTTGTAGTGGCTGAAATATCTTGTCCCGAGATATGCAAATGAGGCTGGCGCACTATAGCCCGAGCCAATGGCTGAGCTACCATCTGGATTGTCACCCACAATCGCAGGGCCTTTTACTCCCGTCTGTCCTGAATCCTTAAGCTTCTCAACGCCAATT
>MVQO01000034.1 GCA_002067585.1 Syntrophorhabdus sp. PtaB.Bin027
GAAATATTCAGGATCTGCTTTCCCAAAATACAGCCTGGGAACCATTCCTAGTTCAGGGTTCTGCGGGTATTTCGGGGCATCCATCAAAGCTATATTCCCCCATAGGAGCTGCGTCCTCTCATATGCTGATGTGTTATAAAGATCATCCGGTTTATCTTTCAGTTTCTGGCCCTTGGCCCAGAGTTCTGCAGGCCAGTTATCCTTCCCCGATTTATCCATGGTAAGTTCAATAGACAGATCACTGACAACGATGTCAGCCAGAATCTTATCTCCATTGGTTAGCTCAATACCATAGGCCTTCTTGTTGTCCACGAGGACCTTATTTACTTCATTTAATACGAAAAACTCTCCACCGTAGCGTTCAAAGGCCCTTAGAAGTGCATGGGTAATGCTGTGGGTACCACCCTGGACGATTGCGGCAGGCTCCATAGAGAGGATGAGGCCCAGGGCATGAATATGCCAGTAAGGACCTGGCCTATCCTGCGGGAAAAGACCGTTCGATGTCTGGATGGCCCTCATGTAGAAGGTCTGCATCTCCGGGCTCTTGAACATTGTTGTTGCAATCTCACCCACAGTTCCTAACGCTATTTTAGGATCCAGCGGGTATTTCGGGTGGTTGAAGAGTGCTTCCAGGGGGTCAGGCCCGTCTCCCCACTCTCCAGGCCCTGAGTAACGATACTTCCCAAAGGCCTCCTTCCATGCCCCCTTGTAACTCTCAATTATCTGCGCTACTGTGTCTCCATCATCTTTATTGATTTCACCAACAGACTTAATGGTGTAGTCAGCAGCCTCCTGGGAAAAGGAGGATTTACCAGTAAAAGGGTCTATCACTGGAAACATAGTTTTACCAAATATATAACTACCGTCCGGATATATCCAAGCCTCATTGTTTTCTGGAAACACATAAACCAAACCGTGATCTCTCAATTCGAAATCCGTATACGCCGGGTTTGTGTAAAACCTTGTAAAATGGGCACACACATTCTGGATGTATCCCGGTACTGGCAATTCTTCACCGCATGCTCCACCGCCCATTTCATGCCATCTTTCGAACATAGCTGTCTTAAGCCCAGCCCTGGCAAGATAACATGCAATAATTGTCGCATGGTGTCCGCCTCCAACTATCACTGCATCATATTTTCTGTCTGGCATATTTATTTCCCTCCTTGTTCTCTGTCTTCATTTCAATTCATCATCTTGATGGTATTGGTGGAGGCCCTTTTGGAGGCGTCCCCGCCGCTGGAGAAGCTGCTTTTGGTGGGGCAGCAGGCCCGGTACTTGCTGCCTGTGGAGCCGCTGTATGCGATGTCGGCACGTCATATCTGGGTCCTTTCATAAAAAGAAACTTAAGACCAGTCATCATCAATCCAGGGTTGGTGATTATCTTCTTTACAAGCGATCGCAAATCAGGCGGATCAAGAAATGCCCTGACAGTCCAATGCACCGGATGCTGTATTTCCATTTCCATTAGCATTCTTTTCGGTTCCTTTGATCCATTCGGCGCTTCTTCCAGGGTTGCAGGAACAAGACTCGTGATAACAACCTTTCCGATCCTCCCTGTAAGCAATGTTCTTCCCAAACCAGTTGATCTAACAAACATGGTATCCTCCTTAAAAAAGTCCTAGGTCTTTGGCTTCTTTTACACCCCGTGGCTCTGGCCACCATTTTTTAATGCCCAGATCCTCGGCTATCTTCTCGGCGGCACAGAATCCAGGACCATACACAATCATGCCACCTGAATGTGTGGACGATCCGCCCACGTATAGTTTTTTGATCGGAGTGTCATGCTGGCAACAGAATTCATTGGGTCTCATGAAGCCCATCTGTAAGGGAAGATAGGCACCCTGTTTGAAGCATCCTTGCTTCATATCAGGAAACTTATTCTCCGTATCAAGTGGTGTACCGATGTAATCCCAGACAACAGTATCTTTATTCATGTTTGGAGCGTATTTCTCCAGGATTTTTTTACACCGCTCTGCATAGGGCCTCCTCATCCTGTTCCATGCCAGCGCACCGCCATCTTTCAGGTTGTATGGAGCACATTCCATGGTTAGGAGACCTATATGTTTCACAAAGCTGTCTTTATGACGATGCACGCGGATCGGGTCGTGGATGGAAGGGAAACAGCAGTTGAAACCTCCATCATGGAGTTCACCTCTCTTCGATGCATCCAGATGATTAATAAGATCCTGCTCACTTTCATATCCGATCAGATAAATAAGGGAGTTCTCGAGTTCGGGGTGTTTGTCGAAGATTTTAAAATGTGGTTTCTCTGTCAATGCGAGATGAACCGTGAAAAAACTCAAATCTGAGTATGTCCACTGATCGAGCCGTGTGATCATATCAGGAGGCAGGTATTGCTTCCCTACATAGTCATAGAAGGTCTGGTGCGGGTTCAGGGCACTACAGACAAAATGCTTTGCCTTCAGTATGGTGCCGTCTTCAAGTTCAACCCCTTTGGCCTCGTTGTCTTCTATGATTATCCGTTTGATCACGCAACCACTGATAACCCTGCCTCCTTCTTCAGAGATGTATTTACCGAAAAGGTGGGCTATATGGTGGGAACCCATGTGGCAAAGCCTGAAATGCCAGGCGCGGTTTATCATGAGGGGTAACAGGTACCCCAGACCTTCAAGGTCATAATCGAGTCCCCACATGGTGGCACAATAGAGCATGAGTGCCCGCACCTTGTCGTTCTCGAACCAGGATTCTACAATCTGCTTTGGGCTGTAACCTGTCAACTCATCATCCCACTTTGTGACTGGATGGGTTTCGAGTTTTGCCACCTGTTCAAGGCTTGGCATAGGGTTCACGTATGTTGCCGGGGCAAGGAAAAGGTCCATAGCTTCGCCAGAGATCTTGGCAAAGTTAAGAAACGATTCTGCATCTTTTTCCGAAAACTGCCGTATTGATTGTGCTGTTTTTTC
>MVQO01000035.1 GCA_002067585.1 Syntrophorhabdus sp. PtaB.Bin027
ATCAATGAAGCCAGCCCTATCTCTACGTCCTCGACCTTTACGTCTTCTTCCACTTCTTCTTCCCGTTCTTCGTAGGTCAGAACATCATTAAGGCATACCTCAACACATTTTGGCTGGTCCAACGGGGGGATGCTTTCACACATGTCACACTTGAGTGGAAGGATTGAATCAGGTTCCTGAAACAGTTCTCTGGACGGACAGGAGGCCCTGCAGAAATCACATTCTTCATATTCCTTGCCGTCGATTATGTATTTGTTCCGACCCATACACTCGGCAGCAGTATACTGACCTGCGAATACAGGAAGCCACTTGTTGTTCAACCTGTCAGTGATAACCTGAATACGGGACCTTGCCGGATTAATGCTGCTCCAAATGGGTGTGGCATGAAAGCCAGAGCAGACTATTTCACAACCGCGGCAGCCGTTGCATTTATCAGCATCAACCTTGATCGTTTTTACTTTCTTAATTATCTTGGCCATCTTTCAGTACACCTCTCTTTTCTAATTCATCAGCAACATACCCCAGATCAAATTTCTCCAATGTTGCTCTCGTGGGTACGCCATTATTGTTCCATCCTTTGAATTTGTAATATGTGGACAACAGATTTTCTTCAATATCAGGAAACCTCTTTTTCCAGTGGTCTTCTGGTGGTTTCTCATCGGCCCTGCTCATCCCCCGTATGTTATTCAATGCTCTGTGTAAATTTCTGCTCCTGTTGGCTATCTTCTTCAACCCTTCTCGATCCAAATCCATCCCTGTTGCTGCTGAGATTAATTGCGGGTAATTATTTATGTGATAGGGCGGCTTCAGGCAGAAAGATGCCATGCCAGCACACAAACAGAGTGCATCATCTATGTTATGAAGCATCTCCATCCAGTCAACAATCTCGCTGGCTATTTCAGGGGTTGGATAATATGGATTTGCCATCTCCCCCCGTGGCTCCCAGTCAAGGACATATTGCTTGAATTTTTCATCGGGAATCTGGGGCCAATCCTTCACAAAAGCCTCTCTCTGCTCCATTGTGGGAAAGGCAGCCTGGGGGAAATTCCCTTCAATCTGGGTGATGCTTATCTTTTCATTGGTTGTATACATAAGATAATAAATAGGATCCATCATTCCCAGTTTTAAGGGCAACTGCTCATGTTTTTTAATAGTGTTATGATCGAAGGCTTCTGCGCCATTTCCAATCTTTCTTGCTGCCCAGTACACGCCATCGGCCAGGATATCCCCTATTCCTTCGCGCCGAACAACTCTGTCAAGAAGCCAGAAAAATCTTCCCTCATTATCTGATGGACACGCTTCATACGTTGACGTACCGGCAAAATCTTTGTCGGTTAAAATACCGGCTTCATACAACTCGACAGCAAAGGCCAGAATCTGTGGAGTTGAGAATGAGTCTACGCCATACTCTGTAGCACGCTGAAGAATTCTGAAGTTGAAACCCAGATCATCCACATAGGCTGCCATTGAATATGTAAGTTTGCCAAAGCATTTCATCATATAGTAGGGGCCGCCCTGAAAGGAAACTAACCCACCACAATGCTGCGGACAGTTGTAGCAGCTTATTAAACGCTTCACCGTAGCCAACTGGGTGCTGGTCCAGTTCGCTTCGTTTTCCTTATTCCAGAAGTCTTTTCTTCGAACTCTGGCATTACCCCAGGCGAAGTTTTCTGTATGCCACTTTTCATCGGTATGAACCATTTCCTGAGGCGATCCGATACCTGCCAAAATTGTCATAACGTCTGGGATTGGGTTTGCGTTCCGAAAATTTATATAGTCCTTTACCCCGTCCAGGAGTTTCATGAACTCTTCTCCTCTGGCAAGGTTGATATCTTTTGTTCCACGGACAGCTATGGCTTTTATCTTTTTGTCACCCATAACAGCACCGCCTCCGAGCCTGCTGCAACTTGATCTTGACTGCTCAATAGAAGCGGTGAAGCATTTGTTTTCGCCGGCCAGGCCGATAGCTGCCACCTGAGCCCTCGGCTCCTTCAATTCCTTTCGAATGAGGTCCTGGGTCTCAAGGGCTCCTCTGCCCTGCAGGTGGGAGGCATCACGTATCTCCACCTTGTCGTTTTTTATCCATAGGTACACCCACTTGGGTGATTTATTTCGAAATACAATTTTGTCATAACCAGCATGCTTCAGTTCTGCTGAAAAAAACCCGCCCATCATTGGATATCCCAGTAGATGAGTCTGGGGAGAGATAAAAGTGCATACAGTACGGTTGGCGCTGAACGCAGGTGTGCCATTAAAAAGACCTGAGCTGACAACAAATAGGTTTTCATCATCAAACGGCTTTACATCAAGCCCGCCTCTGTCCCAATGGAGTTTGACGCTGGTGCCCAACCCTCCGAGATGGGTCTCCATTAATTTTGGGTCAGTTTCCACACGTTGAATATTTCCTGTTGCTAAATCAATTTCCAAATTGTAACCAGTTTCGGCGTACCTCATATCTTTACCCCTTTACATATCTGTCTGTGCAGCATTACAATCCGCTGCCTGTTTATATTCCCTGTCAAATGCCTGTGATGTAACAATTTTCATGTTTCGACATATCTGTTTTTCAACAACCTGTACAAGATAGTGTCGATACTTTATTAGCATTATATGCATATTTTTATCGTCGTATTTGGCTTTTTAACTGTCTTTTGGTATTTATTAGTAACATTATGTTTATTTTTTCTAATTTATCTAATTGAAAGGAGCTTGTCAAGAGGAAATTATGAAATAATTCACAAGCCCCTGATCCATACCAAAAAGTAACAACTTTGTAGTCTGTTTTGCACATGTGCAGATGTTGTTCCAACCAGAATATATTTGGGTATTACAGGAAATCTTTCCTATTCATCGTTCTGATTTTTAGGCCTGTGGCAAAAGGTCACTAACATATAGCATGCACATGTTCATTTTCTTATAATTGCCCAGATTTATCTTGACTATGTAACGTAAGTACTGTATTTGTTGTCATACAGATTTTAGAAACTTCAT
>MVQO01000036.1 GCA_002067585.1 Syntrophorhabdus sp. PtaB.Bin027
TTCTTATAAGACTCCCTTAAAATCCTGTCGAGAATCCCGTTGATGAAATCTCTGGATTCCTCATTCCCGTACTTTTTGCCCAGTTCTATGGCCTCATCTATTGCAACCTTGGGCGGCACATCCGGAGTATAGAGCATTTCAAAGACAGCCAGTCTCAGGATGCTCCTGTCAACGTATGTTGTCCTCGCAAGCTTCCAGTGCTCGCTCGCATTCTCGATACTTTTGTCAATAGCTGCCTGTTCCTGCCTGACTCCAGATAAGAGTAGCCGGGTATAATCTAATATATCTTGCTGGTAAGGAAAGGATTCACAGTATCGGACCAGAGCAAGTTCCGGATCCTCGCCTGCGGTCTCCACCTGGTAGAGCATCCGCAGGGCTAGCTCTCTTGCTTTCCGTCTCCGCACAAGGCTTTGTCCTTTAAAAGATTTGCCATTTCAATGGCTGCCATTGCAGCGTCATAACCTTTATTGCCTGATTTGGTTCCTGCACGTTCAATTGCCTGTTCAACATTTTCGCTGGTGATCACTCCAAAGGTAATTGGTTTCTCATGATCAAGTGAGGCAAGTGCAATGCCCTTCGCAACTTCGGATGCCACATAGTGAAAATGAGGAGTTGCACCCTTAATAACAGCACCAAGACAGATAACAGCATCCACATCTTTTTTCTTTGCAACAAGTTTTGCAACAAGTGGTATCTCATAAGCACCGGGAACCTTATAAATATCAACCTGCTTATCTTCTGCTCCATGCCGCTTGAGTGCATCGAGAGCACCATCCACAAGCCTATCAGAGATAAAGCTGTTAAACCTGCTCACGACAATTGCGAACTTGAAACCTTTTGCACTGAGCTTGCCCTCATGTATCATATTTGCTCCTTATATGTTGTTAAGAATATGGCCAAGTTTTTCCTGTTTGGTTTTTAAATAGGTTATGTTCTCTTTTGTGGGCTCCATCTCCAGAGATACCCTCTCAACGACTGTAAGCCCATATCCCTCGAGCCCTCTTATTTTTCTCGGATTGTTTGTTAGGAGCTTCATTTTTCGGACGCCAAGGTCTCGAAGGATCTGTGCTCCAACCCCATAGTCACGGAGATCAGGTGCAAATCCAAGGGCAATGTTCGCCTCCACAGTATCGTGACCCTGATCCTGCAGGCAATAAGCTTTGAGTTTATTGACAAGCCCGATACCCCTGCCTTCCTGCCTCATATAGAGGAAAACACCTTTGCCCTCCTTCTCGATCATCTTCAGCGCCGCGTGCATCTGTTCCCCACAGTCACATCTCATAGAGCCCAGAACATCTCCGGTAAAACATTCAGAGTGGACCCTCACAAGCACAACATCATCTGGCTTTATATCACCCTTCACAAGGGCCAGATGTTCTTGTCTGTCCATATCATTCTCATAAGCAATTAAATTGAATTCACCACCATACCGTGTAGGTATCTTGGTCTCTGCTGCCCTTGTTACAAGATGCTCATTCGCCATTCTGTACTGAATGAGATCTGCAACAGTTCCGATTTTGAGCCCATGCTGCTTTGCAAATACCTCAAGCTGGGGAAGTCTTGCCATGGTGCCGTCTTCGTTCATGACCTCGCAGATAACCCCAGCAGGCTTTAAACCGGCAAGTCTTGCAAGGTCAACAGATGCCTCGGTGTGTCCGACTCTCCGCAAAACACCACCCTTTCTCGCTATAAGGGGAAAGATGTGTCCTGGCCGTGCAAGGTCATCTTCTGTTGAATTATCATCGATCGCTACCTGAACCGTTCTTGCCCTGTCATGGGCAGAAATGCCTGTTGTAACACCTTTCTTTGCTTCGATGGAAATGGTAAAAGCTGTATTATGCTTCGATGTGTTCTCCCGCACCATGAGGGGAAGGTTTAATGCCTTAGCTTTTTCGTCGGTTAATGAGAGGCAGATAAGTCCGCAGGCATACCGCGCCATGAAGGTGATGGCTTCAGGGGTAACTTTTTCAGCAGCAATCACTACATCCCCTTCATTCTCTCTATCTTCATCATCAGTCATGATCACCATTTTACCTTCGGCGATATCACTGATGATGTCCTCTATCTTCGAAATTGCCATGATTACTCCCCTTTTACATATCCATGTCTGTAAAGGAAGTCGAGATCAACTCCCTTGTTCTTGCCCTTAATCAAGAAACTTTCAATGTATTTTCCAATAATGTCCGTCTCAATGTTCACTTTATCCCCTGGATTCTTTTCACCTATGGTTGTCTTGGATGTGGTGAAAGGTATTATGTTAACTGTAAATATATTATGCCTTTGCTCGTTGACTGTCAAGCTTATTCCATCGATGGCGATCGATCCCTTTTTCACAATATATCTTGCAAAATCAAGGGGTATTTCAACGCTGAATCTCTGTGAATCGCCTGCCTTCCTTATATCCACGATAGTGCCTATGCAGTCAACGTGCCCCATCACAAAGTGCCCGCCAAACCTACCATCGGCCCCCATGGCCCTTTCAATATTCACCCTTGTGCCAGTCTTCTTCTCGGCCAGTGTCGTTACCTTTAGGGTTTCCAGAGATGCATCGGCAACAAAACCATCTCCTGTTATTGCAGTGGCAGTTAAACAGACACCATCAATGGCCACACTGTCACCTTCCCGTATGCCAGCTTTGGCAAGCGCTGTTTTGATGAAAAATTCCCACTTCCCACTCGATTTTTTGATAGAAAGAATGGAACCGATATCTTCAATAATTCCTGTGAACATATCCTTCTACGTAGATATCTTCCTTAAACCGCTTTACAGCAGCTATATTGATTTTGTAGGCATCCTTGAGAAAATCTATCCCTTTGCCCCCAATGAGGTTGTAGGCGCCTTTGCCCCCGATGAGAATAGGAGCGTAAAAGAGCATGATTTTGTCCAGAAAACCTTCCTTCAGGAGACAGCTATTGATTTCACCACCACCCTCCACAAGAACGTGCATAATCTCTCGCTGATAGAGTACTTCGCAAACATGTTTTGGCGATACTCTCCCGCT
>MVQO01000037.1 GCA_002067585.1 Syntrophorhabdus sp. PtaB.Bin027
TAGACGTGGCAATAGGCGCACGGCGATCACTCTCTCTTATGTACAAGAAAGCCCGCCGATGGAAAGATGCCATAGCACTCTGGCAGGAAATTGTGGCAATAAATCCCCACGATGTTTTTGCGGTAGAAGAACTGGCCAAATTCTACGAGCATCATACCCGCAATTTCGGAAAAGCTCTGGAAATGGTTCGTAAGCTCTTGGACGAAGCCAGGAACTTGAGCAACACTGAACGTGAATCGCTTGAACATCGCCTCCACCGTTTGCATCGGTACAAGTGAGACTGTGTGTCACGTAAACCCTCCAAAGATACAATGTTTCGCGATGAAGCATGCCCTGTTATTCCACACAGAGAGTTGTTGTAAAAACCAGCAAGCTTCAGCCCTTGTTCGCTGTCAGCCATATTCCAGTGTGACAGAAGAACATCAGAATATGATCGCTCCTCGTCTTTCGTATATCCCTATGATGTTTTTGGAGGATGGGTTTGGAGGATGCTCCAATTCTTGATAGTATCCATACCTGTTTTGTGATTCTTATGGCCCACCGTATCTTCCATAAAACCCTGTCCCTGTTTTCTCGTACTGCTCTATCTCATCCTCACGCCAGATAATCTGTTCATCCAACAACGCTTCCAGCATACTTAGATTTACCATTCCTTTTATTGCCATGGCTTCAACCTCCCTGATACTCATCAGCGGATCGAGGTAGTTATACAGGGCTACGTACTCCCGCAAGGCTTTTAATCCTTCATCCTGCCTGCCTTCCTTGAGATAAATTAATGCTTTGTAGCCGGCAATCCGCAGCTCAAAGACACCCTTGCCAGTCATTTTCTCCGCATCTGCTATATAGTGTTCCGCAGCCCTCATGTCATTCATCTTGTAGCTTGCCGTTGCTGCAAATGCGACGGCTTCAGGCCACTTTTGACTCTCCAGGGCTTTCGCAAAATGCGCTCGAGCCCACAGAAAATCACCCTGTTTTAGTAACTGCTTTCCCTGGAAAAGGTTTGTACTGTAAACGCTATATGATCTGCGGATCACATCAGGGCTCTTTTCCTGGGCACACACTATTCCGGAGAAACCAAAAAAAATTGCCATAGCCAAAACAGCCATTCCTACTCGTTTCACCGTCCTATCTCCTTCATTTTTCCGTGAATGGACACTGTCTCGTGAAGTGTCCTTCTAATATAAGATGCATGTATCTTAAGCATCATTTATGATAAAGGCTATACTTCTGGTTACCCTTTTATGATCCTGATTTCTGTTGACGGTTATCAGGCAATTTAGTAGACTCCCGTCATCTTGTAACAGAAAGTGTCGTCCTGATGCGCAAGTACCTGGTTTTCTTTATTGCCGGCGTCAGCATCCTAATGTACGCCATAGATGCCACTGTAATCTCCGTGGCCTTCCCTAACTTCACCAAGGAACTCCATGCAAGCGTTCTTCTGTCAGCATGGACAATTTCGATTTACTTTATTGCTGTCACCATGACAATGCCCCTTGCAGGGAATCTGAGCGACAGCTTCGGCCGTAAGAAGGTGTTTCTTTTTTCCCTTCTTGTCTTCACAGGAAGCTCTCTTGCCTGTGGCTTTGCGAGCTCTATCTATGCTCTGATAGCCTTCAGATTCTTTCAAGGAATTGGGGGTGCTTGTTTTCTTCCCACAGCATCCGGCATAGCCAGCGATTTTTTTCCTGAGAGCCGTGAAACTGCAATCGGTCTTCTGTCAAGCATATTTGGGGTTGGCTTTGTTGTTGGACCAAATCTCGGTGGTTGGATTGTGAGTCAGTACTCCTGGCGCTATGTTTTCTACATCAACGTCCCCATAGGTGCTGCCTTAATCTGCCTGACTATGATGCTCCTTAAGAAATCCAAGAATATTACCCGCCCCCGAGTAGATTTTATAGGCATCGGGCTCATGAGTAGTTCTCTTTTGTTGCTCCTCCTCGGACTGAATCTCGTCGGCGAAAGGCCCTCGGCCGTCTCGATGATTCTTGCGGGGATACTGGTGTTCATCAGCTTTTTTCTTGGTATCTGTTTTCTGAAACAGGAAAAGCGAGCCCATGCGCCTATCATAGACACCAAACTTCTTGAATCAAGGGCTTTTGTGGCAGCAAATGTATCAAATCTCATTGTAGGGATGACTTCTATGGGTTTATTCTCTTTCATCCCTCTCTATGCTATATCTGTTCATAAATTTTCCACTTTAATGAGCGGCATGATTCTTACCCCTCGCTCCCTGGCAATGACTGTCACCTCTGCTGCAACCAGTTTCCTCCTCAGGAGACTCGGCTATCGATGGCCAATGGTAATAGGTTTTATCACTATGGGGCTTGGAATTATCCTGCTCACACCCGGCCTTCTCCTGACCAGCGCTGGCGGCGCCCTTGGAGGAGTCATCGGAACATTCTCAATTATTATGTTTCTCAATGGGATCAGTGCAGGGATGGTATTTCCCTCTGCCAATAACGCGTGCATAGAGTTGATGCCTGAGAAAGTGGGTACAATCGTCGGCCTCAGAAATATGTTCAGAAATATAGGCGGTGCACTCGCTATCTCTCTCATTACCTTTGTATTACATCTGAGCCCCGATGCTTTTACCGGATTTATGATTGTGTTTATTTCCTTTGGAATCATGCCTCTTGTTGCTGTTCCTCTTCTCTTTCTCATGCCGGCAGGTGCAAGAAGCCCACGTTCACGCATACCCCGCCAACTGTAAATAACATACCATGGAAGGTAGATCCGACAGGGGCAAACATTTCGGAAACTGGAAAAGAATTGTTTCATATCCACACCAGTGGCTTGAGACGGATGCCCATTCCAGGCAGCCCTGTTTTTCTCTCATGTTAGAATTTCTAGTTCTGGAGTCTGGTAATATGTTTTACGATAACCAGCCTATTATTATTCTTGCAGCTTATGATTGAACACTCAGATTTTAACTGACTGATTTTACTGATGGCGGAAGTGCATGAGAATCGAACTCACCCGCCAGCTCGTCACCGGCGCACTGGTTTTGAAGACCAGGAGGCCCACCAGGACCCTGGCACTTCCGTGTTCATATAATGTATGCGATATG
>MVQO01000038.1 GCA_002067585.1 Syntrophorhabdus sp. PtaB.Bin027
CCAAAATCAATGGGTTTATCCGACAGAAGGGGCATATCGGTTGTGACAACTGCTGCCTTGAATCGCGGACCAAGAAAGGGGTTGAGCACTATATCTCCTATTCTACACATCTCACCCAGGCCTGCCAGGAGAAGAATAGGTGGCACCACAAGATCATAAAATGGCGCATAGTGAGCTTTTGCAGGATAACCGAGCCTTCTTATGTATTCAGCGAGAATGATAGCAATGAAGCCTGATGTTGTATAAGCCAGCATACTCATGGCATTGCTGATCCAGTCACTTCCCGAGGTAGCATGGGATGTGCGGTAATCCTGATCTATTAGCACGGCAATTGCGTACTTGTGATTCAATTCAATGGGGACTTCTGCAGCTTCAGGCTTCATAAAATCAAATTTATGGCTATAGACAGCATATGGAGGAAGCTCACATATGCCAACAGTGTCAGCCCTCAGAAAATATGCCATCTCTTTGATATGACGGGCAAGACTGGCCGGGTCATCAGGTATTGGGGCTTGATGGGCTGAGGCGATACCGTCCAAAAAGGGCTTCATGTTGTTTCTCATCCATGAAAGCGCACCAGAGGCAGGATGTTTTGGCACAAAACGCCGCGTTTCCGTCTCAAGTTTAGGCCCATAATCTCCTGCTGCAGATTTGCAAAATCCAGCCTCTCTCTCCCGAACCCTTTGAACCATGTCACTATGAATAAGGGTTGTTGGGTTAGGTACTCTCTTAAGCTTGTGTACTGGGAATGTCTCCCATTTTCGATTTAGATATCCGCTCATATCTTTTTCCTTATATCAAGTCTGACTTATTAAGTTATTCGGTGATTATGAAAAAGTCAAGTTTTTTCATCATTACTGTTGCCCCATGTTTGTGCAGAATGGGTCAGTGGGTAAAGTATGAGAAAGAATTAAGAAACAGAAAAAACCATAAGACGCGTAGTAAGCTTGCATTGATAATGAGATTAAGCTAAAAGTACTGGTAGTGACAAAAAAGTTGGGTTCGAACATGGTAGAGATGAAGCCAATCAGACTTGTCTGTTTTGTGTGTGAATGGAATGAGGGGAGAAGTGTTCATCTCGAGATGAGCGTAAGGCTGAAACTGAAAAGACTGGGAAGCAAAATCATTATAATGTCTGCAGGGTTTAGTCAGGCTGATACTGTAAATCCGCTTCGTAAGGCTTTCTTGCTTGGTCTTGGGGTCCCTATGTCAGAGATTGATGCTCACTTTTCAACAATCTTTAACGAAAAACATGCCCGGGCAGATCTTATTCTTGTTGCTGAATTGCCCATGAAAGGAAAGCTGGTCCAACAATGGCCCGGATTGACAGGAAGAGTGATGACGGTGAAAGGATTCGTCAAAGGGATGAACCCATCGAATGAGAACATCTCAGAAGAGGAAGCTATAATGGAGGATGCCGGAGGAAAAGATCCTGATAAAAAGCTCATGCTCTATGTTAAGCACGAACAACTGGCAGCACAGGTTGCACAAAGACTTGTTGAATTGGAGGCTGGCAGATCATCTTTTCCGTGAAAAATCATCAGGCGAGGATGGCAATTTGCCTGTAGTAAGCCCTCTTAGTTTCCTGATTATTTCGTGGTGTTCTCCAAGTGTTATGATAAGCGACTGAATGGCACGACCTATTGTACCATCACATAGGCTCTGAAATTCTTTCCTAATATCTGGAGCCACTGCATTATATCCTTCAACAAGGTGGTCAACCCATCTTTCCAAAGACTCAGCAGTAAGCCCCTCTCTCTGATAGACATATCCTTCAAATGCACCAGCCCTGGCTGCAAACTCATAGATGTCGCTGTAAACTCCCATAAAATCCCCCTATCTTTTATATGTTATTGGATAAGAATACCTGATTTAATGAATAGGTGCAAGATTAACAGCGGCAATGGGCCATGGGAGAAGCAGCCCATAGCTCTTAGCTGATAGCTCGTAGGGGAAGTAATGCTGTAAATCTTTGAGTGATTGACGTTAAAGAGGTTTTTTTGTTGCTTTCAGCTATGAGCTGGACGCTGCATTTATATATGATACCTCAGCATTAATTCCACATGGTGAGGGTAGGAGATGCAGCCTATAGCTCTAAGCTGATAGCTTGTAGGGGAAGTAATGCTGTAAATCTTTGAGTGATTGACGTTAAAGAGGTTTTTTTGTTGCTTTCAGCTATGAGCTGGACGCTGCATTTATATATGATTCCTCAGCATTAATTCCACATGGTGAGGGTAAAGGTAATGCTGACGTTCAAGATGGGATATGCCGTATTTTCGAATGTAGTGAGTGAGAAGGGTTATGGGGGTGATGAGAGGGACAAGTTGTTGGTGGAAATTGTGTATTACCTCCTGTACCTCCTGTTTTTCATCTGTTGTTAGGTATCTGTTTAAATATCCCATGATGCGGCGCAGAACATTAACCTGTTTCTTAACCGTCGCTATAAGGCGCAGACCTTCCATAAGGGTTTTGACATATTCCTCGTAAACGTCGATTTTATAACTTTTGACGTCTACCATTAGTTTTTCAAGATTGCGGTAATGCCTTGGGCTGTGGGACATAACGAGGAACTTATGGGCAATGTGAAAATCTCTTAAATTTTTGATATTTTTTCCTTCACGTAACATGTCCTGCCAGCGTTTATATACAAAAACCCGTTCCATGAAATTTTCTCTTAGGACCGTGTTATAGAGACGTTCATCTTCCTCTACGGGCAAATTAGGGAAACGTTTCGTGAAAGCGCCGGCAAAGATACCTACACCTTTGCGAACAGGCACGCCTGATGGTCCATAAACCTTTACCGACTGCATTCCAGAACTGGGGGATTTGCTCTTAAAAACAAATCCGCAAAGATCCTTTTCTTCAAGCTCTTTCAATTTCCCCTTTGCCCATTCCAGCATCCCATCCGTATGATCAATCCCTGTATTGAGGGTGACAAGTCGTGCATCTTCCGGTTTACCCACAAGGCGAAGGGGTTCCCTCGGAATCGGAAGACCATACTCAACCTCTGGGCAAACCGGAGTATACTCGAAATATTTGCCCAGTATGTCAGTTAGATAGCGATCATGCTTGTGTC
>MVQO01000039.1 GCA_002067585.1 Syntrophorhabdus sp. PtaB.Bin027
CCTATTTCTTCATGCCTTCCGTCTCGCTTCTTGCCTTATTACTTCACTTCCTTTCCCGCACGTTCTGCTTTCCTGTCCACTTAAACATTGACAGTCTTTGGTTAATTATGGTGAAATACCGACTATGGCTAAGAAACAGACGAAAGACTTGATTAGAAAACCAGACTTTCTTCTCCAGTTTATTGAAAACGCATATATTTTTATCCAGGAGAATTTACGCGGTTTTATCATTGGCGCTGTTATATTTGTTTTGGCAGTTGCTTCGGTTTATGGTTATGCGGTCTACGCACGTAAACAGGAGGAGAAATCCCAGACCACTCTGTTTCAGGGCATAAAAAGCTTTGAAGAATACAGCCAGGGCGGCAAGCAAGAAAGTCTCACAAACGCTGAAAATGTATTCCAAACCCTTATTAAAGAAAAAAAAGGTAAGGCATATAAGATTGCCAGGCTTTACCTGGCAACCATTTACACTGTACAGGGAAAATCAGATGACGCTAAGATGCTTTATCAGCAAGTGATAAAGGATTCTTCTGGCACAATTCTGCAAACACTGGCTGAACAAGCACTCCAGGGTTTAGAGAAAAAGTAGCCATTAGCCAACACGTGCAATTGATTATCAGGCTTCATCCAAAAAACATTCAACCATGTCATCCCCAATAAAACAACCATCTTAACCCTTATCTGTATGGCAAAAAACAAAAGGGTATGACAGAATCGCGCTACCGACTAATGGTTGGAAGCTCTGGCTGTTAGCCGTATAAAACAGCCACCGGTTCATATTTCGTTCCCTGCACCGCAGGGTAGATGCCTGCCAGAATACCAACGAGTGTACTTATTAAGAGTGAGACTACGATATTTTCAAGGTAAAGCGAAAACGGTACATTCCCAAAATAGCTTACGAAGACAGTGATTATAAAACCCACCAGGATTCCAAGGGCACCTCCCATAAGAGCTACAACAACAGACTCGGTAAGAAACTGCAGAATGATGTCCCTTTTCTTCGAGCCCACAACCCGTCGTATGCCTATTTCAAGCTTTCTCTCGGAAATAGAAAGAAGCATGATGGCAAAAATTCCGAGTCCTCCTATTAAAAAAGAGACGATGGAAGCAATCACTGTCAGGATTGATACCAGACGGATACCTTGTTCCTGTGTTTTAACAATGTCTTCCATGGTAAAAACTGAAAAATCATCTTTCTGCTCGGGCTTCATATTACGAATCGTCCTTATAAAGCTCTGCAGGATCTGCTTCATATCAGTCAGCGGGATCTTATCCTGTATCTGAATATATGCCCCTTTGATGAAATCCACATTGCTGTACCGCCTCATAATAGAAGTCAAGGGCACATAGACCTGTAGGTCCTGATCCTGGCCTGCCAGATCAGTCCCTTTTTCTTTTAGTACGCCAATAACCTCTGTTGGGACTCGGTAAACAAGAATGTATTTGCCTATAGGGTTCTCCTGTTGAAAGAGATTCTCAAATACCTTGTACCCGACAACAGCTTTCTTCCTCCCATTCACGTTATCGTCCTCTGTAAAATACGTACCCATAAGCAAATCCAGGTTCCTTATCTGAAACATTGCTTCGGTTGTACCGACAACACCTGCATTGACTGTCTTTTCTTCGTAGCGTGCAGGATAGGATACGTCGTAGAAAGGTGCGATCTGAACAATTCCGGGAACCGACTCCCCGATTCTCTGGACAGTCTCAAGTTTCAAATTCTTTGAATCACCGAAGGGCATAGCGCCCCTCCCTGTGAAACGCATGTAACCCGACCTGAGAATAATAAGATTCTTTCCGAATTTGCCTATTTCACTATCGATCTGTTTCTTAAGACCATTGCTTATATTGCCAAAAGCAACGAGACTCATTACTGCGAAGAGTATTCCAAGAAGAGCAAGAATCATCCGACCCTTATGAACGATGAGGTTCTGGAAGGCTATCCTGAGATAGAAGGCAAGCGTGTATTTCATCCCCGTATTGCCTCAATAGGCTCTATCCTGCTCGCCTTCAATGCTGGCCGAAAACCCGCAATTAATCCAGTAAGAAAACTGAACATAAGGGAAAAAACAACAACTTTGTATGAAAACAACATGGGTATATCAAAGAGTGTCTCGAATGTTCCACCCAGCGCTAGGCTGAGCAAAATACCGGCTATCCCCCCTAAAAGCGTTATGATCACCGACTCAAGGAGAAATGAGAGGAGGATACCCCTTCTTGACGCTCCGTAGGCTCTCCTAATACCGATATCCTTCCTTCTCTCCTGTATAGTAAGATAAAAAAGATTGGCAAGCACAAAACCACTTACCACAAGCGCGACTATAGACGCCATTCCAAGAAAAAGCAGAAGCTGGCCTGATATGACTGTTACAAACTTCATTATGTCCTGTGAACTCCTTATGGTAAAATCATCTTCAGCCGACCCCTGAAGGCCGTGGTTTCTCCGAAGCACGGCCTTCACGTCCGCAACAGTTTCGTTCACATCCCTATTTGTCTTTAACCTCACCCCGCTCAGATACTTCTTATCATTAACAACCCTGCTCATAACCGTGGTAAGCGGCATAATCACCCTGTCATCTATTTGTGCGCCTCCGGTTCCACCGCCCCTTTCTTTCAGAACCCCTACCACTGTCATGGGAAGCCTGCCTGCAAGGATCACCTTGCCAATAGCGTCTTCACCCTGAAAAAGCTCATCATATACCTTCGATCCTATAACAGTCACAGCCCTTGCATATTTGTAATCATCTGTACTGAAAGGAGAGCCTGCCTGAAGGTCCCACGACATCGATTCAAAGTAATTTGTCGTGGAACCGATTATACGAGACTGCCATTTTCGGTCTTTATACTTCATTGTTGGACGCCTCGCATAATAAGTCTTCACAGAATCGTAGACTCCTTCGATGCTATCAAGGCTTTCTGCATCTGCAAGTGTAAGTGTGCTCCCTCTCATTCGCGCTGTTCTTTGCCTCTCTCCACCTCCCCAAACCATAATAGAATCCGGACCAAGTACTTCAAATATATCCTTGGCTTTTTTATTTGCTCCATCAATTGTGGTAATGATGACACAGATGGAAAGAATGCCAAGAGCTACCCCGGCAAATGAAAATATGACCCGTCCCCGATAGTAATA
>MVQO01000040.1 GCA_002067585.1 Syntrophorhabdus sp. PtaB.Bin027
TCACTGCATCAAGAATAGTTTCTGGCTTGGCGATATGCCATCCCTTGGAAAGTGCAACTTCCCTGAGACCTTCTGTTGCATTTATGCAAAAGGCCTGCGCTACTGCATCGAGCATCTCAATATCGCCTTCTGAGTCGCCGAAAGCAAGGGAACCTTCATGGGGGTACTTGTGAATGACGTGGTTGATAGCATCTCTTTTCCCTTCCTTCCTTGCAAGGGATTTGCGAATGGTACCGGTGTACACACTATCTTTAATGTCCATCTCCGTGGAAACATATCCATGCACAGCAAAGTACTCTGCAACTGCTTTCCCGACGCATTGAACCTCGCCGGTAACGAAATAGATATCATATGTTGGTTCCAGCAATTCCATAAGATCGGCTGCAAAGGGAAAAAACTTATTGCCTTCGTCAGTCTCGAGAAAGCTCTTTGTTAAGGCAAGGATTGAATCAGTGTCGCGGTGTTTTAAACCATTAGCCAAGTGAATATTGAAGTTCTCGACGGTTGTCTCGTAATCAACCTGTTGTGATCGATACAGGTGCAGGTCATTATACAGACTATGGACAACATCCTTACCAACAACGTTCTCTTTAAGGAAGTACTCGGCCAGTGGAAAGATCAAATAGCCATCATAGATGGTTTTGTCAATATCAAAAAATGCTACCTTTTTGCCCTTCATAAACGTTTTACATAGTAGCCTGTATGCCTTTCCATGTCAATTCCAATCATGTTAATGACTTCACCGTGTAAGGAGACTGCGACGTACGGTCCCCCATTCAGACGTCCCTTCCCGTTGGCTGCGAGCGAGCAAGGCCGCTGGTGCAAATGGACGCATTTGTGCGGAATGCCTGATACCATATTCACCCAGATGCAAAATACAGTTTTGCTAATAATCTATGTCCTGCTTGAAATCCTTTTGATCCTTGACACTGTAACGGGGAACATCGATGATCCCATCCACCTCCTCCAGGTCAAACCACCATTTGTCTTCGTAGTGGGGCTTCCCGTATCCGAGGAGATCATCGAATTTGATTGCAAGGCTCCGAGCAAGGGCAGAATGGCGCATTGTCCAGTTCACTCCCCGGTGAAAGAGCGTGTATGGCTTGTTCCACGGACACACCTTAAGACATGTACCACAGCCTGACCCCCTCTTGTTTCCAACACGCATTCTTGTACATCGCTCAGCGTTGAGCGGCCAGTGCTCGTAACCCTTGTCCATAACCTTGTCACCAGAACTTATGGCGCCGGACGGACATTCGCGGGCGCATTTTTTACATTTGGAACAGAAATCCTGAAGGCCAAAATCTATCGGCTTATCAACCAGGAGGGGAAGATCGGTGGTCACCACAGCCCCTTTGAATCGCGGTCCCATGAAGGGATGAATAACGCAGTCTCCCATCCTTGCCATCTCACCAAGCCCTGCCCACAGAAGGATGGGGGGGAGAACAACCTGATAGTTTCGTGCATGGTGTGCACGGGCAGGGTACCCCAGACGACGAATATACTCTGCCAGTATGCATGCGATAAACCCTGTGGTTGAATAAGCCAGGAAGCTCATGGCATTACTGATCCAATCACTTCCGGTAAATGCGTTCGCTGTTCTCCAGTCCTGATCAACGAGCACAGCGATGGCATAGGTATGATTCAATTCGATTGGATCTCCCTTTGGGAACTTGTGGGTATAGACTGCATACTGGGGAAGTTTGCAGATACCAACTGCATCAGCCCTGAGAAAATAGGCAAGCTCCTTGATGTGTCGGGATATGGCAGCCGGGTCTTCCGGTAGCGGTGCATGCCTGGCTGCCACAAGGCCATCGACCATCCTCATCATATTGCTGGTCATCCACAGCAGAGCACCTGAGACCGGTTGCTTGGGAACAAACCGGCGGACTTCCAGAGAGAGACGTTCGCCGAAATCACCCCTGAACGCCCTGTTGAATCCGCTCTCCCTTTCATCTACCCTTTTAACCTGATCTTCGTGTATAACGGTTGTTGGTCGATCAACCCGCTTTATTGAATCCATGGGAAAGGGTTCCCAGTTTCGTTCATGGTACCCACTCATATTGGCTCCTCCTTTTCCTTTAGTATGAGATATTCATATTTATAGAGATCTTCAACAAACTGGCTCATCACCTCTGCTTCATCAGAATAGTGGCCACCGTACATCAGAGCGAAGCGAGCCTCGTCTGTCAGGGTAAGGGGTATAAAATCGGCAAAAGGGCCCCGGATAGACTCGTAACCATGAAAACTGGCTATTTTTTGGAGGTAGGAGAATTTTATTGTGTACTCGTCGTGACCAGCAAGGGTAATCCGTTCCGGGTTCCCGGTTGATTTGATTTGAAAAAGCCAGCTCATTTCCCCTGAAACAGAAGCCTCACAACTGTGCTCTCCTATATATATGTAGGGAACTTTTGCACAGCAAAGTTTTTCAAGCGCCTCAATGGCACCCATATTTAAATTAAAAACTTTTCCCTCTGGCCGTTCCAGACCATACTTTTCAAAAATCCCCTGCACCCATTTTAGAACAGGATCATTGTTGGCATTCTTGCTGTCAAAAACTTCAGTTCTAATATTTATGAGGGATGGAAAATCTCCAAGGTTCTCATTCATGATGACAAGGTCGAATGCTGAAAGATCGCTTGGCAACACTTCCAAGAAATCACCTTCTCGATATTCAACTGAAAATCCCTTGAGGGTTTCCCGCTGTTTATTAAGAAGAAACGGTGAGATGTCAAGCATACACGCCTTGAGCGAACTATCTTTTTCCAGAAAGTCTTTCATGAGGTAGCCGTAACCTCCACCGACTTCAAGAACGTGTGTCACATTCCACAGGGGTAGGAATGTGCATAGACAACCATAGAGAAGTCTTCCAAAAGATTCATTGCAGGTAAGCAACTTCCTCAGCGGCGTTCCCTCCTGTTGGAGGGCATTGCAAATGGTAAGTTCCCATCCGAGACTTTTCAGACCCCCAATGTGGTAGGATTTCGTTGAGTTGAGTGTGTAGTCTTTAACCATAGCCCATTCTTCCTGCAAATGCATAGCGCTACTAAACATAGCGTTAACTCATCAATAGGCAGCTCCATGAAGCACAACATCTGGTCATCCTGAGCAAACCGTCGATAGATGGGGAAACACGGTCTTTTGCGCCAGCAAAAGTTCTG
>MVQO01000041.1 GCA_002067585.1 Syntrophorhabdus sp. PtaB.Bin027
GCCACTCAAATGAAGAGGCATCCTGTGCTTGATATAATCGATTTCAAGCCTCGTGATCATTTCAGAAACAATGCTGTTCAGTTGCTCCGGTTGCATTCTTCTTGCCTCCAAGCCATAGGAGATATTTTTTTCAACTGTCAAATTTGGAAAAAGCGCATAGTCTTGGGGTACATAACCGATGTTCCGGTCCTCCATAAAAAGATTAGTTATATCTTCACCATCAACCTTTATACTTCCTTTATTCGGGTTATGAATCCCTGCAATGTATTCTATCAGTACCGTCTTCCCTGCCCCTGTCGGTCCAAGTAATGCAAGATATTCGCCTTCGTTCACTGTAAGATTGATATCACGGAGGCAAAATTCTCCGAGATCACCATTTATGTCTGTGAGTTCAATCATATCTTCCCCCTTACCATACATACCCTTTTGCACCGATACGATGCATAACATAAACCGAAATTCCTCCAATCACTACAAGTACATAGGCAAGCGCAAAACCGTACTCGACATTTCCGAACTCTACTTGCGCCCACACTGCAACTGATACCCAATCTGCCTGATCCATTTTAATAAGTTTCGTAAAATTGGAAAATCGTGACGGAGGCAACTCTCGAAATGTACCACAGAAAAACAAAACTGCACTGAATTCAGCCATAGCTCTTGTCCAAGCAAGAATAATCCCGGCAATAATGCCGCTTTTAGCCAAAGGCAAGGTTACAGTCCTGAATGCTCTCCATCTGCTGCTCCCTAGTGAACGGGCAACATGCTCGAAACGGGGATTAACACTATCAAAAGCAGCTTTCCAAGCACTTAGCCCCAAAGCAAAGGAAAGTACAAGGGAGGCGAGAACCATTCCTGGAAAAAGACTGTGGGCAAACTTAAATCCAACTGCATTCTGCAGATTCCATAATGGACCATAATTGAACATTACAATCAAACAAATACCAATCACAGAACCAGGCATAACGATAAGCGAAGAAAAGAGGACTTCGATAGCCGAAATACCTGGAATACGATATCGTGAAAGTACGTAAGCAGTAGGAATCCCTAAAACAGAAGCAATCAAAGTAGTAATGAGTGTGCTAACTACTGTGAGATTGAGTGATTTCCAAAAGTAAGGATCATTCCAGAACCCTCCAGCGAATTTATTTAGGACATCTCTATCTTCACCCCAGACGGCCGTTATCCCACCTGTTTGAACCGCTGTCTCAGTGACAAAAAGCTGATCCACATTGCTAAGAAAAAGATACGCCGAATAGAGGAACAAAAATCCGGCAAAACTGTAAAAAAGCATATTAAAACTCTTCCTGCGCGGTGTCTTACCAGACATTACTTCTTCCTCCGATCATTTTCATGGCAGATATTGCAGATATTGCCATCAGTATGCATACAATAGACATTGAGGTAACCCACCCCATCATCCCAGCATTAAAATCCAAGTATATGGCAAAAGGCATAATATCGGTCTTACCCTCGGTTGCTCCAACAAACAACATCAATCCTTCCCACTCGGCAGCAGCCCTTGCCCAGACCACTATCATGCTGGCAATAATTCCATTTTTCGCCATAGGAAGAACTACCCTGAAAAATGTTCTTAAAGGTGACGCACCCAAACTTCGCGAAACCGCTTCAAACCTGGTAGGTATCATATCGAAACTTGCCTTCATTAACCTAGCGCAAAATGCAGCGGTCACTGTAAACTGTACAAGGAGTACACCGTATACATTTCTTCCGATATAAATTCCATAATGTTCGCTAATCAAATCGAAGGGAAATCTAGTCGTAATCCCAAAGAGAAACGCTCCAACCACTGCTGGAGAAACCACTATAGGAAGGTCTATGATGCTGGCGATCAAGTTGCGATAGGGAAAGGTAAAACGCGAGAGTGCATAACCGGCAGGAATACCAATACATAAGGAGAAAAATGTTGATGCCAATGACGTCCATACTGTAAGCCAAAATCGTTCCCACATTCTTGATTTTGAAAAAAAATAAACAGTGTCGGACCAACCCAAGTAAATCCAGTTACTCAATACCATCAGAACATATGCAAAAAGAATCGTGATAGTTATCCCTACAGAAAGTGTGGGCCACCACCCGCCGCGCGCCTTGGCTGCCAATTCTATTCTCCCCTATATCAACAATCAATCACCAGCCCGCGTCGTTTTTCTCTGTCTCATAACCTCATCTATCAAATCACCAACAGTTTCTGTGTTGACAGGGAAGGATTCGTCCTTAACCGCCTTGGCAGCATTTACAAGATACCCCATATCTTTGTCGGTCGTGCCATCCAAACAAAAACCATTCTTGTCAACAGGTATAACCTTGTTAACCGTATAAGCATGCTTGTGGAAAATGTGCCTTCCCTCATCGGATAGTATAAAATTCATCAATTCACGCGCCTCATTTTTATAACGAGCAAACTTGAGTATACCAACCGGCAGTCGGACTATTCCACGATACTTATATTCAATGGGGATAATTTCAACATCCCGCAGATACAGGACTGCTGTAGTGCCCCAAACGATAGTGGCATCAATAGCCTTGTGCTGTGTTGCATTACCCAGTTCTGGAATACATTTTGCGCTCAAAGTTGCATTTGCCTTAACCTTATCCCAGATTCCCGCTTTTTTGAACGTCTTTTCATGCCATATTCCAATGGCACAAGATTTTGGATTTCCCAAACCTACTTTAACGCCAGGTTTGGCAAAATCATCTATACTTTTGATGTTTTTCGGATTTCCCTTGGGGGTTATAATGACCGTTACAAAATATGCCGGGATATCGGTTTTGGGATTGTAGTCGGTTACGAACCCTCTTTCCACAGCCTGCATAAGATAAAACTCTTCACCGGGCATGAAAAGATCTCCCTGCTTTGATCGGGTAATATCGGCTATAAAATAGCCGGATCCTTTATAGGAAAAATTTACTTTTATCTCGGGATGTTTCTTTTCAAATACGTTCTTTATCTCGTTGAGGGCCGAACGCTGACCCAGGCCCGCGTGGAAAAGCAAAGCCTTTTCTCCGCCATTTACTTGTGGAACCAAGAAACCAGAAAATAAAGCCAAAAAAACAAATATTCTTAAAATTCTTTTCACTTAAGCCTCCAATGTATGTTGTAATCTTAGAAGCAAAATATTCTTGATCCTAAACATTGACCAAAAAAGTTGAAAAGACTA
>MVQO01000042.1 GCA_002067585.1 Syntrophorhabdus sp. PtaB.Bin027
CTCCTTATTTGAGAATGTGGTGGTTCTTTGTAAGGAAGGTACCCGATCTTCCCCTTATGACACAAGATATGATACACTACCCCCGGGGGTGGGGAATTAACATGGCCCTTGACAGAAGGTACCGATTGATGACATAAATTATCGGGACTGTCATCAGGAGTTGAATTATTGAATAGAACATCATACTCCATAAAGACATTCCTGGTATGGTCAGACCGACAACCCGAACCATAACCTTTTCGACACCACGAATTACTAAATATGCAGGTAAATGCAAGGCTAGTATCGCCAGCGAGTTCCTACCAACAAAACTAAATATCATATTCTCTGGAATAGCCTTGCTGACTAGTATACAAAGTCCTATACCGGAGAAACTAGCCACATAGAAATAGAAGTAACTGCCCATCCTATTGGCTCCTAAATTGACAAAGTCATTGAGGTAGGAAAATACCAGACTTGTAGCAAGCAGAACAATAAATAATAAAAATTTGCCAAATAATATTCTGTTAGAGAGCGACATTAATGCATCCTTAGCTAAGAATCCAATACCGAAAAGTCCAATTCCTGTAAAGGCTGTTCCAAAGCTCCATGGTAGCCTGAAAGGCAGGTACAGTCTGTCTAATTGTCCAATAATAGAAATCAATAACAAAAAAAAGACCGAACACGCACGTGGCTTTATATGCTTTGAATTGTGAACTTAATTTATAGCATAGATAAAACCCTGCTTCTATAATAAAGAGGCAGGTCAAGAACCAAAGCGGAGGATTGTGTGTCATCCAAATTATATCAGGAGACGAAATAATAACACCCACAATTCCTCCCAGAACGTGGGGCGCATCGATTGGAGGCACCCCCGATTGGAAAGTAACCCAAAAATGCAAGAGAAAATAAAGATAAAATAATGCACCAGAAGAGTTCTTGCCTTCTTTGCTAAAAGATCTAAAAAATGCTTGTACTTTTGAGGCGTGAATACGGTGCCAGAAGCAAACAGAAACAGGGGTAAATGAAAGGAGTAGATATAATGTAGTAGTCCCTTTGGAATCTCATTAGAATGGTGAGCAAAAATTACAAGAAACATTCCTATCGCCTTCAGGTTATCAATCCAAATTATCCTTGATGTCTTAACCGACATTAAATTTATGTCTCGCGTCTCCCTTAGTAACGGCTATCTATATAATAACATGAAAATCTTAACAACTCTGTCTAATAAATGGATGATGATAAGATAATTGGAGTAGCTCCCGTTTTAACCGGACACTCATAAAGCCAAAATAAGTCACTTGACCCCGGGCAAAGCCGGGGGCTTGATAATGTGAACCGCTCAAAGCGGTTAAATACTGTGAGCCGTCTAAAAGCAGCTTCTATTCTTCGAACTTTTTCAGATGATCGAGTTTCTTATCTTCGTCCTCTTGCCTTTTGATATATACACGAACAACATCTTCATCTAATCCCGTCGTGGATACACAATATCCTCTGGCCCAAAAATTCTGGCCGATGAAGTTCCGCCGTCTGCCGCACATTCTTGATACCCATATGGCGCTCTTCCCTTTGAGAAAACCTATGACCTAGGCTACCGCATATTTCGGCGGAATTGATAATGAGCATATGAACATGATCTGCCACAAGATGCCCTTCCACTACCACACCCTCTTTTTGTCGAGCCAGTTCTTTTAGTATTAGTCCAAGCTTTTTTCTGATCTGTCCATAAAGCATCTTCTTCCTGTATTTAGGTATCCACACAACATGACTGGAGTTTCCTTAATTTTCTTGTCTTACGGTCAGTAACAGATAGTAATTATTAACAAATGACTGTTTTAACAAATCGAATCTGTTTCTCACCGAAAAAGTTTCCTGACTTTTCTTCTGAGTTCTGGTAGCAATGCTGGTAAATACAAGAGATGGAGATGCCATGACGAGCGAATACAGGACAGCAGCGGTTATTAAGGGGCAGATGTCGAAATTCTCAGGAATCATTGCAAAGGATCTCTCGAAGCCGAAGCAGAGACTTATCAGAGAGATGGTCTACGGAATACAGGCGGCGAAGGACATCAAATTGTCCAATATTGTCCGCGCGCTGAAGGAGTCTATTCCGTTCATCAAAACAGAGGACCGTCTCTCCCGCAATCTCGATGATGAGGACTTCACAGCAGAGATCAATAATCAGATATGCCGTCTGGGCAACACGAAGGTTATGGATGATATGGTGATTGCCATTGATCCCGGAGACATACGGAAAAGGCATGCCTCCAGGATGGAATATCTCTGCAAAATCCATGATGGGAGCGAATACGAGATCGGCGAGGGATACTGACTCTGCAAAGCCGTGGCTGCGGATATCGAGCACAAGAAGGTCATTCCCCTTTACCTGGAAGCTTACTCTCACGAGGCAAAAGACTTCAGAAGCGAAAACGACCAGATCTTCAAGGCCATCGATACGGTGAGTCTCCACATTGGGAATAAGGGCATCTATGCCATTGACCGTGGAGGAGATCGGGGGAAGCTCTATGACAAGTTCCTTGAAAAGGGGAAGGAAAAACGATTCGTCATCCCCCTGGTAAAAACACGGGACCTTGTTCACCGGGGGGTGAGAAAAAACTGCCACGCTCTGGCTACGGCACTTCCCTGTCCCCATGAAGCGGCAATCATTAAATACGAAGGCGGGAAAGAACAGAAAGTCACGATCAGGTATGCCTCATTGCCGGTAAAACTGCCGAATCATGGGTATCCCCTGTTTCTTATCGTGGCCAAGGGGTTCGGGAAAGAACCCATGATGCTTCTCACGAACTGTCCCGTAAAAATGAAGGTCAAAGAGACCATCTGGCATGTTATCGAAATCTACCTCACCCGATGGAAATGCGATGAATCATTCCGCTCCATCAAGCAGTGCTATAACCTTGAAAACATCCGTGTACGGCATTACACGAGCATACGGAACCTAGTGGCAATCATCCTGGCGGTTTCCTATTTTGCAGCAGTCTACCTCGCGGACAATCTCAAGCTCAAGATCCTTATAGAGCGCGTATACCTTGTATCGAAAAGATTCTTCGGCGTTCCCACCTTCTTCAACTATGCCATTGCCGATGGGCTGTATAATCTCCTCTTCTCCGGCAACACCGGCATTCATGAGACAAGAAGGGCAACGAAACCTGAGTTTCGAAGATATACTATTCTTACTTGAAACTTGAAGTGTGGCTCCCACCGTGGAATAATCCACGGGCAAATAGCTCAAAAGAGAAAGGAGCCACAATGAAGGTAAACACGAAACAGAGGAAAAAGGCAACACAGGGGTTTGAACATATCTACGGCAAGGATGAACTGACAAACAGGAT
>MVQO01000043.1 GCA_002067585.1 Syntrophorhabdus sp. PtaB.Bin027
TTCGCTGTTGATTAGTTTAATTTCTTTCCGGCTTAAGAGCCACACACATGTCAGTGAAACGGTTAATTTAACCATTACTTCTATAACTTTTAAGTTGTGTGTTTTCATTGCCGCCCTTTAAGGTGCCAAACAAACCATGTTAATAATAAAAATTCCAAATTCTCGATCTATTGACAAACAGGATAGGGCTACTTAATGTGCGCATATAGTACAAAAAGAGATGAATATTATGAGCAGACTCAGAGATCAACGAACACCCATTTTTTTGGGTTGAGGCAATCCATGGCCACTGAACAGACAAACCTGGGAAATAGAGGTTGTAGGCCTTTGTGATAAGCGGGGTAAAATAACATGGAAATAGTTGCTATCAATGCCCAAGACAATTGCCGATGTGCGCCACACAAGGGTTAGCCGGTTTTCTGTCCGGGGCCAATGGGAGGCGCATGACGATTTCTGGCATTCTCAGCCACACAGATGCAAGCCCAAAAGCATGGTATATTCGCTTCTGGTCTATAAATAAGATGTATTATGGTGCATCAATTTCAATAGATGTTGCCCTCCGAGAAAAAACCCTCGTGGCATACGAATTTGACCGCGAGTACCTTGAGGAGGATTATGTTGGTCTGCACGGGCCTTTGTGCCCTGTCTCTGGGGTTGCAAATCTGAAAAAATGTTATCAGGATAGAATTGGTGAATCGTTATATTCAGGTTTTTGAAGGAACAGAATTTGTGGTGCTAACTCACAGACTAAGACTATTAGCACAGATGTAAAAGTAAATAAAAGTGTACAAATACAGCAGAGGTGAAACATGGCTAAACAACGCGTTGATGGAGAAGATAGGGGGAGCATTCAGCTCTATGCCCTGAGCACATGTGTCTGGTGTAAAATGACAAAAGCACTTCTTGAAAAAATGAATATTGGTTTTGACTATGTCTATGTTGACCAGCTTCAGGGTGAGGAGAAAGAACAGGCCCTTGAAGAAGTGAAGCGGTGGAACCCCAAGTGTTCATTTCCCTCTCTGGTTGTTCATGGCAAGAAATGTGTGATTGGCTACAAAGAGGATGAAATAAAGGAAGCGATAGATACGGTATGAACTGCACGAAGAGCATAATGCCAGATGAAGTTCAGGAATTATTTGATAAACTGAAAAAAGATGCACAGGCATCAGGGTACAACTTAAATACGGACGAAGCTTTCGTAACAGAACTTATCAAGGGACTAATAGTAAATCAGAAACGATATGGCTACAACTCGTGCCCCTGCAGGCTTTCCGAAGGCGACAAATGGAAGGATATGGATATTATCTGTCCCTGCGACTATCGAGACCTGGATGTGAGTGAATTCGGCTCATGTTATTGCGCCCTTTATGTGTCTGAAGCCGTGGCAAGGGGTGAAAAAAAGTTTGAGCCTGTCCCTGAAAGACGATTTTCATCTCAAGAAAAAAAGGCATTGAGCCCGTTGGACTCGCTGGGACAAAAAAAGAATTTGGCCTATCCTGTCTGGAGGTGCAAAGTGTGTGGCTACCTTTGTGCCCGTGAGCAGGCACCTGATACTTGTCCTATCTGCAAGGCAGCGAATGACCGCTTCGAGATGTTTTTCTGAGCCCATCTAATTACAAAGAAAACAGAGCAGACATTAATTCGATGACGATATTCCCGGCCCTGTGAGCGCCGGTGTTTGAGTGGCGCCTGCACTATGGTTACGGCGCTGATGGCGGTTGTGGCTTGCATCCGATCATTCATGTCTTTAACCCAAATCATGCATTAGAACATCTGTAAGGTGGTCTCGCTGACCGTGTAATATCGAATAATCCATCCAACCAGGCACGTTTTTCTCTCGCAAGGGCAATCTTTAGGATGTTCTGGCGGGAATGTTTTGTCATCCATGCTCCTAATGCAAAGCATTTGAACCGGAGTGTTTTTAAAGTGGATTGTTTTCTTTCACGGAGCACTATCTGTCTGAAGAGGCTTAAGAGGTTATACGCAACCATGATTAGCCGAAAAGCCGCCTCAGTTGCAAAGAAGGAACTCAGGCAGAAGCTGTCAATGCCAAAATCATACTTGAGTTCTTTAATCCTGTTTTCCGCATCAGCTCTATCCCGATAAAGGTTCCATACCATCTGAGCCGGCAGATCAAGGTTGGTAACGAATACACTAAAGCGGTATCGTTCGTCTATTCCATCCCAGAGCAAAAGCTTCCCGCCGGACTTGGGGCGCTTTGACAGGTTTTTTCTCACAGCAATCATCCGGCGGGGACGAGACCATCCGGGAAGACGAAAGGACCAGTCAGTTATCTCTATGCCATCATAGAGAGCTACCCATCCTTTCTGACGGAATACTTCATTTTTAATAGGTTTGTAGAACTTAACCGCATTAATGTAGTTGAGATTCCGTTCTTCACAATATTCCATGAAGCCATTGGCGAAAAAGCCACTGTCGGCCCGGATGAGCCCCACCTTCTTATTCGACAAAATAGAAAATGTCTCATCGAGAAACGATCGGTAGTTGCTCAAATCTGCTGTATTGCCAGGACGCAGCCAGGCGTTCACTACCATTCTCATCTCGGGTGTAAAGGCGACAAGGGGATGATGGGAAGGTCGCCCTGGTTTGCGGGGATTATAGCCGATTTTTGCCCCCTCCTGTTCTCCGTATCTCGTGACAACGCTGCTGTCCAAATCAAGGGTCATGTTGTTGAAGTGAAGTTGTTCGAAGAACCACCGTTGCAGGGAAGGGAAAACGGCATCGTTTCGCTTCCAGGTGAACTTATGAAAGATCCTGCTAAAGGTGCTCTGTGAGGGCACTTCTTTCCACGCGAAGATCTTCTTCAAGACATTGTCGTATCTCAACCAGGAACTATGGGTAAATCTGCTTGCACCTATCCACACACTGACCCAAAAGCTCTCAATGATATCGATCGGATCATATCCCCGGTTAGACCCCGGTTCAGGAAGATCGAGTGTGTTCATATATGCTTTGATTGCTGTTTGATCCACAAGATTCTTCATCAACTTCATCCCACCCCACGGAGTGATATCCCGGTCGCTGTATTCTATCTGGAGGTCTTCCATCTGTTCTTTTTTCCTCACCCGTTTGATGTAATGGCGCATTGGTTAAAATATGGCGAAATGTTATCGGGTTATGTCACATAAAGCAAGTGGTATTGCATGATTTCGGATGAAAGATTAGATACGTCTATTTCCCGTCTGTTTATTATCGCATAGCCATAGGTAAAACAACCTGGTTGTGGCAACAAAAAATGGATTACTATTAATGCCGTTAACAGTGCAGGGTGCTTACTTTCGCAATGATATTGAATGTATGAGTTTTAAACATATTACTGAGAATTTATAAGAATTGAACATTTTATCGGTTGTCAGGTATGACCTTATTTGAGTTTTAGAAAGTATTATCAAAGAAATTATTGTGATTGACAAGGTAAAATGAC